>NZ_MSDP01000027.1:0-40541 GCF_001937155.1 Salinicola sp. MH3R3-1 | reverse complement strand
AGACGTGCCATCAATTGGCGGGGATTGTCGGGGTCGTGGAATTCGATCGCCGTCAGCGTTTGCTCGAGATGGACGAAAAAGCGTTCGAGATCGGCGTGGGTCGCCGGCGGGTTGTCCCAGGTCACGCCGAAAGGCTGGTCAACTTCGCGCTCCGGCGCGGACGCGGCGCTCGATGAAGCGTCTGCCAGGGCCAGAAACGCCTGGCGGCACTCGTAGGCGAGCACCTGCACGGCAGCGGCCAGGTTCAGCGAGCTGAAGTCAGGGTTGGTCGGGATGTGCACGTGCTGATGGCAGCGCTGCAGCTCGGCGTTGGTCAGGCCGGTGTCCTCACGCCCGAACACCAGCGCGACGCGGGCCTCGGCCGGTTCCAGCGCCTTCGGCAGGCTCTCCGCCAGATCGCGGGGCCCGACCATCGGCCAGGGCAGATGGCGCGAGCGAGCGCTCGCACCCACCACCAGGGTGCAGTCGGCCACGGCATCCTCGAGCGCGTCGAATTGTCGCGCGCTATCCACCAGCGTGGTCGCCCCGGAAGCTCGCGAGTAGGCCTCGAGATCCTTGGGGTTGCAGCGGGGAGTCACCAGGGCGAGATCCTCGAGGCCCATGTTGCGCATGGCGCGAGTGGCGGCGCCGATATTACCGGGATGGCTGGTGCCGATGAGAACGATACGGATACGGTCGAGCATAGAAAGAGGCATGGGACACTGTGAAAGAGGCATCGGGTACGGATCGAATGCTGGGGCAAGCGGGAAAACGCGTAGTCTAGCATGACTGGAAAGGCCGACTTCTGCTAGACTGCGCGGCGTTCTTTAACAGCCTCCGACACCCCAAGGCCAGATCCATGCATCCGATGGTTCAATATGCGCTGCGCGCCGCTCGCAGTGCCGCTGAGCAATTCGTTCGTATCCGTGACCGTCTCGAGGTCAACCACGACGAGCAGGCAACCGCCAATCTGCTCGAGGATACGGCACGTAACGCTGAAACGCTGATCGTTCATCAGCTCTCCCGCGGTTATCCGCAGCACGGGATTTCCGGTCGCTACACGCCTTATCGCGAAGGCAAGGGCACCGACAAGGATACCGTGTGGCACATCGAGCCGATCCACGGCGAGTCCAATCTCGGTGTGGCGAACCGCCAGTTCGCGATCTCGATGGTGTGCCTGGTCAAGGGGCGCCCGGAGCATGCGGTGGTCGTGTCGCCATTCAGCGATGACGAATTCCTGATCAGCCGTGGCCGCGGTGCGCAGGGTAACGGCAAGCGCATGCGCGTCTCCAAGACGGTCAGCGTCGAGGGCGCTCGGCTCTCGCTGGCCTGGCCGGCGCTCGACAGCCGCTCGCGCTGGCTGCCGCAGTATCTGACCGTGGTCGAACGCCTGGGGCCGCAGATCGATACGCTGACCGGAACCGGCTGTGCGCTGCTCGACATGATCGAGTTTGCCTCGGGCCGTGCCGACGCCGTGTTCGTGATGGGGCTGGAAGAGCAGGACCGTCTGGTCGGCTCCTTGCTGCTGAAAGAGGCGGGTGCGCTGACCGGCGCCATCGACGGCTCGCCCAGCGTCGAAGACGGTGGCAGTCTGATGGCTGCTGGCCCGCGTCTCTACAAGGCGCTGGCGCAGCAGCTCAAGGCCAGCGTCTAGACGAGCCGCCAAGCGACTGGTTCTCGAACGCGCCACGAAACGAAGCGCCCTGTCGGGTTATCCCGGCAGGGCGCTTTGCGTTGGGTAGCGGCTTACGTCGGGCCCGATTAGGTGCTTGACTTCCAGATAGGCGGATAGCCCCCAGGGACCGAGCTCGCGGCCGATGCCGCTGCGTCCGAAGCCGCCCCAGCTGGCCTCGGGCATTACGATCTGCTCGCTGTTGTACCAGATGTTGCCGGCGCGCAATGCACGGCCGACCCGCTGGGCGCGTTGCGGATCGCCGCTGATGACCGTGGCGGCCAGGCCGAACGCGTTGTCGTTGGCCAGGGCGATGGCATCGTCATCGGATGCGACGCTGCGTGCGCACAGCACTGGACCGAAGACCTCCTCGCACCACAGGCGGCTGTCGGTGGGCACGTCGCGATACAGCGTCGGAGCGATGAAATAGCCCTGCGACGGCAACTGGCGATGGCGGGCGTCGCGCACCGCATCCAGACCCTCGCGCTCGGCGACGGCCAGGTAGTCGCGGACGCGATCGCGCTGACGCTGGCTGGTCATCGGTCCCATGTCGGTGTTCTCGCCCAGCGGATCGCCCAGGCGTATGGCGTCGATGCGCGTGGCCAGTGCCTCGTACAGCGCGTCGGCCAGGGTCTCGTGCACGATCAGCCGCGAGGTCGCCGAGCAAATTTGCCCGCTGTTGAAATAGATGCCGGCCATGACCCAGTCGGCGGCCTGTTTGACCTCGGCATCCTCGAGTACCAGGATCGGCGACTTGCCGCCGAGTTCCAGCGACACGCCGCGGCTCCCCTCGGCGGCGGCCTGCATGACGCGCTCGCCCACGGCGTTGCTGCCGGTGAACGACAGCTTGTCGATGCCGCGATGATGCGTCAGCGGTATGCCGATGCCGTCGCCATCGCCATGCAGCAGGTTGAGCACGCCCGGCGGCAACGCGATCTCCAGGGCGATCTCGGCGAGGGCCTGTTCCGGCAGCGGCGTGACCTCGGAGGGCTTGAAGACCACCGTGCAGCCCGCCGCCAGGGCCGGCGCGATCTTCCAGGCGCTGGTCACCAGCGGGAAGTTCCACGGCGTGATCAGGCCCATCACTCCGGCGGGATCTTCGTAGCAGTGGGCGTCGACGCCCTCGATGTCGTGGGTGATGCGGCGTCCCTGACGCGCTTCCAGGTCGCCGGCCTGGCGTGCGTAGTAGCGATAGCAGGCGATGGCGTCGTCGAGGTCGATGCCGGCCTCGGCGAGCGCCTTGCCGTTGTTGGTCGCGGACAGCTCCATCAGGGCTTCGCGGCGTGCCGTCAGGGCGTCGGCCAGCGCAGTCAGATAGGCGCCGCGACGTTCGCCGCCCAGGGCATGCCATCCGGGCAGCGCACGGCGTGCCGCCTCGACGGCTGCCTCGACGTCGCGGGCATCGCCGGCCGTGACCTCGGCGATCTGGCGCTCATGATACGGGTCCATCACCGCCAGGCGTCGAGTGCCGTGACCCGCGACCCAGCGGTTATCGATGAATTGGTGGTCGAGTGCTTGCATGGTGGCTCCTTCAGAGGGCGTGGTCGCGCAGCCAGTCATCGATCATGGCGTGCAGGCGTGCCCCGGAAAAACTGGGAAAATGACCGCCGTGAACGACGCGCGCGGGCAATTCGCGCAGACGGCGCATGCTGGCGGCGTAATCGCGGGCGTTACTGTGATAGACATCCTCGATCAGTGGCCCGTCGTAGATGAGATCGCCCGAGATCAGGATGCCGCTGACGGCTTCCCAGAGCGCGATGCCGCCGGGGGAGTGCCCCGGCGTATGGATGACCTCGAAACGGCGGTCGCCGAGGTCGATGATTTCGCCGTCCTCGAGCGTAGCGATACGCGTCGGCGGGGCGATACGGTAGCGATGATGCTCGAAGGGGGCCGGCGGCAGGGCATCGAACATGGCGTCGTCGAGAAAGGCGTCGGCCAGGGTACGCGCGTTGTCCGGATCGGCCAGGATACCGGCCTCGGCGGCGTGCACATGGCAGCAGTCGAACTCATGCGCGCTACCGATATGATCGAAGTGGGTGTGGCTCGCCACCGCGATCAGGTCACGCTCGCTGAGCAGCGGGACCTGGCGGCGCAGCGGCACGGCACCCAGCCCGAAGTCCACCAGCAAGTCTCTCTCGCGGCCCCGCACGTGCCAGATATTGCAGCGGTAGAACGGCTTGATGGCGGGCTCGTCGATATGCGTGATCCCGTCATTGAGCGACGTGGTGCGATACCAGCTCGCGGCATCGCCCCGAGGAAGCGAAAAACGGCTCATGCGATTGTCTCCGGCATCGGCCTGAGGTCCTGAAGATAGTCCTGGTGGGCGCGGCTTGCGTCGATGCGGCGCAGGTCGATGTCGACCACCAGGCTGCCCGCCGCGTCACCGAGGCGCCCCAGGACCTCGCCATCCGGTCCCGCTATCAGGCTGTTGCCGCAATAACGCAGTTCGGCTTCCTCGCCGGCCCGGTTGGTGCAGGCGACGAAGCATTGGTTGTCGAGGGCCCGGGCCCGAATCTGCAGCGCCTGTCGCTCGGCATTGGGCACCATGTTGGCGGTGGGCGAGAGGATGACCTGAGCCCCCTGAGTGGCGAGCGCCCTGGCTACCTCGGGAAACTCGTTGTCATAGCAGATCATCAGCCCGAGTCGGCCGAGGCGCGTATCCACCACGCAGCAGTCCTCGCCGGCGGTGAAAAAGGCATGTTCGCGATCCCACAGCTGGCGCTTGTGGTAGGTGGCGATACGCTCGCCCCGGTCGTCGATCAGCACGGCGGAATTGGTCAGGCGTCCGTCGGCTTGCCGCTCGACCAGGCCGAAGAGCAGGAATAGCTCGTACTTGGCGGCGAGCTCGGCGACCCGCTGGGCGATCGGGCCGCCCACCGGCTCGGCGAGTTCCTCCAGTCGCTCGAAGATGTTGTAGCCGCTCAGGGCGAGCTCGGGGAGGACCAACAGGTCCGCGCCGGCCGCCGCTGCCTGCTGACACTGGCGCGCAAGAGACGCCAGGTTGGCGGCCACGTCGCCGTACACGGGGTCGGTTTGCGCCAGCATCAGTCTCATCGGTGTCACTCTCCTGCGGTCTGTGAAGCGTTCGCGCGAGACTTGGTCAACAGCATGGCGCCGAGCCAGTAGAGGCCGCCGGTGATGATGAAGACCGGCAGCGAGGCGCCGAAGGCCAGCGGCGCGACCAGCGACCAGTAGGCGGCCAGCCCGGCGCCGATCACGTAGGCACCGATTGCCACCGGCGCGGTGGGGCGTCCCAGCTGGTGACGCGCCTTGAGCAGTTCGGGGCTGTAACCCTCGCGACCGACCAGGTAGTAATCGACGATGATCACCGAGAAGGCCGGGATGAACAGCGCGCCTATCAATAGCAGAAAGTTCTGGAACTGGTCCAGGATGCCGGGAATCAGGGCGCCGAAGACGGTCATGACCCCGATGATCAGCGCTGGCTTCCAGAAGGCCATGCCGGGCGACACGTTCATGCAGGACAGGGTGGCGCTGTAGACGGCCATGACATTGGTGGTCATCACGGAGAAGAAGATGACCAGGGCCGCGGGCAGGCCGAAGCCGAAACCGGAGAGCAGCCGGGTCGGATCGTAGGTCTGCTGCATACCGTTGAGGACCGACAGCCCGGAAACGGCGGCGCCCAGGCCCATGGCGATCATGGCGGCCATCACGTAGCCAAGGTAGGTGCCCCAGACGGCGATGGCGCCGCTCTTGCAGTTGCGATTGTAATCCGCCGAGGACGAGATCCAAGAGAAGGCGGTGGCGATGACGATGTCGAAGGCGATGCCCAGGGTGATGCCGTTACGCGCCTCGACCGGCATGTCCAGCAGGGTCGAGACATCGTAGTGGAGGTTCAGCTGGTAGAGCACCACGGCGGCCAGTGCCACCATGGCCATCGCCGCCCAGCGTTCGACCCGCTCGATGCCCAGGTGGCCACGCAGCACGATGAGGACCACCACGGTCTCGCAGAGGATGGTCATCAAGGGCAGGTTGGAGTAACCGGTGGTCGCCTGGATGGCGTAGTCGAGACTCATGCCGGCGAGCAGGGCCTGGATCCAGCTCCAGGCGATCAGTACCCCCATGTTGACCAGCGATATCAGCCGGCTGCCGAGCGGGCCGTACGCGCGCCGGGTCAACGCCATGGAGGGCAGGCCGGTGCGCTGGCCCATCAGGCCGACCAGCAGGAGCGGAATGGCGCCGATCAACGAGCCGATCAGCACGCTGCCCATGGCGGTCGTGAAGGGCAGGTCGGGCACCAGGAGCATGCCGGTGAGGATGGTGGTGACCACGACGTTGGCGCCGAGCCACAGGGCGACAGTGCCGAACGCCCCGAGGCTCTTGTGCTGGTGGTCGTCGAGGGTGTCCTGACCGAGCAGGCGGTTGAAGAAAGTCATATCTTTATCCTTAATAATTGTTTGTATTTAAGTTATTAAAATTGGATAGAAAGCAAACCTTTGATTTGAGTCAGCGCCGTTTAACGCCGGGTAGAATGCATAGCATCTCGAACAGCAGGTTGGCGGCGACCACGGCGGTCTGGCCGTGCGCGTCGTAGGGTGGCGAGACCTCGACCAGGTCGCAGCCGACGATATCGAGGCCATGGGCGCCGCGGATGATCTCCAGCGCCTGGGGGATGGTCAGGCCACCGATCTCCACGGTTCCGGTACCCGGCGCATAAGCGGGGTCGAGGCTGTCGATATCGAAGGTTACATAGACCGGGCCGCCCTGAACCTTCTCGCGGATCTCCGCCATCAGCGGTGTCAGGCTCTTGTGCCAGCACGCTTCTGCCGGCTCTACCCGGAATCCCTGCTGACGGCCCCAGTCGAACTCCTCGGGGGAGTAACCCGTGCCGCGCAGGCCGATCTGGGCGACGCGATGGCAGTCGAGCAGACCTTCCTCGACCGCGCGCCGGAACGGCGTGCCGTGAGCGATGGCTTCACCGAACATGTGCTCGTTGATATCGGCGTGGGCGTCGACGTGGATCAGCCCCACCGGGCCGTGCTTTTTCGCCATGGCGCGCAGGATCGGCAGCGACAGGGTATGGTCGCCGCCCAGGGTCAGCGGGATGACGTCGTGGGTCAGCAGCTCGTCGTAGTAACGCTCGATGATGTCGACGCTCTTCTTGAGGTCGAAGGTATTGATTGGCACATCGCCGATGTCGGCGACCTGCAGGCTTTCGAACGGCGCGGCACGGGTCGCCATGTTGAAGGGTCGCAGCATCCGGGATTCATCGCGGATCTGGCGGGGTCCGAAGCGTGTGCCCGGACGATTGGAGGTGCCGATATCCATCGGAATGCCGACGAAGCAGGCATCGAGTCCTTCAGCGCTCTTCTGCGTCGGCAGCCGCATCATCGTGGCTGGCCCGCCGAAGCGGGGCATCTCGTTGCCGCCGAGCGGCTGGTTGTATGGCGGTCGGTCGGTCATGGGAATCCTGGGTGTTGTGGTTGTCAGTGGTGATTGCCGAGTAAACACCAGCAGGAATCATGCCAATCGGTAAGTGACTGATATGTCGCGATGCTGCAAGCCTTTTGATTCATTAATGAATCATTGCGCGGGTCTGAATGATACTTTTATGGATTAATGATTCGACAATGCATCGACAGCGGATTCATCATGCCGATTCTCCATGGCCTTGGTTGATGCCAGTTTCGATAATGAGAGGCGCGGCTGGTGAAAGGTGCGGCTGGTGAGAGGTGCGGCTGGTGAGAGGTTCAGCCGATGAAAGGTGCGGCCGCTGAAAGGTCCAGCGGACGACAGGTGCGTCCGATAAAAGGTGCAGGGATGACGGATTCGACGAAAACGGAAGACGCTGCGGCTCAGCTGACGCTGGAGACGCTGGTCCAGACGGCTCAGGACCATCTGTTCATCGTCGACAGCGACGGCCATATTCTGGATGTGAGTCCGGGCAGTGTCGCGGTCTACGGCCTGCGCCGAGATGAACTCCGCGCCACGACCGTCCAGGCGCTGCAGGCCAGCGGGGTGCTGTCACCCTCGGTATCGCTCGAGGTCATTCGCAGCGGGCAGCCCGCGCAAATCATGCAGCGTACGGGTACCGGCCGCCAGGTGATCGCCGAAGCGTTTCCGGTCTACGCCAACGGCGAGCTGATTCGCGTGATCAGTCGATCGCGGGATCTCACCGACCTACAACTGCTGCAGGACGAATATGCGCTTCTCCAGCGCCGATTTGCCGAGCATCTCAAGCGCCATCATGAACCCGCCGGAGACGAGGAAGCCGCCGTTGGCGAGCTGGTGGTAAAGAGCCGAATCATGCGCGAGATGGTCCATCTGCTGAAGCGCAGCGCGCCAACCGACGCCACCGTCTTGATGCTGGGGGAATCGGGCGTCGGCAAGACGGCCTTCGCGCGGCAGCTGCATCGTTGGAGCCGACGGTGCGAAGGTGACTTCGTCGACGTCAATTGCGCGGCGATTCCGGAGTCGCTGTTCGAGTCGGAGATGTTCGGCTATCAACCCGGTGCCTTCAGCGGCGCGTCGCGCCAGGGCAAGGCGGGGCTGCTCGAACAGGCTCACGGCGGCACGCTGTTTCTGGACGAGATCGGCGAGCTGCCGCTGTCGATGCAGTCGAAGCTGCTCAAGGTGATTCAGGACGGTTCGTTGATGCGCCTGGGCGATACCCAGTCGCGTCAGGTCGATTTTCGCCTGGTGGTGGCGACCAATCAGGATCTTATCAAACGGGTCGAGGAGGGTACCTTCCGTCTCGATCTCTACTACCGGCTCAACGTGATTCCGGTGACCTTGCCGCCGCTGCGCGACCGGCGCGAGGATATCCGCGGGTTGGCCGAGCGCCACCTCGAGCAGCTCAATCGTCGCTACGGTCAGGATAAGGTGCTGCATCCCGGTGCCTGGGCGGAGCTGATGAGCAATGACTGGCCGGGCAATATCCGGGAGCTGGAAAACTGGCTCGAACGAGCCTGGCTATCGGCGGAAGGCAACGTCGTGGGGGCGCCGGCATCGAATCTGGCGGACGCCGCCATCACGCCCAACGACTCGGCGGGTGTCGAGAGCGAGGTGGAGGGAGACCCGGCGATGAACGCTGTGCTCGCCCCGGAGCAGGGGCTCAAGGCGGCCATGGCCGCTCACGAGCGCCGCATTCTGGAGGCGCTGGTGGCGACGCATCGCACGACCTATGCTCTGGCCGCACGTCTCGGCATCAGCCAGCCCAGCGTGGTCCGCAAGCTCAAGCGCCATCACCTTCGGCTCGAACGCTAGGCGCGCTGATCGAACGTTAGCCGCAATGGCTCAACGGCTGATATCGACGTTGGTGTCCATGTTCGTGCTCGCCATGGCGCTGACGTCCCGCGATGCCTCATCCGAAGATGAGGCTTGATCGCCGCCGCTGGACTGTGCGATCGGCTTGCGTCTGCCATAGCCCCAGCGCTCGGCCTCCGACGGCGCATCCGGCGCGTCGTCGTCATGCAGCCACTCTCGCCAGCTGGCGACCAGCAGCGCCATCAACACCGGGCCGACGAACAGCCCTACGATCCCCATCGTCTTCACGCCGCCGATCAGACCGAAGAAGGTTGGCAGGAAGGGCAGCTTGATCGGGCCGCCAACCAGCCGCGGGCGCAATGTCTTGTCGCCGATGAAGAGCTCGAACGCGCCCCAGATGAAGAGCCCGACGCCATTGATCATATGCCCGGTCGCCAGCAGATAGAGCGACACCAGCGTGAACGTCAGCGGCGCGCCACCGGGTACCAGGGCCATGAAGGCGGTAATCACACCGAGCACCACCGGCGATTGAATGCCGGCGATCCAGTAGGCGGTGCCGAGCACCAACCCTTCGCCGAGCGCGATCAGGCCCATGCCCATCACCGTCGAACTGACCGTCGCCGGCACCACGCGCGAAAAACGCTGCCAGCGCGCAGGCAGCACACGCTCGCCGACGATATCCAGCTGACGGGCCATGCCGGCGCCGTCCTTGTAGAGAAAGAACAGCGTGATCAGCATGAACAGTAGCGTCAGTGCCAGATGCAGCGCGTTGCTTCCCAGAGCCAGCACCCAGCGCGAGATATTGCCGATATGCTCGCCGCCCACCAGCTGAATCAGGTACTCCGGGGCGTGAGGCTCGGCCAGATAATCCTGCCACTGTACGGCCAGCCAATTCCCCACGCCCGGCAGATGTCCGACCCAGGCCGGCGGCGGGATGCCGTGCTGGTTGGCGACCATCAGCCAGCCGACCCATCCCTTCAGTTCCTGGAAGGCGTAAGTAGAGGCCAGCACCATGGGAATCACCAGGCACAGGATGATCAGGCCCAGCGCGATGCTGGCGGCGAGCGTCTTGCGCTGCCCGCAGCTCGCCAGTAGTCGGCGATAGAGCGGCCAGCTGGCGAGGCAGATGATCAGGGCGGCCAGCACGGGGATCAGGAAATCGATGAAGAAGTAGACACCGGCGACCATCACCAGCACCAGAAGCCAGCGGGCGACGCTGCTGTCGGCAAAGATTGGGGCCATGAAGGACTCGTGAAAGCGACGAATGAAACCGGTTAGTCCGGACGAAATCGAACGGCATGCCCATCGGCAGCCAGCCATCATACCCCAGCCGGGCGATGAGCGACGGCCACAAAAAAGGCCCCTCGCCGTGCGAGGAGCCCCGAAGTCACTGATGCGACGTGAAGGCTACGGCGTGTCGTCGACGACCTCGCCTTTCTTCACCGGGATCAGATCCTGACGCTCCAGCCTGAACACGATCAGCAGTGCCGCGGCGACGTAGACCGAAGAGAACGTGCCGGCCACGATCCCCAGGATCAGCGAGATCGCGAAGTTGTGGATCATGTCGCCGCCGAGGAAGAACAGCGCGAATAGCACAAGCAACGTGGTACCGGACGTCGCCAACGTTCGCGACAACGTCTGGTTGATCGCTTCGTTGAAGATCTGTGCCAGATCTTCGCTGCGTGACAGCCGGATATTCTCGCGAATCCGGTCGTAGACGATGATGGTGTCGTTCAGCGAGTAGCCGATGACCGCCATGATCCCCGCCAGTACCGTCAGGTCGAATTCCCACTGGAACAGCGCGAACAGGCCCAGCACGATCAGCACGTCGTGTCCCAGCGAGATGATCGCGCACAGCGCGAACTTGTACTGGAAGCGGAAGGCGACGTAGATCGCCACGCCGGCCAGTGCCACCAGCATGCCCAGACCGCTCTGGTCACGCAGCTGATCGCCGACCTGGGCTCCGACGAATTCGGCGCGAACCAGTTCGATCGAGGCGTTGCCGCTACTCAGGGCCGAAACGACCTGGTTGCCCACGTCATTGCTGAAGGTCTGCTGCAGGCGCACCAGAATTTCATCCGTGGCGCCAAAGGTCTGTACCGAGAAGTTCTCGAAACCGCTATTGGCCAGCAGCGAGCGGATATCGTCAAGCGACGGTGCCGCGGCGTAGTGGAGCTCGACGACGGTGCCGCCGGTGAAGTCGAGCCCGAGATTGAGGTTGAGCAGGGCGAGTGCCGCCACCGACACGATCGTGAGTGCGATCGAGACGATAAAGGCGATGCGGCGCTTGCCCATGAAGTCGAATTGGCGCATTGCTCGCATCTCCTAGATCCAGAGTTTCTTCAACGGCTTGCCGCCGATGGAGAGGTTGACGAGGGCACGCGACACCATGATGCCGGTGAACATCGACGTCAGGATGCCGAGCGACAGCGTTACGGCGAAGCCCTTGATCGGGCCGGTGCCGATCGAGAACAGCACGACAGCCACCAGCAGCGTGGTGAGGTTGGCATCGACGATCGAGGTGAAGGCACGGCCATAGCCTGCGTGGATCGCCTGCTGCGGCAGCGTCTTCTGCCTGAGCTCCTCGCGTATGCGTTCGTAGATCAATACGTTGGCATCCACCGCCATCCCCAGCGTCAGCACGATCCCGGCGATACCGGGCAGCGTCAGCGTGGCGCCCAACACCGACATGGCGGCGATCAGCAATACCAGATTGACCGCCAGCGCCACGTTGGCGATGACCCCGAATGCCTTGTAGCGAATCAGCATGAACGCCACGACCAGCAGACCACCGACCAGCACCGAGAAGATGCCACGCTCGATGTTCTGGGCGCCCAGGCTAGGCCCGATGGTGCGTTCCTGGACGAAGTAGATCGGCGCCGCGAGCGAGCCGGAGCGCAACAGCAGCGCCAGTTCGCTGGCCTCGGTCGGGGAATCCAGACCGGTGATGCGGAAACGGTTGCTCAGTGCGCTCTGCACCGTCGCCAGGCTGATGATGCTGCGGCTGGTGGTGGGAATACGCTCCTCGACCTGCTTGCCATCCTTGGTCACGGTGCGCGTGTCCGTGCTGTGATCGATGTACAGCACCGCCATGTTGCGACCGATGTTGGTACGGGTTGCCTGGTTCATTAGCGAACCGCCGGTGCCATCGAGGTTGATGTTGACCTGCGGTCGGCCGTTCTGATCGAAGCCCTGGCTGGCGCTGGAGACCCGGTCCCCGGTGATGATCACGTCGCGCGACAGGGTTGCCGTGCGCTGTGAGCCGTTGCGAAACGGGAACGTTTCGGTCTCGGCGTCCGGCGTGTCCGGGCGAGCCTCGAGACGGAACTCGAGGTTGGCGGTGGCGCCGACGATACGCTTGGCCTCGGCGGTGTCCTGCACGCCGGGCAGCTCGACCACGATACGGCTGGGCCCCTGACGCTGGACCAGCGGTTCGGACACGCCGAGCTCGTTGACGCGATTGCGGATGGTGGTCAGGTTCTGCTGGACCGCGTAATCCTGAATGTCCTTGATCGACTGTTCGGTCAGGGTCATGTCGAGATAGGCACGGCGGCCTTCGTCACGGTCTTCCAGCTGGAACTCGCTGAAGGTCTGGCTGATCTGATCGCGGGCGGCGTCACGGTCTTCGCTGTTGGCGAACTCGAGATGCAGGGCGTTGTCGTCGACATCGGTGCCGCGATAACGGATGCGCTCGTCGCGCAGGTCGGCGCGAATGGCGCTGGCCGTGGCCTTGAGACGCTGTTCGACCGCGGCGTCCATGTCGACTTCGAGCAGGAAGTGCACGCCGCCGCGGAGATCGAGACCGAGTTTCATCGGCGCCGCGGAAAGACTGGTCAACCAGGACGGGGTGGAATCGGCCAGGTTGAGTGCCACGGTGTACTTGTCGTCGAGCGCCTTGTCGACCACATCGCGGGCGGGAAGCTGCTGTTCGGCATCGTCGAGCCGAATCAGGGCGGTGTTGTTGCCGGTCATTGCTGCCGACTTGACCTGAATGTCGTCGTCGGTCAATGCCTGGGTGACTCGGTCGAGCTGCTGACTGCCGAGAGAACCGTTGGTGGTGCTGATCTGGACGGCGGGGTCCTGGGGGTAAAGATTGGGTAACGCGTAGATGACGCCGACAATACAGACGATCAGTATCAGCAGATACTTCCACAGGGGGTAACGATTGAGCATGGAAGCCCTGTCCTTTCAATCAATGACGATCGGGCGATGACCGTCGTGCGAAGAGTGTCGCGGAAAGAGACGGCTGCCGATGGGAACATCGGCAGCCAGGAGAGTTACAGCGACTTCAACGTGCCTTTGGGGAGGACGGAGGCCACGGCGCTCTTCTGAACGCTGACGATGGTGCCCTCGGCAATCTCCATGCTGATGAAGTCATCGGTCACGTCGGTAATGCGGCCGAGCAGCCCGCCACCGATCACGATTTCATCACCCTTGGACAGGTTGGTGACCAGCTTCTTGTGCTCCTTGGCGCGCTTGGATTGCGGACGCCACAGCAGGAAGTAGAAGATCAACACGAAACCGACCAGCATGATGATCTGGGCAATACCACCACCGCCAGGGCCGCCCGCATCCTGGGCGTGAGCCGCAGGGATGAAAAAGTCCAGCATGGATGTATCTCCGAAGGTTGTGTAATGAAACGGCTGTGTAATGAAAAGGTTGCCTGGGTGAAGCTGACGATACGGCGTACCGGGCGACTACCGAGGACCGTTCGAATCGTCTCAATCGGCCTCGGGCGGCACGGACAGTCCGCGTCGCCGATAGAATTGTGCTACGAAGTCGGCCAATGTACCCGCTTCGATAGCGCCGCGCAAACCCGCCATCAGGCGCTGGTAGTAGCGCAGATTGTGCACCGTGTTGAGCATCGAACCGAGCATTTCGCCGCACCGGTCCAGGTGATGTAGATAGCCGCGAGAAAAGTGCTGACAGGTGTAGCAAGCGCAGTCGGCTTCCAGCGGGTTGGTATCGTGACGATGCACGGCGTTACGAATCTTGACCGTGCCGTCGGCGGTGAACAGATGGCCGTTGCGGGCGTTACGGGTCGGCATCACGCAGTCGAACATGTCGATACCGCGGCGTACGCCCTCGACCAGATCCTCCGGCTTGCCGACGCCCATCAGATAGCGCGGCTTGTCTTCCGGCATCCAGCTCGGCAGATAATCCAGCACGCGGATCATCTCCTCCTTGGGTTCGCCCACCGACAGCCCGCCGATCGCCAGGCCATCGAAGCCGATATCGAGCAGGCCTTCGAGCGAGCGTTTGCGCAGCTCGGGGTACATACCGCCCTGCACGATGCCGAACAGCGCCGACGGTGAATCGCCATGCGCGGCGCGGGAGCGGGCCGCCCAGCGCAGCGACAGCTCCATCGACTTCTGCGCCTCGGCCTCGCTGGCCGGGTAGGGCGTGCATTCGTCGAAGATCATCACTACGTCCGAGCCCAGCGAGCGCTGCACCGCCATCGACTCTTCCGGCCCCATGAACACCTTGGCACCGTCCACCGGCGAGCGGAAATGTACGCCCTGCTCGGTGATCTTGCGCATGGCGCCCAGCGAGAACACCTGGAAACCGCCGGAGTCGGTCAGGATCGGTTTGTGCCATTGGGAGAAGTCATGCAGATCGCCGTGGGCCTCGATCACCTCGGTGCCGGGGCGCAGCCACAGGTGAAAGGTGTTGCCGAGAATGATCTCGGCGCCGATCGCCTCGACATCCTTGGGCGTCATGCCCTTGACCGTGCCGTAGGTCCCTACCGGCATGAAGGCCGGCGTTTCCACCGTGCCGCGCGGAAAGGTCAGCCGGCCGCGACGGGCACGCCCTTGCTGGCCCAGCCGCTCGAATTTCATGAAGCATTCGTCTCGCATGGTGTCTCTCTTCTTTATTCAACGCGCCCGAAGCCGCGCGCAAAGCGTTTGTCTGTCAACGCGCCCGAAGCCGCGCGCAACGCGTTTGTCTGTCCAACGCGGCCGAAGCCGTGCGCAAGGCGTCCGGGGATTAGCTGGGTCGACGGGTCAGATACATCGCATCGCCATAGCTGAAGAAGCGGTATTCCTTGGTGACGGCTTCCTGATAGGCGCGCATGACGGCATCGTAGCCGGCGAACGAGGAGACCAGCATCAGCAGGGTCGATTCCGGCAGATGGAAGTTGGTCACCAGCGCATCCACGCAGCGCCAGCGATAACCGGGGTAGATGAAGATGTCGGTTTCGCCACGGTAGGGCGTCAGCTCGCCGCTGTCGTTCTGGCTGGCGGTTTCCAGACAGCGAACGCTGGTGGTGCCGACGGCGACTACCTTGTTACCGGCGGCGTGAGCGCGATTGACCTGCTCGCAGACCGATTCCTCGACTTCCAGCCACTCGCTGTGCATATGGTGTTCGCGGATGTCGTCGACACGCACCGGCTGAAACGTGCCGGCGCCGACGTGGAGCGTGACGAAAGCCGTCTCGATACCCTTGGCGCGCAACGCCTCCATCATCGCCTCGTCGAAATGCAGCCCGGCGGTGGGGGCGGCAACGGCGCCTTCCCGGCGGGCATAGACGGTCTGATAGCGTTCACGGTCCGCCAGTTCGTCCTCGCGGGTGATATAAGGCGGCAACGGCATATGGCCATGCTGTTCGAGCAGCGCGATCAACGGTGTCTCGCCCAGGAAGCGCAATTCGAACAGCGCATCCTGACGGCCTTCGACCACGGCATGGATGTCGCCTTCGAAAATCAGCTCCGTGCCCGGCTTGGGCGACTTGCTCGAACGCAGATGCGCCAGCCCGCGGTGGCTATCCAGTGGCCGTTCCAGCAGCATTTCGACCTTGCCGCCGCTGGCTTTCTGGCCGAACAGCCGCGCCGGAATCACCCGCGTGTCGTTGAATACCACCACGTCACCGGGTCCGAGTTTCGCCATCAGATCGGGAAAGCGGGCGTGCTCCAGTGCGCGGGACTCGCCGTCGACGCAGAGCAGGCGACAGTCGGTACGCTGTTCGGAAGGGTAACGAGCGATCAGCTCGTCGGGCAGGTCAAAATGAAAATCGGCGCGCTGCATGGCGTAGGTCGCGTATTGGCTCGAGTCGGGATGGGCAGGTTGTATTCGAAAGGGCGCCATCATAAAGCACCCGAACGATTAAGTCAGTGGGATGATTGACGCCGGGCGGGGCGTCCGTATAATGCGTTTCCGCTGCCGGCGTGGCGGAATTGGTAGACGCAGCGGATTCAAAATCCGCCGCTGGAAACAGTGTGTCGGTTCGAGTCCGACCGCCGGCACCATCCGCAAAATCAGTATTTTAGCTTCGTTATTTCTCTCCTTGGTTCTTCCTCGTTCCAGTGCTTTGTCGCAGAACGCGCTCGATGTCGCTCAGTTTCCTGAGTACACGAGATCGTGATACCAGTACGCGTCAGCGTGCAGCGGACCAGCTTCGCTCTCCTCCTATCATCCTGTGCTATCCAGCGTTTCCGTGACCGGTCGAATGTCCGATCGTTGGTCGAGCCCGCGGTTCGCGAAGTGAAACGAACAACACTTCTTGCTATTCAATTGTGGGTGGCAAAGCATGCCGGCGGGCAGGTACGGTAGGGGGCCAAGCGCAGTTTAAGGCGGCGAGCAGAGCAATGATGAACTGGATCTCTCAACACAGCTCCGCCATTACCGCGCTGACCAGTCTGTGTACGTTGTTGGTTTGGCTGTTTTACGCGCAGCTGCTGTATCTCAACTTCAAGCGGCAGCGACAACCGAAGATCATCATCAATCGGGGGTTCGGCCGTTCGCTGCAGGCGCGCTGCGTCATCAGCAACATGAGCCCCGAGCCGATCTTCATCGAACATATCGTGGTGATCCTGCATACGGATCGCGGCAAGCTCTTCCAGGATCTGATCGATTTCGAACGATCTGCCGGCGACAAGGGCAGTGCCGATCAACTGGTCGAGACGACGCGGCAGGGGCCGATGGCCTCGGGCAGCTACAACCATATTGGAACCTTTCAGAATGTCGTGGAGCGGGTGCTTCGCTGGCATGACATTCCGACGGATGACTTTCAAACGACCGACGGTCGCACGTTGCAAGCGGTGGAGCTGCGCGTCATCGCGATTTATGGCAGTGAGGATTCACCCGTTGGCGCTTCCAGAACCTTTGAATTGACCATGAGCCCCTCTGGCGAGGCCTTGATTCCGACACGCCTGGATACCCGGCGATATGCTTCCCGGTGGCGGCGCCTTCGAGTCAAGCGCTGGATTCGTGAGCTGGACGCCTGATACCGGACGCAGGAAAGAGCGCACCGGGAGTGCAAGCCCGCAATCTGCGGCCTGTAGGCCGCCGTTCGATTATATTTTTAGGTAGTTGATCTGTATCAACTTAATTCGTCGATATCAGGTCCACAGTGGGCGCCGTACCAGGAAGGTACTGGAGAGGAAACTGCAAGGAAGCGGTTGTCACAAGGACGCATGGCAGGATGCCATGGTGCTATTGGCATGGAATAGCAGCGTATCTGAGACCTGCAAGCGATAGGTCTCTTTTCCGCTGTGCCAACCGATTTTGCTGGTATGACGATGTGAGTCGTCAACTTCCCACCTGTTTTACACCCTGACCTGTTTTACCACCTGACCTACCGTACACCCCTATCTGTTGTTCGCTGCCTCAAGCATTGCTAGCCGTGCTCATTCACGCACGCATTCGCGTTTCCCGTATGGACCGGCTTGAACCGCTTAGGCGTATTGCGCCTCGCGCCTCCCGCTGCGCCATCGTCCCTCGCGACATGGCGGGAATTGGAGCATAATCCCCGCGTGACAGATTGTGTGAAGAACGATATGAAAGAAAGCCACGATTTGAGTCAATCGAGCAGTACCACTGCGTCCAAGGCTTCATTTCTGCCTCAAGCAAGGAGCAGTAGCATGGTAGCAGACGTCTCCTACGCCACTAGTCTGATGGTTCAGAAGTTGGAGAGCATCTTCAGTCTCTCCCCCGAAGAAAAACAGGCGCTTCAGGCATTGCCGGTCCAGATCGAAACGCTCAAGCCCGAGCAGGATATCGTGAGGATCGGTGATCAGCCGACTCAGTGCTGCCTGTTGCTCGAGGGTTTTACCTGCGTTTACAAGCTGACCTCCGAAGGCAAACGACAGATCCTGGCATTGCACGTACCCGGTGACATGCCGGATCTGCAGAGCCTGCATCTGCAGGTGCTGGATATCAGTATTGCTTCGGTCAGCGCCAGCAAGGTCGGCTACATCCAGCATGACGTTCTACGCCAGGTTTGTGAGCGTCACCCACGCCTGACGGCCGCCTTCTGGCGTGAAACATTGGTTGATGCCTCGATCTACCGGGACTGGATCCTCAATATCGGACAGCGCGACGCCTATGCCCGTGTAGCTCATTTTTTCTGCGAGCTGCTGATGCGTCTTCAGGCGGTAGGGGTGGTCGAGGACCGAGCATTCCACCTGCCGATCACCCAGGCGCAGTTGGCGGATGCGATCGGCATCACGTCGGTCCATATGAACCGAGTGTTCCAGGCGCTGCGTTCGGATGGGCTGATCGATGCCACGAGAGGAAGAGTGGCGATTCTGGACTGGGACCGACTGCAGGAAGAGGGCGATTTTGATCCGCTCTATCTCCATCTCAAGAAGCAGCGCTCGACTCGATAGAGCTGTTGGCGCTGAATAGGCAGGCGCCAAGAGGCGCGCCAAGGAAGGCGAGCGGCACCTATTTGCCAATTCGACGAAATTTGGTTGGAAACTGATAACGGCAGTCGAGCCTACTTATTTCTACGGGCATGTCAGTTGGCTTTCCATGGAAGGGGATCGCGGCTTGATGACATTCGTTAAAGCCGCGATCCGCGGCGAGCGAACTGTGAAAGGCAGCATTCGGCCAGAAGCGGACGTTGAGACTTTTTTGATATTTAACGCCCGCATTTACGGCTGGTTTGAAGCGCATCGGAAAACCAGTCCGGCAATATGCGTTTGTTAAGGCTTAATGGCTTGATAAATTCCATTCTACTGAATGTTCTGCTTACGCCAGTTATCAACAGCAATTGATAAACGCTTAACTCTGACAGGTTTTTGCCATTCATCCCAGAAATCAACAGTACCACTATTTGGCTTGTTTTTGGGTTCATCAATTCTGATCCGACTTGGCAATAGACTAGCATCGCCGACAACAAGTGCTTCACCAGTATCGAGTGTCGGCAAAATATCGCTAAATCCGCCAAGACTGTCTGGAAGTAGACGTTTGATAACCCCCTGATCCTCGGCGTTGGTTAATCTCATGGACACAAAGTTGCTGCACTGGCTAAGCATCGTCTTATTCACTTCAGACGGACGTTGACTTATCACCACCAGGCTGACGCCATATTTACGCCCTTCCTTCGCGATGCGCTCGAAAATATCAAGTGATATGTCGTCGGCGGAGTTGGCCATGCTGCGCTGTGGCATGTAAAGATGCGCCTCATCACACAGCAATGCGATAGGATGACGTAAATGCGATGGCGTCCATTGTTGAATAGAGAACGTGGCCCTTGCAACTAGAGATACAATCAATGGGAGAACGTCCGAAGGCACTTCCGAGAAGTTGATGATCTTAATCCCGGCGTTGCCATTCTCATCTGTACTCCCGAATACTGCAGTAGTGAATTTTTCAAGCCAAGTGAAATCTAGTAGATCGCCACCACCGTTGAACATAAAGCCAAGGCGTCTATCGGAGACTTTGTTCTCAAGACGGGAAATCATGCGGGCGAGTTTCCCAAAAAAATCACCTTGTTTCTCTCTGCCACCCGCTCCAGGAACCATCTCAACGTTGATTTCATTCAACCGTCCCATTAGGACATCGAGATCAAACGGAACTGGGCTATCTACGGTGAAATGCTTCAATACGTCTTGCTGACCGTTCTCCTCCAAGTACTTTTGCTTCGCTTGATTGATTTCGCGCGCCATAATCATAGCCTGGTTGGGGGCATTCTGGTCGCTGCGGTCGACGAACATGGACACGAGAGCTTCATAAGAAAGTAGCCAGTACGGAAGGTATATCACATCATCATCAATGGTACGTTTAGCTTCAACGTCTGCAGGACCAGCAACCTTGAAATGCTGAATGCCTTTGCCCGCTAAAGGAGCGTATTCGCCATGAAGGTCAAAGACGATAGCGTTAGCGGTGGAGAGCCCCGACATCTGCTCGATGATTTTGGCAGTCGTCCAGGATTTACCAGAACCGGTACTGCCGCCAATAAAGGCGTGGCGCTGGAAAAATTTGTTGCCGTTTAGGTAGGCAACAGCATGTTCGTCCAACGTATATTTACCGAGAGTCAGGGCATTCCCATCCGCTGATACGCTGGAAAGGGTACGCATGAAACCTGTGAGGTTTTCACCTTCGAGCGAGAAGCAGTTAGCGTCTATTTCCGGAACGCTTTCGAGGGTGCGACGGAATACGTTCTCCTTTTGGCCGTCACGATCCAGCATGGTGCCAATTAGAGCGATACGGCACAGATTTAACTCTGGCGCGTGGTCGTTAATACCGTCATTGATAATATCTTCGATGCCACGTTTGCGGGTCACCTGCGTAATGAGACCGATGAGGTGCTGCCCGGGCCTGCTGCTTTGCAATACAGCGAGATGGTTAACCTGCAACCTTTTGAGCTGGTCGATATTCTCCACCTCTACGATAACATTTGTGGTATCGACGGACGCAACCTTCCCAAGCGCTTCTTCATCGTCAAATTTAAAAATCGCCATATCTTCTTCCTATATGATTATTGAAAGGTAGCCTTCAAGGCTCCAGATGTTCATTTCCACTGTAATTGGAGCCTTATCCAGAGAAGAATAAACGATAGATTGATCGTCTGTTTTACCCCGTTCTATCGCTAGGTAGTTCTGCGCGTCACCATCAAGAATAAGCTTTTTGGCTGAGTCAGAAAGCGCATAAGTGATAATGGTTATAGGCGTCTTCTGTCTGAGGCATTTCACCATCAGCTTCGGCTGAATATGCTCATCATTAAAGCCGTAACCAATACAAAGATAAGAACCAGCTTCACTGATAGCTAGATCAGCGTGATTGATAATAGAGCGGAACGGCTCCAAATGCGTTTTTTGGTATTTCTGGGTGCCAGGTGTCACGATCTGCGGCTGATAGTTTTTAGGTATCTCTTGGATATTTGAGAGAGCAACAGTATCCTCCAGCGGGGACTGGAACCAATCCAGAGATCCATGGACCTTCCAGATATTCACCCTGCGTGCAGAGGTGATTTCTGTAGGAGCCGCGAGTTGACGGAAGAAGCCGTGCGTAAATCCAGTGTAATGATGGATACGTCTCTGATCACAGGCATACTCTGCCAGGCGATCATAGTTTGTAGTGATAATGTTTATCTTCTTGAGGCTGCTTCTGAACATATGCTCAAGAAGGCGACTCAATGAAAACATTGCATTATCCTGAAGACTTTTTTGAAAGATTTCCATGTCTTCAGAGTTAATTAGCATCCAAGTAGCTTTAATAACTCTAGACGTCAGCTCTTCAGAAGCTGCGACTTGGTGTAGAGCGGACTCTAGGTCTACGCCGTTGCCTAAAATCTGGCAGAATTTTCCCCAGCCCTCCAGCTCAGAATCTGACAGACCGGACACGTCGGTGTGCGCGACGAGGTGCTTTGCAAGCCCCCACATCCCTGACATTCCGTGCGCAGCCGAGGCTCCGCTGCCCATAATGATGACAGGTGCCTTTCCATAGAATTCCTGCGCTTGTTTTTGGTAGTTAAAATCAGGCATATCGCTCTCTATTATTGCCCCTGCATCCTTCAGTTAACTATGCAACTGCCAACAGTGCTTAATCGGCCTAACGCCCGACTCAACTTCCGCCAAAGGCGGTCGGTCGCAATTTCTTGTTAGCGCGGTCGGGCTCCCGAAGCATGAAATAGTGGATTTCATTCTCGGATAACACTCGAAAGCCGTGCTTTCTGTAGAGTGAACCGACAGGGTTCCATTTTAGATACTCTAAACGGATATTTTGCCGCAACTCATCACACCCGATTACGACTTGACGAAGTATCTGTGTTCCAAGCCCCTTACCTCGGAATGCGGCGGCTATGTAAAACTCTCCAAAGCGTAAAGTGTCTCCTTCATCCAAGAGGGATAGAGTTCCTATGCGGTGTTCTCTGTACATAATGATCGACCAAGGCTTCTCTCCCCACCGTTGCCGGTGAATAGAAAGCTGTAAAGCCTCGTCCCATCCCCACCTCGCGGAAATGTGAGGCCCCATTGCATCTTTCTTCATCTCGTAGGCAAAGTCGTATTCGTCGTTTAAGGCCGGTCTCAGGTTTAGATTCATATTTTTAGCCGCTAGCACGTATTAGACAGGATGCTCGTTTATGGACTTGAACGAACACGCCGTTCAAGAATGTTGTGCTGCTAGCATGAAGACTCTCTACAACACTGAAATATAGTAATTACACATAGCTCAGCTACATAACACCGATCATTGTGCATGCTGCATACTCTCAATTAACGTGATTGCTGCCTTTAGCTACATGTCCGCTATGGGGCGGAAACGTTCAGCTTTCTTACCCAAGCCCTATTCGGAATACCTTTCATACCAACTTGCCACACTCTGATTCATTTCTCTATTCTCTAGCCCCTGTCTTTCGTCGGGTAGGCTGCAAAACGCATCATTCCGCACTATTTTTTTGGGCCCCTAATCGTGGCGCTCCCTCAGCACTGGCGCGAGATAGAGCCCTCTGCAACGCTGCATCAAAACCGACCCATTTAGCGTGTAGGCGGGGCGGGTAGTCGACAGCGCGCCGGCGGTGCCGGCGTCAATCTCGACGATCCAAGTCCAAGCGGCGGCAACGGCCGTCCTTTCTGTCGCCATATAGGAACAGTTAGCACGATTCAGGCTTTACAGGGAATCCCCTCATCGTCCGTCGATTGGTCTAATGCCGCAGTCGGGCATGCCTACGTTCCTTCCGGCTGGCATGAGCCTGATAGGAGTCGGAATAATGGTCCGAGCTTCTATCTGCATTGCGCCAAATTTAGAGTGGGATAATGAAACGCGCGGCTCCGAGTAGAACATCGGGGAGATCGGGATTTTGCGAAGTGTCTGGCGTTGAGTTGAATAGGAGTGGGCGTTGAATTGAATAGTGACAGACGTGGAATAGCGGCGGACGTGGGAGATCGCTGGCGCCGAAATGGTGCCCCCATCAGGATTCGAACCTGAGACCTTCCCCTTAGGAGGGGGACGCTCTATCCAGCTGAGCTATGGGGGCTGACCGGGATCGCCCTGAATCGGGCGAGGTAAGCGGCGCACAGTATAAGCGCCGGATTCGTCGAGATAAACCCGCGGGGGCCATTGCGTCGGGACGCTCCGCGTTGGCGTTGATACAATGCCGCCTTTCCGATTCGAGCCGTCGCTATCTCATGCCTTGTTCTCATGCGTATTCTCATGCGTAGTTCTGATGACGCTTCCGCGCTGCCTGCCGCGAGCCCGCGGCACGGCAACGATATCCCGGTGGGACAGGACCGGATCTTCGACGGCCTGGCCGACAAGTTCGCCAACAGCCTTTACGCGACGGCGCGCGGCCAGATCCGCCTGGCGGTGCTCGATCAGGTCCTCTCGCAGTCTCTGCCGCAGGACGGTGCGGCCGCGCTGGATGTCGGCGGCGGCCTCGGCCAGATGAGCATGTGGCTGGCCGAGCGCGGCCATGATGTCACGCTGGCGGAGCCTTCCGCGGAGATGCTGGCCCGAGCGCGAGCCGAATTCGGCGAGTTGCCCATTCGAACACTGCAGGCGCCGATCCAGGCGCTGCCGGAGCTGGCGCCGGGGCCATGGCCGCTGGTCGTGTGTCACGCGGTGCTCGAATGGCTGGCCCAGCCGCGTCAGGCGGTTGCCACGCTGAAGTCCCTGCTGGCGCCGGGCGGTCGTTTGTCGCTGATGGTGTTCAACCGGGATGCGCTGCGGTTTTCCAACGTGGTCAAGGGCAATCTGGACAAGGCGCTGGAAGACCGGCTTTCGGGCACTGGCCAGCGCCAGCGTTTGACGCCGATCTCGCCATTGACGCATGCCGATATCGAACGCTGGTGTCGGGAAGAAGGGCTGGTGATCGAGAGCGTCGCCGGCATCCGGATATTTCACGACTACCTGCGGGAACGTGCGCCGAGCGACGCGCAGCTCGCGACGATCATCGAGCTCGAGAAGCGCTACTGCCAGACTGATCCGCACTGGCGCCTGGGGCGCTACCTTCACTACATCATTCGGCACGCCGACAGCGCGGGCCCAGAGGAGACGTTCTGATGTCGACGCAGCCACCGGCGTGTCAACTGCTCGCCCGCCAGGATGCGGACTACCGTGGTTGGTTATGGGTCGCACCACCCCGCGATGGCTGGCTCGAGTCCGGCGAGGGCAGCGTGTGGAGTGCGGATCTGGATGTCTGCGAGGCCTGGCGCAATGCCGGGCGCCCGGCCTACGGGGCGCTGACCGCACCGTCTGCCGAGGTGCCGGGGGCGGTGCTGTTCTGGCCCAAGAGCCTCGCGCTGGGGGAATGGTGGCTGAGCGCATTGAATACGGCGCTGCCGGCGGGCACGCCGATTCAGATCGTCGGCGAGAACCAGGGCGGCATCAAACGTGTCCCGAAGATACTGGAAGGCTTTGAGCAGACGTGCCGCAAGCTGGATACGGCGCGTCGCTGCACGCTGTTCGCGAGCCGAACGGTCGCTTCCGACCGTGACCCGGAGGCCGTGTGGCAGACGTTCACGGCAGAAGAGCTGACGCTGGCGAGCCATCCTGGCGTCTTCGGCCATGGCAAGCTCGACGACGGCACGCGGCTATTGCTGAAGGCATTGGCGCAGTCGCCGTTGCCGTTGCCGGCGCGCGGTAAGCCGCTGCGGGCGCTGGATGTCGGCTGTGGGGATGGCGTGCTGTCGGCGTGGCTGGCGAAGCAGGGCTGCCAGGTCACGGCGGTCGATCTCAACGCCTTCGCGGTCGAGGCCACGCGGCGCACGTTAGCCGCCAATCAGCTGAGCGGCACGGTCATCCAGAGCGATGTCTATCGGCGGATGGAGGGGACCTTCGAGGCCATCGTCAGCAACCCGCCGTTTCATCAGGAGCGCTCGATCGATTACGGGCCGACCCAACGACTGATTCGCGAGGCGCCGGCGCATCTCGTCGATGGCGGCAGCCTGACTCTGGTCGCCAATGCGTTCCTGCCGTATCCGGATTGGCTGCAGGAGACGTTCGGCAGCTTCGAGACCCTCGCCGACAACCGACGCTTTCGTGTCTATCGTGCGATCAAACCCCGGCGTTGATTCGCCGTGCACGCCCGGCTAAGTTCTTCGGAAGTTGGCGCTCGGAAGTTGGCGCTTAGAATTCGGCGCTCAGGAATCGGCACCGCCGTGCATGACCTGCGGTCGCGCCAGATAGTAGCCCTGGAACAGGTCGCAGCCGGCGCGCTGACAGCAGTTCAGGTCGTCTTCCGTTTCCAGTTTTTCCGCCAGAATCTTGAGCTCGGGATAGTGAAGGCGTAGCTGCTCGACGATGTACTTGAACGTTTCGTCGCAGTAATACGGGTATTCGAGTTTGACGATATCCACGAGGGGCAGGTAGGGATGCTCGACGTCCACTTCGGCGTAGTCGTCCAACGCCAGAGTGAAGCCTCGCTGGCGCAACTGTTGCAGGCAGTCACGGATGGTGTCGTCGACCGGCGTATCTTCGAGAATTTCCACTACCAGACGCGAGGTATCGAACGGCAGATCGATACTCAGCATGTCGGCGGTGAAGTTGATGAATAACGGCTTTCCCTCGCTGACAGTCTCCAGCTCGCCCTGGCTGAACGCATTCATCAGAACCGTGCTGGTGGCCCGGTTGCCATCGAATGGCATCGGCCTCGGGCCGCCATCCGTCGGGCGATAGAGTAGCTCGTAGGCAACGATTTCCAGGGCGGTGTCGAAGATCGGTTGCCGAGCGAACAGTATCGACGAAGAGGGCGGATCGATGGCATTCGGCATGGGCTGTCCTCGAGGGCTCGTTCATGTCAGCGACGGATAACTGTCTTTCCACGCCGGTTCGGCGGGCGGTCTGAACCGCACTCCCGGACTAGCTCGGCTGGGTCTGCGGCTTCAGCCTTCGGAATCGACATAGGCGATATCGGTCACGATGTAATGGGTCTCGCCGCCCGGGGCCGCGACGACGACATCGTCATCCAGCGCCTTGCCCAGGAGCGCCTGCGCCAACGGCGCATCGACGCTGATCCAGTGCTTGTCGGTATTGGTTTCGTCGTGGCCGACCAGACGCACCTGCAGCTCTTCTCCATTATCGTCTTCCAGCGTGACGCTGGCACTGAAATAGATCTTGCCGGTATCCACCGGCAGGCGATCGACGACCTGGAGCTCGTCCAGCCGCTTCCGCAGATAGCGGATCCGGGCAATGACGCGGTTCAGCTCTTTCTTGTTGTAGGTGTAGTCTGCATTTTCGCTGCGATCCCCCAGTGCTGCGGCTTCGCCGACCTTCTCCGACAGCTGTGGGCGTTTGACCCGTGACAGATGGTCGTGAATGCCCTGTAACCGATTCCATCCCTGCGGCGTGATCAGGTTGCTCTTCTTCTCCTGACGCGGATCCGTCTTGGGATCGCGCCAGCGCGTCATGTTGCGGCCTTGCATAAGAAGATCCTGTTACGCTCATCGAAGGCGGAGCGTATCGTAATCCGGTGTCTGGCGGCCATCTCATGCGATTAAAACCGCGTCTCTTGCGACTAAAACCCTATAGTGATGGATTCAAACGCTCGTTAGATTGCTAGCACGATTGATTATTAGCACGATCCCCCAGGAGAGATGTCGATGCGACAGCAATGCCAGTGGTCCCCGTGCAGCCGTTTTCGACTGATGTTAATGCTCATGATACTGGCCGTGGCGTCCAGCGGCGTTCTCGGTGCGGCTACCGCGATGGCGCAAGCGCCGGACTCCTCCCTCTTTTCCCTCATGCAGCGGTGGGGCAATGTCGAATACCAGATGCAGGGCGATGCCCAGCTGCGCGCTTTCGAAGATCTCGCGGGCGAAGTCGACATGCTGGCCAGGAGCGAACCGGAGAATCCCCATATATTGACGGCCCGGGGCGTGATTCTGGCCTCGTACGCCAAGGCCAAGGGCGGCCTCGGCGCCCTGGATCTGGCCAAGCAGGCACGCACGGCACTGGAGAAGGCGATCGCCATCGACCCGCAGGGCGAAGACGGTTCGGCCTACGTGACGCTGGGCGCGCTCTATCAGCACGCGCCGGGCTGGCCGATCGCCTTTGGTGATGACGACAAGGCCCGGCAACTGCTCGAGCGCGCGGTATCGATCCGGCCTGCCGGTATCGATACCAACTTCTACTACGCCCAGTTTCTCGAGGATCAGGGCAAGGACGACGACGCCTTGACCTACGCCCAGCGCGCCGTCGATGGCCAATCGCGGGCTGGCCGGCCTTCCGACGAGGCGCTGCGGAAAGAAGCTCGAAACTGGTTGGCCGAGCGCCGCTGAGCGCCGCTGAGCGTCGTGCCCGCTCGGACCGGGACTATCAATACAGGTTGGCCTTGAGCAGCGGCTTGAGCAGATAGTCCAGCACGCTGCGTTCGCCGGTCTGGATGTCGACCTGGGCAATCATGCCGGGGATGATCGGTAGATTCTCGCCGTTGTGGGTCAACGAGCCGCTGTCGGTCCGGATATAGACCTTGTAGTAGGACTCCGTGCCGCGCGGCGTCTCCTCTTCGATGGTATCGGCACTGATCTGATCGACGGTGCCCTCGAGATCCCCGTAGATCGTGTAATCGTAGGCCGTGATCTTGACGCTGGTGAACATGCCCGGTGCCAGGAAGGCGACATCACTCGGCTTGATCTTGGCCTCGATCAGCAACTGATCCTCCAACGGGATCACCTCCATGATCGTCTCGCCCGGCGGTACCACGCCGCCCCGGGTGGTGTAGTTGATGGCGTTGACCCGGCCATGCACCGGCGAATGCAGCTCGGTGCGCTGATACTGGTCCTGACGCTGTACCAGCACCTGCTCCAGCGAGGAGAGTTCGCCTTTCTTGTCGGTCAGCTCGGTATAGGCGTCCTGCACGTAGCTGTTCTGGATTTCGGCGCGTTTACCCCGTAGCGACGCCATGTCCTGCTGCAGCTGCAGCGCCTCCATCTCGCTCACCGCCTTGCGCTTGACCAGCGGCTGGATCAGGTTCAGGCGGCGCTGCGCCATCTGGATTTCATGGTCCAGCGATTCAGTGGCCTCACGCAGCTTTTCACGCCGCGCGTGAAACAGCTCGCGCTCGGACTGGGCCAGCGAGCTCTGCGCATCGACACTCTCCGGGAATGTGATGCTGTCCTGCTCCAGCACTTCGGCCTGCAGCCTGGCGATGGCCGCCCTCAGTGCCTGGACCTGATTCTGCGTTTCCTGATAGGCGCTGCGAAAGCGGGTGCCGCTGAGCTGGACCAGCAACTGGTCCTTGTCGACGATATCGCCTTCACGAACCTTGAGGTCTTCGATGATGCCGCCCTCGAGGCTCTGGATCGACTGAATCCGGCTGACCGGTATCACCCGGCCCTCGCCATGGGTCACCACGGCGATATGGGCCCAGGCGGCCCAGCCGATGAAGCTGAGCAGGCAGATCAACACGGCCCATACCACCGGGCGGGCAAGGGGATGACGCAGATTGGCGCGTGGATCGCCCAGTTGGCGCTGCAGTTCCTGATCGCTGAGTGTGGTGGCCATCTAGCGTGCCTCCCTGGATTTGGAACCAAGGTTGGAGCTGGCGCCCTGGTTGCCGGTGGCGGCGACCCGGTTGCCCTTGACCACCTGATCGAGACTGCCCTGCATCGCCAGCTTGCCCTCGCGCAGGACGATGGCGCGATCGGTCAGTTCGAGCAACGGCTTCTTGTGGGTCGAGACGATCAGCGTGCGACCTTTCATCCACCGCTTGAGGAATTCCACCGCGCGCTTCTCGTTGGTTTGGTCGAAGGCAGCGGTGGGTTCGTCCAGCAGCACGATGCGGGGATCCTGCAGCACCAGCCGCGCCAGACCGATGGCCTGACGCTGGCCGCCGGAAACGCTGCCGCTGGAAGCGATCGGCATTTCCAGTCCTTGAGGATGCGAGCGCACGAAACGCCCCAGGCCGACGCCGTCCAGGGCCTGGAATATCTCCTCGTCGTCGTAGGCCGCGCCGTCCAGAGTCAGGTTCTCCCGCAGGGTGCCGTAGAACAGCGCGATATCCTGCGGAAGATAGCCGATCGCCTGGCGCCGGTCGGCGGATTCGATCTGAGCGATATTGACGTCATCCAGCATGACCTGGCCGCCGGAGGGTTCGATGAAACCGGAGAGCAGCCGCAGCAATGTCGATTTGCCGGCACCGTTACCGCCCAGCAGTGCGACGCGCGAACCCGCCTCGATCGTCAGTTCGTCGATCTTCAGTGCGGCCGGCCCCTCTTCCTGATGGCGGACCTCGATTTCCTCCAGGCGATAGTCGCCGTGGAGCCGGGGTTTACGGACTTTCTGTCCGGCCCCGCTTTCGTTGGGCGCCTGCATCAGTTCGTCCAGGCCTTCGACAGCCGCCTTGACGTGCTGCCAGCGGGCGAGCAGGGCGCAGGTCTGTCCCATGGGGGCGATCGCTCGTGAGCCGAGGATGGAGCAGGCGATCAGCGCGCCGACCGTCATGTCGCCGGCGCTGATACGGTAGACCCCGACGATCACGATGCCCACGTATCCCAGCTGCTGCAGCAGCGAGGCGGAGTGGGTCAGCATGCTGGTGACCGAGCGCAGCCGGATCGAGGCCGTCGACAGCTGGGCCGAGAGCGATTCCCACAGTGCCAGGTTGCGGCCCTCGGCGCGGGTCGCCTTGACGGTCTCGAGCTGATCCAGCGATTCCAGCAGCACCCCGTTCTTGACCGCACCTTCGCGCAGGTTCTCCCGGGCCAGTTTGGCCAGATAGCGTTGCAGCAACAGGCCGGGAATGATCATCCCGGCGATAGCGGCCACCGGTACCCAGGCCACCGGCCCGCCGATCCAGGCGATGATCAAGACGAAGATGGCAACGAAGGGCAGGTCACTGATGGCGCCGGCGGTCGCGGAAGTGAAAAATTCACGCACCGCCTCGAACTCGCGCACCTGACTGGTAAAGGCACCGGTCGAAGGCGGCTTTGCCGCCAGACGCAGGCGAATCGCTTGTTCGAACAGCTTGGACGAGAGTTCGAGATCCAGTCGCTTGCCGATCACCTCGAGCAGATGGGCACGCAGGCCCTTGAGCACGAACTCCAGCAATACCGCCAGCGCAACGCCGCTGGCCAGCACCCACAGCGTATCGAAGGCGGCGTTGGGGACGACGCGGTCGTAGACCTGCATCGCGAACAGCGCGGTGGAGATCGCCAGCAGGTTGGCGGCCAGGGCGGCAACGCCGACTTCAGCATAGGCGGGCCAGCACGCCTTCAGTGGCGCCTTCAGCCAATGTTTTGGCTCAGCTTTGGCAAAGTTGCCGGCCCGATCGTCACTCCGGGCTATCGGACGAGCGAAGATCGCGGTACCGCTGTAGATCGCTTCCAACGCCTCGCGGGTCATCACTTCCTGGCCGCCGCCGGTCTCCGGCAGCACGACGGTGGCCTCGTCGGCGTCCAGCGATTCCAGCAGGGCCGTGTCGCCGTCCTCGAGAATCAGCAGCGCCGGCAGCAACCGCGAGGAGAGGCTGGCCAGTGGTCGGCCGGCCACGCGAGCGCTGACCCCGGCTCGGCGTAAGGACCGGGCGGCTTCGCTCAGGGGCAATCGCCCCTGTGATAACGGCAGACCGTCACCCAGTTCGGCAACCGAGGCGGGTCGATCGAGACGTCGGCAAAGCAGGGCCATGCCCTCACGGAGCGGATCGGCGTAGTTAGCAGCATGGTGATTGGCGTAGCTGTCGGCACAGTGATCAGCGTGGCTGTCGGCGTGGCTGTTGGTGTAGCCCTCGGCCGAATCTGGATGACGGTTCTCGTTGCGTTCGGAGGCGGATAGGCTCATGGAGCGTCATCTCCCAGGCGACCGGTGATCAGCGGGTTGATCAGTCCAAGTTGTGAGGCTGCGCGATACTGGATGCGCTTTTGCTGGCTTTCGAGGTCGATCAACTGACGACGGGCCGAGAACGCTTCCTGGCGGATCGTCAACAGATCGTTGACGTCACGTAGTCCCACCGAGAACTGATCGTCGTAGAGATCGCCGACGGATCGCGCTTGCTTGACCTGATCCGTCAGCGCCTGCTGACGTTGCCGATAGACTTCGGCGTTTTCGATCAGGGTCAGCACGCTGCGGCGAATTTCGCGCTGCTGGTCGTCGATGCGATAGCGGGCGGCCTCGAGTCGCTGGCGGGCAGCATCGGGGCGCTGGAAGTTGGCCAGTCCCTGGAGCGTATCCATGCGCAGGCGCAGGCCGATGACCGAGTCGTTCTGCAGCTCGCCGCCGATCTGGCGACGCTCCAGCGAACCTTCGAGATTGAGCTGCGGCTTGAGTGCCGCCTGGGTCTCGTCCAGTTCCGCCTGGGCCTGAGCGGCGCTGGCTAACGCCTGACGATAGGCCGGCGCGGCGACGATCCAGTCGTCCAGCGCTGCGGTTTTCTCCAGACGCGCGGTGAGCTCGCTGGGCATCGGCGCTTCCAGTTCGCCGGGTGAGACACCCACCAGGACGCGAAACTGCTGACGAGCGTCATTGAGCGCGCCACGTTCTGTGGCCAGCTCATCGCGGGACTGGGCCAGGTCCAGGGCCACGCGGCCCTGTTCGCTGCTGTCGGTATAGCCGTTGCTGCCGCGATCCACGGTCAGATCCCGCAGATTCTCGAGGTCGTCGACGTAATTCTCTGTTACCTCGAGGCGCTGCTTCGCGGCGAGCACATCCAGATAGACCTCGACGATGTCGAGTGCGGCTTCCTCCTCGGCGACGCCTACCGCCCGGCGCGCTTCTCGTTCGGCTGCGTCCGCGCTGGCGACCTGGCTGTCGACACGGCCCCAGTCGTAGAGCATTTGGCGGGCCGAGGCGTCGTAACCGAACTCGCTGAACGGAAATTCTTCCGGGCCGGCGGAGAGATCGACGGTGGGGAAATAGCCCCACTCGGCGATATCGACTTCGGTGCCGGCGGCATTGGCGTCCGCGATGGCGGCGCGCACCGCCGGGTTGATCGCCAACCCGCGGCGGATGGCTTGCTCGAGCGGGAGCGGTGCGTTTCGAACGGTTGACCGACCAGCGGTCGTTACCCGATCAGCAGCCGATGGCTGAACGCCGGTCTCGCTGAATCTCCTCTTGGAGTCGGCCGCTGGCGACGCGGTCCATCGAATCGCGGGCAGATCCGTTCTGACCTTGGGGCCAGCCCCGTGATCCACGGCGTCCCACCAATGGCGCTCCTGACCGTGGGCGATGGCAGGCGCCAGACAGACGACGATTGCCAGCATGCGTAGAGACCACCTTTCTGCGTGTTGGAGTGAGTCGTCGATGACCGTGTTTCCTTATGTCTGCGTATCCTCGGAGGGGACCTGAGGCGCCCGCCCTGGTGAGTGAGGGAAATGGAAACGGCCATGAGTCCGATGCCTCGGGCTCATGGCCGTGCCGATCAGGTCTCTACCTGAACGGTGTCCTGCTCGACTTGAATGGCGGTATCCCCAAAGGTGTATTGGTCGTAGGCAGTGCCTCCCAGCGTGACAGTGCCGTCGGATGTCGCCCCTTGAATATTGAGCGTGTCCTGTTGGTCGCCGGTGATCTGCAGCACGTTGTCGTCGTCGGTCATGGCATCGACGTCTTCCGCGCTCAACGTCACCGTGCTGGCGTCATCACCGCGGCCCAGGTCGAGCCGTTCGACATTGCCGATAGCCCCAACGTCGCCATTGACCATGTCCAGATCGATGCCACCGTCGAGCAATAGAGTGTCGAAGCCATCACCGCCGTCGATCGAGTCGAAGTCGGTGCCGCTGGTCACCAGCAGGTCGTTACCGGCGCCACCGTCGAACGTGTCGGCGCCGTTGCCGTCGATCAGCAGGTCATTGCCGGCACCGCCGTTCAAGGTGTCGTCGCCTGCACCGCCACGTAGCAGATCGCTGCCGTCGCCACCGTTCAGCGTATCGTTGCCTTCATAACCGTAGAGGCGCTGGCTGCCGGTGTCGCCGGTAAGCGTCTCGTTGCCGCTGGTGCCCTCGATGATGTTGTCGTTGTTACCCAGCAAGGTGCTTAACGCATCGAGGTTGGCCAGCTCGCCGAGCGAGTCCGAGGCGGTCCGGCCGTCGCTATCGGTGGCGGTAATGCTCGTTGAATTGAGCAGCGAGAGCTGAAGGTCGGCACCGAGCCCGAGTAATCCGTCCGCATCGTCGAACGCCACCGTCCCCAGCAGTTCGTTGATCGCCAGATTGTCGATGGTGCCGCCGTCAGCGGCCGTAATGGTGACACTCGCGGAGGGCGCCACCAGCCCAAGCAGGCCGGGATCGTTATCGAAGGCCAGGCTCAGCCCCAGTTCGTCGGCCATTTGTTGCGAGGCAGTGAATTGAAGCGCGGTAAGGTTCACGCTAAGCAGAGGCTGATAGGCGACCGTCACCGATTGCAGGTTGCCGTTGGCGTCTGCGGCGAACAGATCCTGATTGCCACCGATATCGATCAGACCCAGCAGATCCGCGCCGGCGATACCTAGCAGCGAGGAGGCGTTGGCCTGAACCACAGGGGCGACGTTGTCGGGATCCGGCGTCGGTGCCTGCTGGCCGGTACTGTCGAAATCGACACTGGTACCGGCAGTATCGCCATCGTTGTCCGAGATGACGGCGTCGACGCTAGTGGAGACGCTGCCGGAGAGATCGGTGTCGGCCGAGGCGTCATCGACGATCAGGTTGCCATTGGCCAACAGGATTTCGATGATAGCCAGATCGCTCGCGCCACCCCCGGTCAGATCGACGCCTTGGAGCGTGATGATCTGGTCTGCCGAGGCCTCCTTGGCCGAGGCATCGGTAATACCCTGGAACGCGCCCGCTGTGCTGATGTAGACCAGCGTAGCGGTACCGACCAATGCGAAGTGCAGATAGTTGGTCAGGTTGCCGGCGTTCTTGCCGATCTTGCCTTCGCCCTGCAACAGGTTGCCAAGATCGAGGAGATCCCCACCCCCGGAGACTCTGGCGCTATTGAAGTCGGTGATGGTGTCGTTGGCGGGGGTGCCAACGCTGCCCTGATTGCCTTCCTCCCAGCGGAATACGTCATTGCCCGTCCCGCCGGTCAGCGTGTCGTTGCCGGCGCCACCGATCAGGATGTCGTTGCCGCTGCCACCACTGAGCGTATCGGCCCCGGCGCCACCACGAAGCAGGTCGTTGCCCTCGCCGCCGTTGAGCGTGTCGTTACCCCCGTAGCCGTACAAACGATCGTTGTCGGCAGTGCCGGCCAAAGTATTGGCCGAGCTATTCCCCTGAACCAGATAGTCGGGGACGTTGCTCTGCAGCAACCCAAGGCTGAGAAGGTCGCTGCTGGAGGTGCTCGTCGTGTTGTTCTCGGCATCGGTGGCGGAGATGGATATCGTCGAGGCGAGTCCCAGGTTCAGTACGGAACTGCTGAAGTAGACCGAGCCCAGAAACTCGTTCAGCGCCTGATTATCGATGGTGCCACCGTCGGCCGCGCTCACAGTGATCGAAGCGTTGAAATCCAAAACGCCGAGGTTATCGACTGTGTAGGTCAAGCCAAGGTCATTGGCCAGCGCCTGTGAGGCGCGGAAACCGGCGCCGAGGCTGATATTGATCGCTGTCAGAGACACCGTGACCGAGCGAATGTCGTTATTGGCATCGGTAGCCGCGAACGCCTGCTCATCGCTAAAGTCGACCAGACCCAGCGCCTCTGCGCCAATCAGGCCCAGCAGACTATCGTTGTCACCCAGCGCCACGACTGGGTCGGCTTCCGGCTCCGGATCGAGCAGGTTCGCGCCGGACGCGTCGTAGTCGTAGCTGCCATCCTGCATGTCGACGGTCAGCGTCTCGCCCTTGACGGTCTGGATCGTCAGTTCGCCCGAGGCGTTGTCGTAGTCTCCCGGCTGGAACGGCACGACCAGCTCGGAGCTACCGGTCGCGGAGACGCTGTCCGTCTCAGGGTCGTAGTTGAACGTATAGCCATCGATGGTGAGTTCGGAGACGTAGCCCCCATCGGCACCGTAGCTGTCGACGAAGCTGCCGGAAGCCGTCGCCGAGTCGGTATCGATCTCGAATAGTGCCGGCTGAGCCGCGACAGGGAGATCATCGGTCAGATTGACGGTCAGCTCGCCGATGGTCTCGTTACCCAACCGGTCGCTGGCGGTGACATCGAAGCCCAGCGCCAGAATGTCGGCGCCGGCCAGCGGGTGATCCAGCGCTTGCGACTGCGTGAATGTGTAGGCGCCGGTGGTGCTGACGCTCAGCGTTGCCACGGTCGTGCCATTCGCCGTGCCGGTCAGGGTGTAGGTGTCGTTACTGAAGCTGCCGCTCCAGACTACGGACTCACCGTCGGCGGTCACGCCATCCGGGCCGCTGATGCTGATCGCCTCTACCCCCGTACCGCTGTCATCGATCGCCATGGTGCCGGAGACCGCAGTGCCGAGATTCGCCTCGCTGGCGTTTGCGGCAGCGTCGTCGATCGTTGGGGCCAGGGTATCGAGCGTGGTGGTGTCGGTGATTTCACCGTCGTTGCCGGCAGCATCGGTCAGCCCGAGGGTGGCGGTCAGAACACCGTCGTCCAGCGTGCTCAGGTCCTGGGCGGCGACGCTCACGTTGCCATCGGCATCGACGGTGATATCCGCTAGATCAACAGTAACGGTATTGCCGCTGGCGTCACTGATGATCAGCGAGCTCACGGTCGCATTGCTTTCGATGCTGCCGCTCAGGGTGACGCTGTCGGCTTCATCCGGCACCAGCGCCCCGTCGCCGCCGTCGTTGAACTCGATGCTGTTCAGGCCGTCGTCGTTAGCCGGCGAAACGCCATCGACGGTCGCTGATGCCGGGTCGCTGGTGTTGCCTGCGGCATCCGTGGCCGTGGCATTGAGGGTATCGCCATCGGCGAGCGGGTCCTCGAGGGTCACGCTCCAGTTGCCGTCGCCATCGACCGCGGCCGGATCGCCAATCGGGTTGCCCGCACCGTCGGTCAACGTGACCGTGCTGCCGGGTTCGGCGGTGCCGGTGATGATGTCACCGTTGGTCGGGTCGATCGTCGGCGCCATCGGATCGACGGTATCCACGCTTAGCGTGAAGCTGGGGCTGGCGGGGGAGGCGTTGCCGGCGGCATCGGTCGCCGTGGCGGTAAAGACGATATCGCCTTCGGGCAAAGCGTCCGGTGTGAACGTCCAGTTGCCATCATCGTCGGCCTCGGCCGTGCCGATTTGGGTGCCGTCGGCGAGGATCGCCACCGTGGCGTTGCCTTCGGCGGTGCCGGTCAGCGTCGGCGTGGCGTCGTTGGTGCTGTCGCCATCGTCTAGCGTGCCGGTCGGATCGACGTCATCGGTGGCGCTGACGATGGTCGGTGCTGCGGGCTCGGTGACATCGATGGTGACCGCGCCGAGGCTACCCACCTCGCTGGTGTTGCCGGCAGCATCGGTCTGGCGCAATTGCACGTCGCCAGCGGCATAGTCGCCTTCCGGCAGTTCGAAGCTGTTACCCGTACCGGTCGTCCAGCTGTCACCACCGTCGGTCGAATATTCCCAGGTCGCGCCATCTTCGAGGCCATCGACATTGACCATCGGGTCACGGGTGATGCCGTCACCGTCGGTGGCGGTATCCACTGCCAGCGTGGGCACCGGAGCCTCCGGGGCTACGCTGTCCAGCGTGCTTGTGTCGGTAACCGTGCCGGTATTGCCGGCGGCATCGGTGACCGACAGCGTCGCGGTCAGTTCGCCGTCGGTGAGAGCGGATAGATCCACGCCGTTGGTCGTCAGGTTACCGTCGGCATCGACGGTGATATCCGCCGTATCGACGGTGACGGTATTGCCCCCGGCATCGCTGACGATCAGTGAGCTCACTGAAGCGCCGCTCTCGATAGTCCCGTTCAAGGTGACATTGCCGGCCTCGTCGGCATTGAGGAAGCCGTCGCCGCCATCATTGATCTCGATGTCGTTGTCACCGGCGTTGGGTGCAGCGGTATCCACGATTGCCGTGGCGGGGTCACTGGTATTGCCCGCCGCGTCCGTGGCTGTGGCATTGATCGTGTCGCCGTCGGCGAGCGGGTCGTCGAGGGTCACGCTCCAGTTGCCGTCGCCATCGACCAAGGCAGGGTCACCGATCGCGTTACCGGCATCATCGGTCAACGTGACCGTGCTGCCGGGTTCGGCGGTGCCGGTGATGATGTCACCGTTGGTCGGATCGATTGTCGGTGCCATCGGATCGAGGGTATCCACGCTCAGCGTGAAGCTGGGGCTGGCGGGGGAGACGTTGCCGGCGGCATCGGTCGCCGTGGCGGTGAAGATGACATCGCCTTCGGGCAGGGCGTCCGGCGTGAACGTCCAGTCGCCGTTGTCATCAGCCTCGGCCGTGCCGATCTGGGTGCCATCGGCGAGGATTGCCACCGTGGCGTTGGCTTCGGCGGTGCCGGTCAGCGTCGGCGTGGCGTCGTTGGTGCTGTCGCCATCGCCGAGCGTACCGGTCGGGTCGACGTCATCGGTGGCGCTGGCGATCGTCGGCGCCACCGGATCGGTGACATCGATGGTGACCGGGTCGAGGTTACCCACTTCGCTGGTGTTGCCGGCAGCATCGGTCTGGCGCACCTGCACGTCGCCAGCGGCGTAGTCGCCTTCGGGCAGTTCGAAGCTGGTACCCGTGCCGGGCGTCCAGCTGTCGCCACCGTCGGTCGAATATTCCCAGACGGCGCCGTCTTCGATGTCAGTGACGTTGACGGTGGTATCACTAGTGATGCCGTCACCGTTGATGCCGGTGTCGCTGGCAAGCGCTGCCGTCGGGGCGTCAGGGATCCCGGTATCGATGCTCAACGAGAACGCGTTGCTGGTGCCTGAGGCGTTGCCGGCTTCGTCCTGTGCCGTGGCGGTAAAAATCGTTTCACCGTCGGTGAGGGCGTCCATGTCATCCGGCGTGAACGACCAGTTGCCGTCGCCATCAGCAAGGGCGATACCGATCTGAGTGCCGTTGGCCGAAACCATGACCGTGGCATTGGCCTCGGCGCTGCCGGTCAGTGTCGGCGTGGCGTCGTTGGTGCTGTCACCGTCGATGAGCGCCCCGGTCGGCTCGACATCGTCGGTGGCGCTGTCGATGGTGGGTGCGTCCGGTATGTCGGTATCGACCGTCAGCGTGAACGAATCGCTCGCTCCGGATGTATTGCCGTTGCCATCGGTGGCGGTAGCCGTGAAGACGGCGTCGCCTTCCGGCAGCGCATCGACCAGGGCGTAAGACCAGTTGCCCTGATCATCGGCAGTGACCGAAACAAGCTCGGCGCCATTGAGTGAAATAGCGACCGTGCTGCCGGCTTCCGACGTGCCTTGGAGAACGGGGAGCGGGTCGTTGGTACTGTCGCCGTCGGCGAGATCGTCGGTTTGCGGATCGACATCGTCGACCGCGAATTCGATGGTCGGTGGGGCGGGCGGGGTGACGTCATTGAGATCTGCGTCAACGGAAATGCTGGCGGCCGGTCCGGTATTGCCGGCGGCATCGGTTGCCGTGGCGCTGACCACGGTAGCGTCTGCCAACGGCGCATCCGGAGAGAACGACCAGTTGCCTTGGGCGCCGGCAGTCGCCGTCCCGATCACGGTATCGTCAACGGTCAATGTGATCGTGGCACCGGCCTCGGCGGTGCCCGTGATCGGCGAGCCGTCGGTGGCGTCCAGCGTTGGTGCGTCGGGCGCCTGAGTATCCACGGTCAGGGTGAATTCGTTGCTGACCGGTGAAACATTGCCAGCTACGTCAGCCGTCCGGGCAGTGAAAGTGTAATCGCCTTCATCGAGCGTGGCGGGGGTGAACGCCCAATTGCCATCGGCACCGGCGGTAACGCTGGTGAGCTCCGTACCGTTCTGGAAAATGGTCACCGTGGTATTGGCTTCGGCGGTACCGGTCAGTGTCGGGGTCGCATCGTTGGTGGCATCTCCGTTGACCAGATCGTCGGTAGCCGGGTCGATATCATCCGTCGCGCTGACGATGGTCGGTGCCGCCGGGTCGGTCTGGTCGACGGTAATCGGTCCCAGGCTACCGATATCACTGGTATTGCCGGCGACATCGGTCTGGCGCACCTGGATATCGCCGTCTGCGTAAGTCGCCGCGTCCAGCTCGAAGCGGCTACCGGTTCCCGTGTTCCAAATGGTGCCGCCGTCGGTGGAGTACTCCCAGGTCGATCCCGGCTCTAGTCCGGCGACATTGACCGTGGCGTCGCTGGTGATGCCGTCTGCCGCATTATCGCCAGTGTCGTTGGCCAGTGTGGGTATCGGAGCAGCGGGGTCGGTGGTATCCACCGTCAGCGTGAAGGTGGAGCTGGCCGGCGATACGTTGCCCGCGGTATCGGTGGCTGTGGCGGTAAAGTCCACATTGCCATCGGGCAGAGCATCGGCGTCGTCGATAGCGAATGACCAGTTGCCGTCATCGTCGGCATCGGCAGTGCCGATTTGCGTGCCATTGGCGAGGATTGCCACCGTGGTGTTAGCTTCGGCGCTACCGGTCAGCGTCGGTGTGGCATCGTTGGTGGTGTCGCCGTCGTCGAGCGTACCGGTCGGGCCGACATCATCTGTGGCGCTGAAGATATTTGGCGCGACAGGATCGGTCAGGTCGACCGTCACCGCGCCGAGGTCGCCGCTGCCGCCGGTGTTGCCCGCGGCGTCGGTCTGACGAACCTGCACGGCGTCAGCGGCATAGTCGCCTTCCGGCAGCTCGAAGCTGGCACCCATGCCGGTTGTCCAGCTATTGCCGCCATCGGTGGAATATTCCCAGGTTGCGCCGTCCTCGAGGCCGCCGACGTTGACCGTGGCATCGTTGGTGATGCCGTCATCCTCAGTTCCCGAGTCGTTGGCCAGCGTTGCGGTCGGGGCATCGGGTGCAGCCGTATCGAGCGTCGTGGTATCGGTGACCGTGCCGGTATTGCCGGAGCCATCGGTCACGGAGAGGGTGGCAGTCAGTTCGCCGTCGACGAGATCCGACAGATCCACGCCGCTGGCAGTCAAGTTGCCGTCGGCATCGACATTGAAATCGGTGACATAGGAAATGACACCGTCGCTATCGCTGATCGTCAACCCGGTGACGGAGGCGCCGCTCTCGATGCGCCCGGTCAAGGTGACATTGCCGGCCTCGTCTATGTTCAGGAAGCCGTCGCCGCCGTCGTCGATATGAATGTCGTTGCCATCGGCATTGGGCGCGGTTGCGTCGACCGTTGCCGTGGCTTCAGGGCTGACGTTACCGCTGGCATCGGTTGCGGTGGCGTTGACTTCGGTCCCGTCGGGTAGCGGTTCGTCTGGCGTGAACGACCAGCTACCGTCGTCAGGATCGGCATCGACGCTGCCGATCGGGGTGCCATCTGCGTCGGTCAACGTGACCGTGCTGCCGGGCTCGGCGGTACCGGTGATCTCGTCTCCATTGGTCGGTTCGATCATCGGGGCCGCAGGGGCCGTCGTGTCGAACGTCAGCGTAAACGTCGGGCTGGTGGCAGAAACGTTGCCTGCGATATCAGTCGCGGTGGCAGTGAAGACGGTTTCACCGCCAAACAGCTGATCCGCCTCATTGGTGGCGAACTGCCAGTCGCCGTTGCCATCGGCCGTGGTAGTGCCCAGGTTTCGACCGTCGGCGTAGACGGTCAC
>NZ_MSDP01000026.1:0-47797 GCF_001937155.1 Salinicola sp. MH3R3-1 | reverse complement strand
CCTTATCACCGGCTGCACGCATCGTCTCGACGAGGGATGCCGAGAGACGAGACGTGGTGTCCAGGTTCTTCGTAATGGCCGCTTTGAGCGCGGTCTTCGTGCCATCACCGTTCAAGTCGATGGCGGTCGCCAGCGAGTCGGTCTGGCCTGCGATCTGCTTCGCGAATTCGTCGCTCAAGAACTGCTCAGGGGAGAGCTGTTCGGGTAGCTGGGAGAGCGCGGTCTCGATTCTGTCGATGACCGTCGCGGTCTCGCCGCCGCTTCCGCTCCAGTTGCGCTGGGCTGACATGTATCGATCGGCGTACTGGGTGATCGAATTCAACGCTTCGCGGTCGCCGCCGCGAGCAGCTTCGAGCTGCTCGCGGAATGCACCGCCGGCAGCGGCGAGCTGGTCGGCTGGCGAAGCCGCGCCGGCACTCGTGCTCTTGAGCTGATCCAGATAGCTATCGATGTTGGTGATCGCGCCAGCCAGGTAGTCGCGAGCGTTCGAGAGCGCGCTGGCGTAACGCTCCTGGATGTCGGCGGCTGCTTCGGCCGCCTCGTTGGCGTCCTCCTGGGCGTAGATCTGCTTCTGCAGCGCGGTGAGCGAGCCGTCGAGGGATTCGAGCTCGTCCTGGCGCCGACGCTTGGTCGCTTCGGCTGTACGGCCCTGGGCTTCGAGTAGCTGGATCTCGAGATCGTTGCGCTGCTGCGCGAGTTCGGCAGCGGCACGCGCACGGTCAGCGTCGGACTGCGCCAGGTCGTCATTGGCAGATGCCGCATCGCTCGCGGCAGGTACCAGGTCGGCGAACGAGCCGGCCACACTCATGAGGGTTGAGTAGGTCTCCCGGCCCGCGCTGCTGTTGAGGTTTAGGCTCTCGACAACGGCGCGGAACTCGTCACGCGAGGAAGAGGCGGAGAGGCTAGTGCCTTTGAGCGCCTCGTTCAGGCTCTCCGTCTGGCGCGTAACGCGCTCCTGCTCGGTGTAGAACGCCTGGTAGTAGGTCTCGGTCTGGGCCTGGAATGCCTCGATGCCGCCGGCGGCTTTGACGAGCGAGTCGGCTGCATCGATCGCATTGTTGGCGAGCGTGTTGAAACGCAGGTTCAGGCTATTGGCCGCGTCCGAGACGACGCCGAAGTTCTGGATGCTCGAGACGAGCTGCTCGAGCGTCTGGTCGATGCTGTCGGTGGTCTCGGCGACGACACGCTCGGCGTAGTCGCGCACGTTGCCTGTCAGCCCGTCGACGAAGTTCCCCAGTTGCAGGGCGGCGGCGATCTCGGGGATCTTCTCCTCGAGATTCTTCGCGGTGACGTCGCCGACGTTATCGATGAGGCGCACCACGGCATCAGATGACGCGCTCTTGAGCCCGTCGATGATGACCCCGACGCGCTCTTCGGTGATTTCCGAGATCGAATTCGAGCCGTCCTCACTGAAGGATTGACCGTCCAGAGCGTCACGCACGGCGCTGACCTGGCTATCGTTGGCCGCTCGCGCGAGCTCGTTGTCGATGTCCTTGAGGCCATCCAACCAGGTTGCCAAGTCGTCCGGGTCCATCTTCGTTTTGAACGACAGCCCGAATTGACCGAACTTCGAATCTCGCTGGCTCCAGGATTCTCCGTCGACCGTCGTGCCGTAAAAATCGTCGGCCGCGCGATCGTTGTCTTGCACTAGGCCCGCGCCGACCGTGCGGGAGCTGCCGAACGCGGAATCCAGCACACCACCCAGAGCACCGCCCGCGAGCGCGCCCAGCGGCCCGCCGAAGTACGTCCCGATACCGGCGCCGATCGTCGAGCCCCAAGCCGAATTCGCGTCTTTCCCGAAGACGCTCGAGCCGAGCTTCGTGCCGACCTGGCTGCCGACGTAGCCGGCGCCGAGGGATGCGACGCCGTTCATACCACTGAAGTTAGAGAGGGAGCCTCCGAACTGGCCGCCGCCAGTTGCGACTTGAGAGCCAAAGCCGCTCGAGTACGACGTCGCACCTGTGGGCGCGCCGGTCCAGTTGATCGCCCCGAAGCCGTCTGTAATGCCCTGGTAGATCGTCTTGCCCAGGCTTCCGAGATCCATGCCACCGGTGCCAAAACCACCGCTAGCGCCATTGGCGGACGCCGTGCCGGTACCGGCGAGAGACGTACCCAGCGACGCGGTAATTTTGCGCGTGGTGTAGGCATGGATGATCTCGGCGAGCGTGCTGATCGCCAGATCCTTGAATGATTGGAACGTGTTCTTGGCACCGCTGAGCGTGTTTTCCCAGAAGTCGACGAAGGCATCGTCCATGCGCTCGACGCTACGCGTCAGGGCGGTTTCGAGCGCCGTTGTCTCGCGCTTCACGTCACGGGCGGCTTGCTGCCCATCGAACCCGTATTCCTGAGCCGCATCGCCAGCGTTGCGGTAGAGCTGATCGAGCTGGCCAACGGCTACCAAGTATTGATCTAGCGTCAGCTTGCCGCCGGCCCAGGCGGTCTGGAGCAGGATCTGATCAGACAGGTATTCCCGCTGAGACTTGGCCACGGGATCGAGGCGATCGCGCAGGGTCTGAAGTGAGTTGCCGAAAGAGTCAGTCGATTTGGTCAGCGTCGCTACCGAGCTGGCGGTATCGTCAGTCGTTTCGCCGACGTCGAACAGCCACTGGTCCATCGTTCTGAAGATGCTGACACCAGAAGTCGCCGACTGCTTTAGCCGCGCGACTTGCGTGTCGAAGTCATCAAGGCCTTGCTCTAGGGTAGCGACAACGGATTTCGCTTCCGAGAGTTGCGGGCTCAGCTTTTGACTCTGAAACCAGGCCGAACCCGCGCGGCCTTGGTTGGTGATCATCTGCTCACGGTTTTGCTTTTCCAGGGCGGCAAACTGTTTCTGCAACTTCTCCGCTTCGATCCGTGCTTCGACGAGATCCTGAACCAGAGATGCCCGCTTGTTCCGGATCTGCGCTTGGGTCAGACCGTCGAGGCTGCCGGTCAGCTGGTCGACCCTGGCCTTCGTCTCGTTTGCCTTGACGCTGACCAGCCCCAGCTCTTCGCGGAAGGCGTACAGAGCCCCGACGGCGATAAGAGCAGCACCCACCGGGCCACCGATAAGAGCCAAGGCGGCGGATGCTCCACGAGCAGCCGTTGCCATAGCGCCGGCTGCGGCAGTGGAGGCGCGCATCGCGCCTGTGTATGCACCTTGGGCCGTGGTGGCCGCACGCGTTGCGGCGGTTTGCTGAGCAGACGCGACGGTAGCCGCGCGACTGGCAGAGGTGACGGCCGCTTCCGATTCCGCGAGGGTTGCGTTGGCGGCCGAGAGCTGACGCGTAATGGTCGTTTCGGCCGTGCGAAGTTCGGCCAGCCTGGCGACCGAGCGTTGACGTCCTGTCGCCGAGATCTGCGCCTTGAGACGTTGTGCTTCCAGTTCCCGCTCGGCGACCAGGGATGCGCGAGCCTGGGAAATGTTCGCGGCGTTGTTGGCGGCATCCTGGCGGGCTGTTAACGCGCGTCGTGCCGCCAGCGCAGCATTGTTGGCAAGGGCTGTCTTCTCGGCTGCAGCGGTGCGCGCCAATGCCAATTGCCGGCCCGCCTCGGCGGCGCTTGCCTCTCGCTGGGCCTGGGTGTCTCGAATCGTAGCGACGGTGCGGGCGGTATATCCCGCCGCTGAGCTGGCCAGTGCTCCCGCGACTCGGCCGCCATAGATCGTGGCCAACACTGTGCCGACGGCCACGAGCTCGTCCATGTGCCCGACGAGTCCGAGTATCGCGTCACCCGCTTGATCTACAGCGCCGCTGACTTGATCGCTGGTTCCCACCCACTCAACCATCTGGTTACGGGCGACAGCCATTTTCTGGCCGAAGGAAGCGATCGAACCACCGAACGTCTCATCGATAGACGCGCTGGCCTTTTCCAACGCGTTGACAACGATCTCTGCGGTGATGCCACCGGAAGCAGCGAACTCACGCAATTCGCCGAGCGTCATATTCAGCGAGTCAGCGATCGCGTACATGATCGCCGGAGCTTGCTCCGATACGGAGTTGAATTCATCCCCACGGAGGGCGCCGGCGGCAAGCCCCTGCGACAACTGTACGATAGCGGCCGATGCTTCCTCCGCTGTGGCGCCGCTAACCGCGAAGGATTTGTTGATCGTATCGACCAAGCGATACGTGCGCTCCTGGCCGAGATTGAGCTTGGTTGTCGCTCGAGTCAGGCGGGCATAGAGGTTGGCGGTGGATTCGTAAGACGTGCGGCTCTCATTTGCGATCGCCAATAAGCGCTGCTGGCTGGCGATCAACTGATCATTGCTATCAGTGACGGTACGAATCTGGTTGGAAGTATTCGTCCAAGCGTCCGAGTAGCTGATTACCTCACGAACCGAAATCGCCCCACCTAGGGCGAGCAGCGAGTTGCGGGCGAGATCGCTGATCCGGTTGAGTTCCGTGACCTCCCGGTTGACACCTCGCACGCTGCGGCCAGTCCGATCGAAAGCGGCCGAAGACTGACGACCTGAGCGATCAGATGTCGACCCGAACTCACGCACCTCTCCAGAGGCATCACGCAGCGTTCCAGAGAGATGGCGACCATCTCCCCGGAGCGTGACTTTGAGTTGAAGATCGTTGGCCATTTAGCGTTTCGCCTGTTCTCGCATGGCTTTGAGCGCGCCGCGCTCGAGCAGTCGGATCTGTTGGAAGCGGTCCCGAAACTCGGCAGGCGGCACGGTGTGGATCTCCATCACCACGCGCACCGCCGCATAATCCAATCCGGTCAGGCCGCCCATCGGGGCGTGTTTCCACTGGGTGGCGCAGTCGAGGAAAAGCTCCAGGGCGTCCCAGTTTTCCGGCAGCACCTCGAACTCGTCGGCCATTGATTCGTCCGGCTCATCCGGTAGCCGAACGCCGAGTTCCGCCGCTTCCGCGCGAAACTCGGCCTCCGATCGTGAAGCCCGGCCACCACCGGCCCAGAAACGGCCGGCGTCGATCAGGTTCTGGGCCGGTTCTTTTTTGCGATCGACTCGTGGTAGGCACCGACCGTGGCAGCGGAGAGCGCGGGGTCGTTCTTGACGGCATCGAGCAGCTCGTCGCCGCTCAGCGGTTGGCCGTCCTCGCCGGGGATCTCGATCTCGCTGACGCCTTTCAACACGGCGTCGAGCAGGCTGGTGTCCTCCGGCATCGACTTGGCTTCGTTATGCGGTAGCACTTTGAAGTGCGCCTTGAAGCGGCCGGTCTGCTCTTTGCCCTGTTCATCGAAGACAGTGGCGGTGACGGGATACGGATAATTGCGGCTGGTGTTGACCTTGAACACGGGCATGGCTCCTGAGATGTCTGAATCGCCGCTGGCCTTCCCAGCGGCTTCGGGCTGGATGAAACGTCCCAGTGGCTTGGGGCTGGTTAGAAAGAGCGCCGCCCTCAGCGGCAGATGATGCGAACTTCGTCGTTGCCCTCGACCGGCTCCGGCCGGTAGTTCATCGAGAGCATCTGCACGCCGTCGTCGTCGGCGTAGGTGGGGCTTGCCAACGAGCAGGACGGCATGACGATCTCGATGATCGAGCCCGCCTTGGTGCCGTGAATCAGCGAGATCTCGCCGGTCTCGACATTCAGCGAGCGCTCGAAATAGTTCACTGCGGCGACGCCAGGGTCATCGATCGTCAGCGAGCCGCTCGGCTGACGCCCGGTGATGGCGATGTCGTTGGCCCCGACCACGGTGCGCTGGCGTGTCTGCGCGCTCATATCGAGCGAGAAAGACTGGAACGGCGATGCGACGCCAAACACCTTCAGAGGCTTGGTGTTGATCGTGTTGATCGGTAGCGCCTTGGGCCAGTGAGTGAGATCCACCTCCGGCAGCGCGACGTTCGTCACCGGCTGAATCAGCGCCATCAGCGTGACCTGGAGCGCCGGGATCGACTCGGCATTCAGCGTGAACTGCGGCGTGCCCCGCGCGCCGCGCCCTTCGTGCAGGTTCTTGTCGACGTGGCAGTAGAAACGGCCGCTATCTTCGTTGTCGGAGACCGGCGCATAGACAACCTGGGCAGGTGTCTCGCCGTCCTCCGGTACGATGGTCTCCGCCCAGCCGCAGGCGCGCAGCAGTGCGCCCCAGGGCGGCGGTGTGCCCGGCTCAGCTGACGTCGTCAGTTCGACGCCCACCTGCACCTGGACGTGCTTCTCGCCCGGCGCTTGCGGCGCGTTGCCGTAGTAGGGCCGGATATAGCTGCGGTCGATGTCGTTACCGGCCAGCGGCGTCACGTCGATGGAGGTCGGCAGGATCGCCGCCATGTCCGGCACGGTGTCCGCGTTGTAGCTCCCTTCAATGCCGAAGCGCAGCACGCGGCGATTGGTACGTTGGTTACTCACGGGTTTGTCTCCTGAGATTGATCGGCCCACCAGTAGTCAGTCGAGACGACATCGACCCAGAACAGGGCGCTGTCGGTCAGAGCGAGCAGTTGCCCGCCGTTCCAGCGAATCGGCAGATCCGCGCTAGGCGGTTGCCAGTAGATGAGTTGCGAGAGCACCGGTTGGCGCATGGCAGCCAGTTGATCCGCGGCGTTGCCAAAGCGGGCACTGCCGTAGCGGGCAACGCCTGTCACGACCATTACCTCAGTAGTGACCTTGTGGCGCGTGTGTGGGTGACGCTCCTGGTGCGTGACGCGATCGCGACCGTTGACCAGAGAAAGACTCGGGTTGGCCCGGACCTGTTGGGCGGCCTTGATGTCCGCCGCCAGGCTGGCTTGCACGCCAAGCTCGGCCGCGTTCAGCCGCTCGAGCCACGGCTCCAGGCTCAGCATCAGTTGGCCTTGCTACCCGACGCCGGCAACTCTTCGACGACGAGACCGGCATTGGCCAACAGCTCCTTATGCGCACTATGGTTCCTGGCGATCTCGACGGTTTGCCAGCTGCCGGTGAAGACCAGGCCGATCGCGGTTCGCTTGGCGCCGGTCTGCTTCGTTCGCACTCGCAAGCGAACCGATGTCGGCTTGTAGGGCGCTTTCTGCTCGACCGGCGCCGTGGATTTCTCCTCGGTCGTCTTGGGGGCGTCCTGTTTTTCCTGGGGCTGGGTTTTCGTGGCCATCGTCGGCTCTCCTCAGAATCCGCCGCCGGGGAATACCCGGCGGCCGGTGTTGAACTGAACGTCGCCGGCGGAACTGGGCGACTCGGTGGCGGCCTGGCCGAGCTTGATGTCGCCACGAGAAACGCCGAGCAGGAACCGCATGGCATCGTCGTAACGGCCTTTCACCGCATCGCTGACCTGGTCGTCGTAGAGCCGATAGCGGGCGATGTCGGCAGCGATCGCGGCGACCGCCCCCGGTACCGGCATCATCGGCGTCTCGATGCCGGCAGCGGAAAGACGACCATCGATCTCGCCGGCCGCGTCATCGCAGGCGCGCTGAACGGTACCGGCGTCAATGCCACCGTTGCCGTCCGGCGCGAGCGCGCGGATCTCGTCATCGCCGAAGCGAGTGACCAGCGCCGCCTGGTCGACGTAGCTCATGGCTATTCGTCCTCGTCCGGGTCAGCCGGGAACGAGCACTCTTCGACGATCAACGTCGGGTCGCTCTCGAACGCGGAGATCTGCTCGGCGGTCAGGCCGGAGAGTGCGATGCCGTGACCCTCCGGCGTGAACACCTGTCCGCAACGACGGCGGCGCAGAATCGCCTTCCGGGTGCGAATGAACAGCGCCGGGATCTCGGTCTGATTGCTGACAGTAGTCTCGTCGTCCAGATCGCCAGCCTTCACGCCCTCGGCGATGCGTTCGCCGGCTTCGGGATCGATCGGCGGCAGCGCTTCGCCCGAGCCGTCGCCGGTGACAGATTCATTCACAGGCGTGTCGCCAGCGGCCTGATCGCCGGTGATCTGCTCGAGCGGGCCAGAGTCCGGCGTGTCGGTCGGCTCGGCGGCGGATTCGACGGTTGCCGCCGGCGTTGCCTCCGATTGCCCGGTTTCCGATTCTGCTGCCGACTGGGGCGCTGCCTTCGGTTCCTCGACGGACGGCTGCTCGGTCTTGGCCTCGGCAGGTTTTGCGGTGCTTTTGGCACGGCTGGATCGCTTGTTACTGGTGGTGGCCATGTCGCGTTCTCTCCTCGGTGAGTGGAGGCTTGGCGCCGCTTACGCGGCGCTCGGCAACCAGGGGTTGAGGATCAGTTGCGACGTACCCGCCCACTCGTTGGTAGCGCCGTTGGCCGCCTGGCTGTTGTTCAGCACACGCCGCGCAGCGCCTTCCATGGAGCCCGACACCATGGTGTGGGTATGGCGCAGCGCCAGCGGGCGGCCGTGGTCGCCCTTGAGATCCTGCAGGCGCTTACGGGCGGCCTCGTAGGTCTCCGGGGTGAACGGCTGGTTGGAGCGCACGATCAACTGCCACAGGCCCGGCCCGGCGTTGACGCGGGCATCGACGCCGAACACGAAATCGTCCGTCATGAAGACGCGGTCGCTGTTCAGATCGGTAAGCGCCCGGAACGAGTAGTCTCGGCGACGCTGGAAAATCAGTGGCTTGATGGCGCGGGAGAAATCCGCCACGTACCAGGCCGCGCCGCTACCGCCCATGTCGTTGGAGACGGAGGTCTCCTTACCGTCCTTGTCCAGCACCGGGTGGTCGGCGTCGAACAGCTGCTGGCCGTCGTAGCAAACCGGATTGGCAGTCAGCACTTCCACGGCCAGCTCGTTGGGGTGTTCGCGACTGGAACGGCCGAACTCCTGGAACGTGGGGCCGTAGAGGCCGTAGGTGTCGTCCTCGATCGCATCGCGGGAGACGCCGGCGGTCAGCTCGAACTTGCGGTTACGGATCGCGAACTGCGCGCCCTCAAGGCCATGAATGACGCGATCGCCCAGCCATTCGCGCATGCGCGGCAAGGTCTTGAGCCAGGGATAGACCTCGACGGCGGTGGTCGAAGGCACCACGGTGCAGATCTGCTCATACTGCGAGCCGTTGTCGCCCAGGGAGTTGAAGCCTGCCTGGAAGTTGGTGTTGTAGCCCTTGAACAGGGCCTGGAGATTCGGGGATGTGAGATCCATCGTCGGTCGTCCTCGTTAACTGGTGATCGCTGCGCGGGGCGCGAGCTGTAGGGAGTGCCGGTTAGCCCAGCGCCACGCCGTTGGTCGGGTCGACGTAGACCCACACGCCGCCATCACCATCGACGCCGTCGACGATCCCGGCCGGGGAACGTGTGCCGCCGCCGTCAGTGAGCGCCACGGTCTCGGCATCGATGGCGTAGCACGGCTTGCCGATATCACCGGCGGCGATCTCGTCAGCGCCGCTTGCGCCGAGGAACTTGAAGAACCCCCGCGACACCTCGGCGTGAGCATCACCGGAGAGGCCGCCCGAGTTGTCGACGAGCTTGTCGAACACGCCAACGGCGGTCAGACCGGTGGCTTCCTTGCCAGGCTGGACGTAGCCATCGGCATCGATCATCGCAAGCGTGCCGGCGTAGCAGACGGCCCCGGCAAGGACGAGGTGGGCGCGACGTAGCCCGGCGCGAGATGCGGTATTGCGATTCATCGGTGGTGATCCTCGGTTGCGAATTCAGCGAGATCCGGTGCGCTGGTTACTGCGCCGGCGCCGGGTTGGCCTTGCGGTAATCCTCGGGAGAGATACCCGACGCGCGGCAGACAGCCAGCTCGGTCTCGGAAAGTGCGTCCGGCTTCTCGTCCTTCGGCGGCTTGCCTTGGGTCTGCGAGGCACCGCGCAGTGCGGCGATCGCGGGAGCGCCGTCGAGATACGCCTTGCACGCGGCGAGCCCCTGGCCCTTGAGCCAATCCGCCGTCGCCTGGCCGGGGATGCGACCATCTTTCAAGCCGTCTTCGATCAGCCCCTTCAGTTCGGTGTCATTGCTGCCGGTGCGCAGTGCGGCGAGGGCCGTCTGCTGCTCGTCGAACACGGCCTTGGGAACGTACTGGGTCATGTCCGGCTGGGATGGCGTTACGCCGGCTTTCAGCGCGGCCACGGCCTCGGCGGGTTTTGCATCGGCTTCGGCACCGAGTGCCTGGCGCAGTGCCGTGGCGTCCTCGTTGCCCGCTTTCAGTGCGGCGAGTTTCTGGTCGATCTGTTCGTCGGTGGCGTTCGATGCCAAACCGAGCGCGGCAATCAGCTTTTCGCGGTCCACGGTGGTGACCTCCTGGTCATGGGGATTGCGGCCTGACGACATGCGCGCGGCGGCCAGTTCAGTGATAGCGCCGGTATCGATCGCCGGCGTGTTGGTCAACGCGACGTGCAGCAGGTCGAGCACATCGCCCGACTGCGCGTCGTAGGGGAAAACAGGGGAGAGATAGCGATAGGAGTCATCGCCGATCGCCGCCTTGGCAGCGGCCGTCCACTTCACACGGCCATAGAGGCCATCGGAGCGCCATTCGAGCGAACGCGGGTCGACCCAGCCAGCGGCAGGCGCCGGCTGGCCGTTGCGCTCGGCGAGCAGCGTCTGGTGCTCGTAGTCGATGACTATATCGGTGGAGCGGGCGGCAGCAAGATCGATGATCGAGCGGGCATGCGCCTCGTCCAGATGCCACGGCCCCTGGCCCTCGAGCGATCCGCGCGGCGCCGTGAAGGTGCCGGCGGGAATCAGCCGGGTCAGGTCATCGCTGGCAGAGACGCGCAGCGAGCAGACCGCCACAGGGTTGGCGGTCGGTGCCGAGCAAGCGGCGATGGGGTGGCGTGGTGCGAGTGTCGTATCCATGCGCCCATAGTGGTGGGCGCAGGGTGAGGCGGGGGATTAAAGCGTTTTGGGAATTTTCAGCTATCCGACGAATGAATTGTCTCTGGTTTACCCTTGGTTTTCTGAATTCGAAATTCTTTCGTGACTGGAAAAGAGTCTGTTATACCACTGGCTTCGTAGCGTATCTTGATTGGTATCGGGCCAACTTCACCCTCGAAATCAATTCCAAAAAAATGTGCATTCACAAAAGTCGATACAGTATGACCTTTTAGCCCTGTGAAATTGATGTCGGGTGATTCAAAAAAAGCTGCGGGGAAAACAACTTGCTTAGACGGCATATCTTGAGACAACTCGAATTCGCCGATACAGATCTGATGGCCAGTACTGAAGCGAAAAAAAGTACCATTATCATTTGATTCATGAATCTCTAGCAGTTCAGACGGTACCGCGCTTTGAAGCAAGTCAGCGATGTCATGAATGCTCAGCTGTGACCTCTCCACCGACTCCAAGATAGCGCTACTCCATGCCGGGGCTTCTGAAGATGAGCGCCGGTGAAAGTGGAGCCCTATAAAATACGATGGTATAGCTCCCAGAAAAACTCCGATGCCAAGGGGCAGCCAGTCCATGGACGACAGTAGGTTGATGGTTTTTTCTAGCACGGATCACTCCAAGGCTATTGAGCTGCACGCTCAGAATGCGTACGTACGATAGATGGCCGATTGAAACTCGATGAAGCCCTTCATGATGCTAGGGCTGATGGTCCCTTGGTAGCGGTCACCCTTGACTACTATCTCGAGTTGGGGCCAACCATCGAAGCGGATCTCAACGTTATCGGCCAATCCGCCAGCAGTGGCGAGCTGTAAGGTGTCGTAAGCGTCCTGCTCGTATCGGATGACGATCTCGTTATTATCTGCCACCAGGCTACCCCATGTCGTGAACCTTCATTGTGGTGGTAACTGTATGTATCAAAAGCGGCAGGATCAATTAGCCAATTTCCTACAACTGATGCGTCAAGGGATGCCTCACCCGCATCGTGCGCCCAATCTAACGCCCCTCTAACGCCTCTCGCCGCATTTTCTCGGGTCAGCGTAGCGCCCAGCCGCTCCGAAAGCCTCACAGCGCCTCACAGGCATTCGATCACAATCCGCCTTCGAGGTAGAGCGAAAGGGTATCCAGCACCTCGTCGCGGTCGTCGCCCGAGACGCCCAGGAACTCACGGCCGGGGATGTTACCCCATAGACGCGGGAACTCGGCTTGCTCGCCACCGTAGTGCTGCATGGCGGCGTAGATCATCGAGCTACCCCATTCCAGGGCGTCGTCGCTCGCCTCGTAGTGGATCTGCCGCGCGAGCTGATGGGTCTCGCCTTCCAGGATGCGGTCATGGCCCTTGCGCTCGACGGTGGCTTCGGAAAGCGGCGCCCAGGGCGTGCCGTCCGGTGCTTCCTTTGCCTGGAAGCGTTCGTGCGTCGACGACACCATCGCTTCGCCGATCGCCTTGAACGCGGGCTGCAGGCGAATCGACCGCTGCTGCATCTCGTTGAGCGCCTGCAGTACCTGGTCGTCATCGATGGTGATGGACATGCTGGCTCCTTGATAACGTCCCCGGATCGGCTCAAACTGGACCTACGAGTGCGAGAGGCCAACATTCGTCTGGCATACCCAGCGCATCGCGCTGATGAGGTATCTGGGGATGACGAACCAGCCTCGCTCTCTTCTTACCGCAGTCCTATCTCAGCCGTTCCATCTTGTTTCTCACGTTGCGCTCCGCTGCCGACTCCTTGACCTTGAACAGCGTCAGGAAGTAGTTGCGCTTGCCGTCCTGCGTTCGCTTGAGCGCGGCGCGGTAGGTCACGCCATCGACGGTCAGATAGATCAGCCGGCCGTCGTCGCTGGCGCGCCGGTAGACCTCGCCCCGGTCCAGCAGCGCCTGGACGCGGCGATAATCCGCCAGGCCGATCTCTGGGTGACGCTCGATATGCGTCGCCAGGCTCGCCTGAGAGAGCAGTACCGTGGGCGATTCGGCACCGAGGATCTCGCGCTCGACGGGTGGCACCACGGCGATGGGGAACTCGCCCTGGATCTCGCCGGCGAAGAAACGGCCGAACAGGTCGCTATCCACCAGGTCTTTGACGTTGACTCTGGCCACGTTGGCCTCGAGCGTATCCAGCCGATTGAGCCGAGCGGCGACGGCTGTCTCTGCAGCGCTTTTGCCAGGAGCGTAATCCCAGCCCGGTTGCACGCCCTTTGGCACTTCGCTCACTTCACCGGTGCGATCGTTGACGTGCTCGACGGTGCCGTCGTTGGGTGCGCTGTCCGGCCCGGTGCGGCCGCTCCGCTCGAGCTGGCGCCGGCTCATGGTCTCGACGCCGCAGTTGCAGCCCCAGCCATTGGGTGGCCAGTGGCGTTCAAACCACGGATCGCCTGCGGGCAGCACCAGGTTGTCCCAGCGCTGATGCTGGATGCGCGGGTTCTCGATCGTGTTGTGAACGTAGCGCCAGTAGGGCCGGGCGCGGACGATGTCCGGATCGGTCATCTGCTGCCAACGCCCGGCCATGTAGCTGGTGTCCATGTTGGTCTTGTAGATGACGCGCGTGCGCCAGGCGGTGCCGGCTTTCGAGCCTTCGCCGGTCCAGCCCGTCCAACCGCGCTTGCTGACGATCTCTCGGAACTGCTTTCGGAACTCGCCAATGCTCTGGCCGTTGGCGATCGAGTCATCGACAGCCGCCCGCAGGTCGGCGAGCAGATCCGCCTTGGTCGCGCCAGCGACCACGAACGCCTTGTCGTGCTCGTCCCGCCGCAGATCGTCCCAGCGGTTGCTGGGCACATTCTGCTTCTGGCGGAAGTAGCTGACCTGTTCCTTGAACGGCCGCCGGAACATGGCGCTAACCGTTGGCATCGTCGGCTCTCTCGACTTCATCGGCAGCTTCGACTTCATCGTTGGCGGTCGAACGTCCGGCGAGGTTGGCGGCCAGGAACGCCTGGCCCATTACCTCGGCGAGCTGTTCCTCATCCAGATCGCTGAACGAGTCTAGGAGACTAGACTGGAGCTGCTCGAAGGACTCGGCCTCGTCAACGATTCGCTGGAGCTGATCGACCCAGCCCTCAACGATCGGCTGCGCCTCACCCTCGAGCACGGTGGCGGCCGGCTCGCGGTAGTGCTCGGGCTGCGCGGGCGTCGGCGCCGCCGGTGCCTCGCGCAGCGCGGCGAGCCCAGGTGGGCGTTGCGTCTTCAGCATGGCTTGACCTGATGATTGGCTGAACGCCTGAGGCTGAACCCGTGGCGTGAGGATCTCGTCATCGCCAGTGGCTTCGGGAATGCCGGTCTTCTCGTGGAGCCACCACAGCGGGATCCTGGCGCCCATGTCTACCAATGTCGGCAGCGTGGTGGCCAGCGTCTGATAGTCCTCTGTCTCGCCCATGTCGAGCACGAACTTGGGCGCTCGGCGGCGGTTATCGATGCCGAAGTTCAGCGCGGCCAGAGGCCACAGCATGTCGCGCTGGATGGTGCCGCCGTACTGTCGTGTGTCCGAGCGGATCAGGCTGGCCTGGCCACGTTCGTGGACGTTGCCCAGGGCGTTGGTATTGGTGCCTTCGCCTGTGCCGGAGGTCAGCGTGCCGCCGAGGATCGCCTTGGCCTTCGCGGCCTCGCACCAGTTCATCATTGCCAGGAACATATCCGCGCGGCCGCCGGCGGCTTCCATGAACTCCACCGCCATGCCTTCGGGAATAATGCCGGCGGCATCCTTTCCCATGGAGACGACCGCTCGCAGCAGTGTCGCCTTCTCCTTGGCCGTGGCGTTCTTGGGGTACTTGCCGAGCCGCGCCGGCATGCCGTAGATCTCGAGAAGCTGTGCGAGATCACCCAGGGCGTAGTTCTGGAACAGGTAGGGCCAGACCAGCATACGGCCGAGGCCCATCCGCGCGACGTAGCCCGGCTTGGCGCGGTGGCGGTGCTGGACCCAGCCCAGCGCCCACAGGTCGGCGCCGTTGTTGGAGCTGTCGCGCAGCGTTATCCGGTTCTGATCGTCGCCGTGCAGGCGGAACCACGAATGCGGGCGCAACTGCGGCTGCTCGATGAAGCGTTGGGCGCCGTCTCGAGACCAGGTCAGCTCGAGGTTGGCCCAGCCGTGGCCGATGCCGGTACCCATGTCGAGTATCAAATCCTCGACCTCGAGGCCGTCGAACACCTCGGCGCAAAAGTCTGCCGCGCGTTTCTCGGCGGCGGTGGCGTTATCAGGCGGAACGATCTGCCATTCCAACTCGGCGGCGAGCTGCCGGCGCTTGCCCAGGTCCGCGCCGATCTGGCTGTCCTTCTCCTCCATGTCGTCGAACAGCTCGGACTGGCTTTTGAGATCGCCTTGTTCGGCGGCTTCGAGGATCTGGTGGAGCTTCGCCGGCGTCAGCCCGCGCGAGGGGTGCTCGGCGAACTCGCGTTTGAGGTTGCCAACCGTCGATCGCTCGTCATCGTCGGTCTGTTGCCCATCCAGGGCGCGCGACTGTTCGTCACGGCCGGTGCCAAAGAGTGCGCGTAATCGTTGTGTCAGGCTCACCAGCCGCCTCCTAATCCGTCGTGTAAGTCGCCGATTTCATCATCGTCAGCCCAACTCGAGCTGCCTGCCTTGGGCACGGCGATAAAGTCGATCTCGCTGGCGTCCATCAAGCTGGCGTAATAGGCCAATGCCAGCGCGATCGCGGCGTCGCCATGGCGGGCTTTGGCATCGCCGGTCTTGCCATCCGGCAGCTTGGGGATTCCCTTGATGACTTGGAGTGCGCGCAGGTCATCGGCCACGTCGCGGTCGCGCGGAATCGCGATCTCGTCATCCTCGAACGCCGCCTTGAACTTGGGCATGGCGTCCAGGTACCAGCCCTGGGAGAGCATCACCGCCTCGATCCGGCCACTGCCGTATTGGTCCACGGCCTGCTCGGCGAGGTACTGGCCGTTGCCGCGTGCATCCAACGCGCCGGCCTGAAGGCGCGGCAATCGATCGACGATGTAGAACAGCACCTGCTCCTGCTGCTTGAACGGCACGTTGCGCAGCTCGACCAGGAACGGCACCAGGCGTTTGAGACGTTGATCGATCGCCATCGGCGCGATCACGGTCAAGTCGCCGGAGCGCGCGAAGTCTTCGCCGAAGCAATGGGTATGGGTCGGGTCGAGCTGCATTAGTAGCGGTAGCAGTGCCTCCTGGCACCATTGCGCCATCTCCACCGCGCGCAGCGCTTCCGGTAACGCATTGAACGTCGCTGAGCCTTCGAAGCGGATTACCGGGGCGTCGATCATGCGGGCTTCGATCAGGGCGCGGGAAAGGTAAGCGCCGCCACCGGATTTGGGCACGCAATAGTACTCCTCGAGCGCGTCCTCTCTTGTCGCGGTATCGGCGAGCAGGTTGGCTTTCCACTGGTCCTCAGCGGCTTGGCTCCACGGCTTGCCACGCACTTGGCAGATACGCTGGTAAAGCCCCTGTTCGCAGGCGTCGTCGAGTGTGATCCGGTGGACCGAATAGCGCTTCTTGCCGGCGCGGCTGTCCTGGATCAACTCGTTGAACAGGTTCTCGACGCCGTTATGGGTCGAGATCAGCCGCACCTTGGCGCCCCACATGGTGAGGGCCAGCGCCGCCTTGAGCACTTCGGCGAGCTGCTCGTGAAACGCGGCCTCGTCGATGGTCACATTGCCCTGGCGGCCGCGCAGGTTGGAGGGCCGCGAGCTGAGTGCCTGGATCTTGAAGCCACTCGAAAAGCGAATGTTGAAGGTGAGGATGTCCTTATCCTCATCCTTGATGATCTCTTCCTCGATCGCGCTGGCCGTCTTGTTGAAGGCCTTGGCCCACATGGCGGCGGCGTCGATGAACTCGATCGCCATCTCGCGGTTCGAGCCGACATAGAAGTGGTTGGTACCGCCGGCGGCTTTGGCAGCGCTGGCGCTCAACACGGCATCCGCCGCTTCGCCCCAGGTGATACCGGTTCGGCGCGATTTCTCCGCGATCTTGAGGTCGGAGTCGTCTTCGATCCACGACTGCTGATAGGGCAGCAGTACCGACTTGGGCATGGTGGTGGAGAGTGTCTCTACCATCAGACGATCCCCAGAATGTCGCGCTTGATAGCGTCGATGCGTTCCTGGCTCATGCCCTGGCTCGCCATCGCGCCCTCGGCGGCAGCCGCGGCCTCGGCGGCCACCTCGACGCGTAGATCTCGTGCCCACTTCTTCTGAGAGAGCGAAACGCGGCCAATATCGGCCAGCGCCTTGGTGACGTTCGAGAGATGCTTGGCGGCTTTCTCCGGTTCGTGCTCCGCCTTGCGCATCGCAATGGAGATCCGCAGCAGCTGGTCCTGGAGGATGCGCGCGGTGGCATCGATCAACGCGCCGGATTCGTCATCGTTCTCGGCGGTCATGGCGCGGGCAAGCTCGGTCGTCTTGCGAACGTCGCCCATCGCTTCCTCGAACTCTTGTTGGAGATCGGAGCCATAGCGCGCGACGCTGGATCGACTCAGTTTGTAGCCGTTCGACTCCAGCCATTCGGCCAGCCCGGTGTAGTCGGCAAAACCCGAGCTAACGAGTTTCTGGTTCAGCTCGTCGCGGATCTCCGGCGGCAGCTCATAGACCTTGGAGCGCGGTGGCATCTGATCAGGCCTCCGGCAGCGGCTTGGCGACGCCGGGCACATTGGCGAGGCCAGTCGCGGCATCGTGACCACGGGCCGTCAGCGTCAGGATCATGCCGGCACGGGGGGATTGGGTGATTACGAGCTGCTGCTCTTCGAGCCAGGCCAGGTCGCCATGCAGCCGATCCCGGCTGACGCGATGGGCGTAGGCACCGACCAGCTCATCGTTGAGCGAGTACTCGTTGGTGGTGTACTGGTTACGCCGCGCGAGGATGCGCAGGATCGCTAGCCGCCGGCCGGTGGTTTCAAAGTCCGGGTAGTTCATCGGTTGCTCCGCTCGTTGAACAGGTAGGTGTGGATCCGGTCGGTCAGTTGGCCCTGGGCGCGCTGTGTCGCGGATATCTCGGCCAGTAGCCTGTTGGTCTTGGCCTGTTCGGCACGTAGGTGGTCGATGTCATCGCGGCTGGGTAGCGAGTGAACCTGGTGTTCGAGCGTGGTCATGTGTTTCTCGACCTCATCGATTCGGGAATCCACCCGACGAATTGCCGCCTCGCTCGCCCGCGTCCGGTTGATCCACCAGATGCCGGCGGAGAAGAGCAATACCGAGATCGCCTGCATAAAATCCCAGGCGACACGGATGGCGTCCCAGTTCAGTGGTCCCATCGTTTCCTCTGCGTCACGCGTTATGGTTCGTTGGGAGCCAGTGCCCGCGCCTGACACTCGCGGCTCCGTTCATCGACTCGGGCCAGTCTCAGCCAGCCTCGTGAGCCCCAGCGGTGCAGCGCCTGCAAATACAGGCCCACATCGCGCTGGGAATAGTTGCCGATCGGCTTGGACGGCTCGGCTTTGGATTCGGTCATCCCGGCCGGGATTGCGCAGATCACCACCGGCGGTTCGTTATCGATCACCGGCGGTGGCGTCGATGTAGGGACGCTCTCGCAGGCAGTGAGTAGTGCCACGGTGATGATGGCCACGATCACTCGGACGATCTCCGCTCGTCGCTCCTCGAGCAGGTCGCACGCATAGACGAGCGCAATACCGATCAGCGCGATGGCCAGTCTCATGGTAGATCCTCGATCGCCTGGCGCAGCACCGGCGCCACTGGGGCGTCTTCGCTCGCCGGTGCCTGCTGGATGCGATCGACCAAGGGCCGATAGCGTTGATCCAGTGTGTCGAGATCACTGTTCAGCTCGCGGGTCGCGGTCTCGCCAGCGGCGCGCTCCTCACGCTCCATGTTCAGTTCGCGAGTACGCTGGAAGGCCACGTTCAGCCAAGCGTCGCGGTCGCGTTTGGCGGTTTTCGTAGCCTCTTTGGCACCGGTCAGCTCGTCGCGGAGTGCGTCGACCTTGTGCAGATGCCAACAGACGCCGCCGGATAACGCCGCGACGATGGCCAAGGCCAGCCAGGCTTTGAACGGCACCGCTTTTAGCAGCCCGCCGGCGCGCATCAGAATCGATAGCACGGCGACCTCCCGCCCCAGGCGCTGACATAGGCCGGCGTGTAGCGCAGCAGAATGCGATCGACGTAGTCGCGGTTCTCCTCCTTTGCCCAGCCGGCGCGGGCGGTGTAGTTCGCTACCGAACCAAACCAAATTCCTGGGTTATCGCCAGCGGCGCGAGCCAGCTTCTGGTCGCGCCATACCCAGCCCAGGCCGCCGTTGTAACCGGAGAGCGTCATCGCCCAGCGTTCGCAGCTGTTAGCGGCATCGACGCGCTGCCAGATCCAGCGGTCATAACGGGCCATGGCCCGCATTGCCCAGCCGGGTGAGTACGGCGCGGCCGGGCCGAGTGAGTCGGGATAGATATCCGCGATCCAGGCGGAGGTGCTGGGCATGAACTGTGCGAGCCCCTGGGCACCGACGGGGCTATCGACCTCCGGGCGCCAGGCGCTTTCCTGCTGGATCTGCGCCGCGTGAACGGCGACGGAACCATCCAGCCCCCAGGTCTGCTGGACGATGCGTGTCAACTCTCGCTGATACCGCTCGGCGTTGGCCGGCGGCTGCCAAGCAACCGCCGGCTGGCAGCCGACCAGCGATGCCAGCGCGGCGATGACGATGAGGCGGATCAAGACTCGTCTCCATAACGGGTCAGCAGCGCGCCGGTATGCTGCTGGTAGCGGCGCAGCAACGCGTGAAGGCGCACCCGCTCGGGCAAGTCGTGGTCGATATTGTGGAGTCCGCGCAAGCGTTCGAATGCCACGGTGGCCAGCTCGGTCATTAGCACCCAACCCTCGGCGGCGAGGTCCGCATCGCCGATTGAGCCAGTCGGTGCGGCTGAGGATTCAACGGGTTGCGCGAGTAACGGCCTGGTTTCATCGGCGCCAGTGGAAAGTGAGCCAGCAGGTTCCGTCGGCGCTTCGGCCGATGGCTGTAACGCGGTGTCGGCCGGTGCGTCCAGTTCACGCTGACCGGTACCGGTCACGAGCAGCCCGTTACCGCGCATCGGGTCTCGCTTGTCTTCCAGGCAACCGGTGCGTAGCAGCTCGGCGATATGCCGATCGAGCCGCTCACGCCCGGCTGTCGAGGCGATGTTGAGCGCGACTGCCACCAGCCCCGTTGGGCATGGCCCACGCCGCGAAATCGACTCGGCCCGGACTGCGGCGAGGATGCGCCGATGCTGGCTATTCATTACACGCCCAGCCCGACAGCGATGGCCACGGCGGCCATCAGGATGACCCGGCGCAGCATCAGCATCGGCAGCAAGCCGTTACCAGGCGTGTGGGTATCCGTCCAGTCACCAGGGCGGGCGTACCAGAACACCCAGCGATCCAGCCAATAAGCGAGGTAGATCGCCCAGAACACCTTGGTCAGCGACCACAGCAGCAGGCCGACCTGCTGCGGGTAAGCGAGGCCGACGGCAGTGGTGGTGACGATGGCCAGCAGCAAGCACGGCCACAGCCGCGTGGCGCCTTTGAGCTTGGTGATGAAAGTGTCGAGCAGGGTCTGGAACACGGTGCCGTCTCCGTCGGTGATAGGTCAGAATCGATGCGCGATGCGTGAGTTCTGACGTTACCGGCGGGGGCGGTCGAGGCGGGATTCAAGCGGTTTACGAAAAACGCCCACCGGGTGGTGGGCGTTGGCCTATCTGTATGGTGCTCCTGCGACTGGGTCGCTCCGGCGCTCTGGGAGCATTATCGCTGGTGTGTGGACGGTGTAAAGCTACCCCCGAACCTCGCTCTTGTCCTGACTGAGCTTGCCGTTCGCCGGGTCGTAATACCATCGGCTCGATGTGTTGGCTTGCTCGCTACAGTAGATGAAGTAGAAATCACTGCCGGTCACTTTCGAAAACCCACCTTGTTCACGCATGGCTTCCGGTTGGCACTGATCCTTCGCACTAAGATCTCTGATCGCCAACGCGAACTCGTTTTTGTAGGTCGGTGCGTCCTGAGAGAGTCCCGCGATGTCGAGCGACTCTTTCATGCCAAGGGGCTCATTGCCGCCGCACCCCGCTAGTGCGGAGCTCAAGGCGGCAATGGCGACCATCGTTAGAGCTGTCTTCATGCTGGGTTCCCTTGCGTCTTCATTTTTAGAATAACCCTGGCTGCAGCCGGTCGCGGGCCAGCTTTCGTTGCTCCGCCAGGATAGAGTAAACCTGAACTTCGGTCAGTCGATGCTCCCGCGCGAGCTGTGTCACGTTGGCGCCATTATGGCACTCGAATATCTCGCGATCCCGCAGCGCGATCTCCAGCCTTTCACCCTTGGGCAGATAGAATGAATGCCCGCCATGGAAGTGTGCCAGCGCCCGTACCGCTCGGAAAGAGCGCTGTCGCGCGGTTTCCTGGTCGTCACCATGGCGGCGGTAGACCGCCTCGATAACCAGCAGGATATCCGTTAGCCCCTGCGGCCATTTGGCGAGAATCTCCGGGTCGGTCATCCGCTCCAGGAGGTCATCCGGCACGTCCGGGAACATATCGAGGTTATCGGCCATCGCGCATCCCTCCAATACCGGTTTCTGCCATCAATCGTTGTAAGCGATCTCTGTTTTCTCGCCGCTGTGATTCGCTCATCTGGGGTCTACCGAGTCGTGGGCGTTGGGGACGATCTGGCATTGCTTCGATCAGCATCCGAGGCGCTGGCCACCGCGTGGCGTTACCGGCGAGACGCTGAAATGCAGTGCGTACGCGGCGTGTATCCAGTTCGGCGTCCCAGCCGATCGGCTTGGCCCAGAGTGTGTCGACCCATGCCTGCTGGGTGTAGGCGATGTCGTCTTCCCACGGCGCGTTCTGCAGGCGAAGCACGACTAGCCTGGCGAGCCCCTGGGCGATCTCATCGCGGAACCACTGCGCGGGCTGGCTCATGCCGGGCTTGGTCATGACTGCCTCCCGGCATCCAGTGCGGCCAGGGCACGGGCGACGCCCTTGGTCGGCCGACGGTTGCTATCTTCCGGGAGCGCGGCGCGGGCATCGACTCGTGCGCCCATCGACTCGACGACGCGCTTCAGGTAGTTGTGGTTCTTGAGCGGCCGGGTGTCTTCTCCGGTGTCGCGCTTCGCGCGGAGAGCTTCGACCGTATCCGACAGTGCCGCGCCGACGAGTCCGGTATCCGGCGCCAGGGCAAGCGCTTCACGGGCCAATCTGAGCTGGCGCTCGTAGGCCGTACTGCGACTCTTGCCCCGGAAGAGCCCGAGATAGGCAACCAGCGGCCGCGACACATCACGCGGCAGGTCGGCGAGGATGCCCATCAACTCGCGCAGTGACTCGTCCTCGACCATCTGCTCGAGCGTGAACTGGGTGTGGCAGGCCGGACAGCGAACGTCGGTCATTTGGCTCTCCGCTTTGCGTCGATCACCAAGCCCTGCATCAGCCGGATCAACTGGTCGTCGTCGAGCCAGTCGACACGCTCCACGCTGAACATGCGCTGCGCCATACCATCGGCATAGGCCCAAGGGCGACCGGAGTCGGCCAGCAATGCTTCGACCTTACTCATGACCGAGGCGCGAGTGCGCGGCGGGCGTGGCGCTTTGCGGCCGGCGCGTTTTGCAGGCGCCGGCTTCCAGCCCAGGCGTTGGAACTCATTGATCACCGCGCCGACATTGCGGTTCGTGAGCTCTTTGGCACTGCTGACACCAGCGACCCGGCCGAGCAGCGCGCGGTAGTCGTCTTCGCTCAGGCCGAGTTGCGCCTTGGCGATATGGATCTGGGCGAGCTTGCTGCGGTGGATCATGATGATTTCCCAAGCGCTGTTTGGCGCTGACCGTTCACGCCCTGATAGAACTCCACGCGTTTGCCATCGACGCGACCTTGGATCAGGGCAGAAGCGTCGTGGTTGCGAATGCCTTTGGTGTTGTCGCGCCCGGTCATCGTTTCCAGCGGCTGCTGCCAGCGGCGTTCCTGGTAGCGCTGAATGACGGCACGCTCGGCGTCACTGCGTTCGTGTTTGATCACGTGCTGGGCGACGGTGTGAATCCAGCTCTGCGCATAGAGATCGCCGCGACGGGTTTTCGTTGTCCGCTTGAGACGTTTGCTCTGGGTCTTGAGGTAGGCGTTCCGGTCGCGGGTGAGCTGGCGCAGCAGCACCTCGAAGGCATAGCCACTCACTTCTCCGGCGCCGTTTACGCCGTAGAACTCGAATCGTCCGCGCCAACGCTCACCATCGTGAACTGGGCAGAAGATCAGCTCAGCGCCGAACGCGCCGGCCACCATGTTGGCAAGCATGACGATATGAGTCGGGGGCCGTTCACCGGCGGCGACCTTGGCGATATGGCTATCGACATCGCTCACCGCCACGTCGTCCGAGGTGACGCCGTGCGCTGCCATCAGTTTCTGAGCCTGACGCATCGCAGCCGCCGCCTCATTGGCGTTGCTCGACTTCGCCAGGCGAAGGCACTTCTTGATCTTGTCGAGGATCTTCGGATCCATTGGAGTCTCCTGCGGCTGCTCATCAGTGCTGGGCCACCACGCCCGGCAGACGCCTCGGATCGAGCCGAGGCGTTTCGCTTAGTGGGTCGTTTCGTTCTTTCGCCTCCCCTCCATGGCCTTTTCGCTGTACTCGATCATGGCTTCGTGGATGGCGGTAACGCCGACCAGGGTGAGTGCCTGAATGGTGGTCAGATTGCGCGGGTCGCCGACTTCGAATCCGGCATCGACCGAGACGCCGCCATGCTCGTTCTCGAAGAGACTGATCGTGCATGGCTTGCCGGGGCTGTCTTTGCGTTGCTGACTCATGCTCGACTCCCTTGATGCGTAACGTGGTAGCGGTGGCGGACGCCAGCGGTGACATCACTGGGACGTAGGTAATCGGCGCGAACGTTGACCCGCTCGCCGTAAACGCGGCGCGCGAGATCCAGTGCCGCATTGCGGTGGTCGGCGGCGGTGCAACGTTGGCCGCGCAGCGTGGCAACGAAGCCGCCCATGGCTGGCCGAACACGGATGGTGGCTGTCTCCATGCTCACACCCCCGCGATATCGAGTGAGATGGGGGCGTACTGCTCGCTGTCGCCGACACGCTCGTAGAGGCGGATGTAGCTCTTCGAGCCAGTCACCTGAACGGCATCGGAGATGGCGTCCATCGCCTTGAGCCAACGCTTGTCGTTGATGTCCAGGCGGCGCAAGCCCAGCACCTGGCCGGTGCGGATGTTGCCGGCCTGGTCGACGCGGAAGGCGTCCTGCACGATCGTCGCGATTTCCGGGCGAGCATCCTGGGTCCACTCGCGTAGGCATTCATCGATCAATCCCTTAGCAGCCTGTAGGCGCTCGTCGAATGAGATCCGCTCCTGAATGGCGCGAACCACCTTGTAGCGGCCATCGAACGACACGAGCGAGACGTTGCCTTTCTTGCCGCCGATCTGGACGTCGTATTCCGAAGCCGAGGTTTCGACGAACTGCTCAATCTCGCTGAAGGCGTCGCCCTTGTAGTCGCGTAGCTCGTCTCGGAGCTGATTGGCGCGATCGACCATTGAGAGCACCAGCTCGTCGCGTATCTGATCGATGGGTTTGATCTGAGATTCCGGGATCAGCCGGCCCTTGGCGTCTTTGCGGAATCCGGCGGGGATCTGTTGCTCTTGTTTCAGGTTCGGGGCGTTCATGACTGGCTCCTTTCGGCTTGCTGTTCGTGTTGGATGTCTTGGCTAACCGCTTCGATAGCGGCCATATAACGAGCGGTATGCGGCCCATACAGGCAGACCAGCGCGGCGAATGGCTGGAACTGGTGGCGACGAGTGATTGCCACCGCGACGTTGGGTGACTGCTCGGCGCCCATGTCGCGCAGCAACTGGCTGACGCTCGCTTCGCCGATCTCGTCGGTATCGATCAGGCGCAGAATGGGGTTGCGGGTCGTCATCTCAGGCTCCTCGTATCTTGAAGTTGGCGCTGGCGTTGCGGTGGCTACGGTGCTTGCGGTGATGCCGCATCGGTTCGATCGCGGTGCCGTTGCGGTGTGGCAGCGCCTCGCACTCGTCGCGCCAGCCGGCGAGCAGCTCGGCGATGTCGGTCAGGTCGTCTTCGGCAAGCCACGGGCCGTGCGTCGGATCGGCGTGTTGCCTTGGCATGACGCCGGTGTCCTGTTGCTGCCAGCAGCGAAGAATCGCGGCTTGCTGACTGGCCAGCGGCGGCTCGCACTCGACAGCGGCGCGTTCTTCATACAGCTCCGGGTCGCTGCAGAACTGCGCGAAACTGACACGGAGCCGATCGAGACGAAGCCGGACGAAGCGCGCCATCAGCTCGCAGCGTTCGGGGTTGGCGATGTAACGATCCAGCGCAATACCGGCGCGGGCGATGCCCAGCAACTGGAAGCGGTCGGCGTAATGATCGAGCTGCTCGTCGGAGATGCGGATCATGACTCGTCTCCCTGCGTGTTATAGGGGTTGTGCGGGCAGTTCTGGCAGGCGCGCCAGGAGCGCATCGTCATCGGGTTGTGCGTCGGGGCCGGACGCTCGCGATAAGCGCGACACTGGTCGGTGGAGATCACCGCTTCCTGCGCCGGGCAGTTCATGCCGTCCAACGCCTCGATCACGCGCTGTTCGACGCCGGTTGTGTTGGGGCTCGGGTAGCGGTTGGCGAGTGCCAAAGAGACCGCCGAGCGCGACATGCCGATGCGCTCTCCGGCGCGGGTCATGTTCGACGCTTCGACTTCGGCGGCGAGCAGCACGATCCAGCGCGGCGGCTCTTCGCCCCAGGCGGAGAGATCGACCGGGCGCGGCTTGCGAACGGCGCTCATGGCTCACCTCCCTCGACCCGAGTCACGCGGGCATAGACGACTGCTCGCGTGTTCGGGTCGTAGAGCTCTTTGGTTCGGCGGATCTGCGGCGCCATCGGGCCGGTCCAGCGACCCGCGGCGAGGCGATAACGGGTCGGTAGCGCTGGGCCGGATTCCCGAGTGATAGCGAGATAGCCGGCCCGAGCCAGAAACTTGCAGTACTCGTGGGCTGTGGCTTCGGCAATGGTGCACGTGGGCGTGGCGGCGGCGCTGGCAAGGTCGGCGGCGGTGAATTCACCGATGATCTTCATGGTGCGCCACAGTTGCTCGCGGCCCGGGACCGGCGGCTCGGTGCCATCGCGGCGGACGCGGGGCGCTTCGAAGCCGATATCACGCGCCAACCGGTATTCCGTTACTTTTCCGGACCTCTTTTGCGGATCAGCGCGCTCGACGTAGCCGGCGGCCGTTAGCCCGCGCAGGTAATCGGTGATTCTTGATGCCGGCATCTTTGGCAGCAGCAGGTCGAGCCGCGCCATGGTGATGGTGCGCTGGTTCGCGTGAAGCGTTCGAATCGCTTCCCAGATCTGCTGCCGGCTGGGCACGTCGCCGGCTAGCGTTGTTGGCTTGCGCTTGGTCATCCTCACGCCCTCCGTGCCGGCGGCTGACCGGTGTGGATTTCACGGTCGCCCCAGGTAGCGGCGTCGACGCGTTCCCAGCCGTTGGCCAGTGCCTCTTGGTGGATCTGGTAGAGATTGACCGCGACCCGCCGCAGGCAGCCGCGCACTCGGTCGTTGACGACGGTCAACAGGTCGTCTTCGATCTTGACATCCGAGTAGCTGCGCTTGGCGAGCGCTCGCACGTCATCCAGGCTGGCGGCTTCCGCCGGTACCCATTCCAGTACGCGGTTATGCAGGCGCTCGAGTCGACCCATTGACGCCGGCACGCGCTCCTCGCCGATCAAAATGATGGTGCCCTCAGAGGCGTTGTAGAGGTCGGTCAGCACGTTGGCAGCGGCCTTGTCGATGACGTACTGGACGTCATCGACGATCAGCGGCCGCCCGGAGCGAGAGAGCTGCTCGGCGATCTGGTCGACCATCTCGGAAATCGTCTTCGCCGGAATGACGCCGATCTCACGCAGGATCGCGAGCAGGAAGGCCTTTTTGGTCCAGCTCTCGCGGCACTCGACGTAATAAGCGCGGTGCTGATTCGCTGAGTAGGACGCAGCCAATGACTTGCCGTAACCGCTGGGGCCGTACATCACCACGAGGCCCGGCAGGCCCGTCGGTCGGCTCGCGGCACGCTCGATCGCGGCGGCGAGAAGGGCGACGTTGGTGAGTGGTACAATGGTGTTGACGCTCATATCAGTTCCTCAATTGCTGCGGGTGTCATGGGCCGTGCGCTTACACGGCCCGCCGGGTGCGGGTGGGTTGCTGCCCACTCGCATCCATCTCGGTATCCATCACCTTGGCGATGGCTTTGAAGTCGCTGTTATTTCGGTAATGGTCGTGCCAGCGCAGGGCCGCATCGGACAATTCATCCCCAGCCTGTAACTGCGAATCGAGCTGGTTCCAAAAGCGATAGCGCTCGACCTTTCCTTGGGGTATCTCGAACTTCGGCGCTTCATTCGCGAGCTGTTTGGCATGCGCGCGGGCTTCTTCGACTTGGCGATCGTTACGCACGGAGGACCGCTCGGACTCGACCCGGCGCAATTCGAACTCGCCACCGGTTAGCGTCTTGGCCTTCTTCACGATCCGGGCAATCTGGCCCTTTTCGCGCTTCTCGCCGGCGCGCTCCATCATTGATTGCGGCATGGCCGGGGTGGCGTTGCCGTCCAAAATCGCTTCGCCGATCCACTCGCCCTCGAGCGTGTAGATGCCGACGGCCCCCACGTCGCGGTAATCCCAGGCAACGCGGATCTCTTCGCCGTGGAAGTCGCGCAGCGCATCCAGGAAGTAGATGCCGGAATTGATCTTCACTTCGCCGCGATGCGTCTTGCGGATCTCCTGCGGGCGCATCAGGGAAGCGATGACATCGGCCGGCGCAGTCAGCGCCTCGAAGCCTTCGGCTTCCGCTGACTTCCACGCTTCCATCGGTGAGCGATGGCGCAGGTTGCCGGTGTCCAGGTCGCGGATCTTCGGCAGGCCGCGATGGGGGCGATGGTTGTAGACGTCGATTGCCTGGCAGAGCTGGTCGTAGAACTCCTGGAAGCTCGGGATCTGGGCCGGCTTCAGGCCGTTGGCGATGTCACGGCGTGACAGCCGGTGCGCGCGGGTGCCGGCCTCTTTATCCATATCCGCACCGATGTAGCTCGGCATGGTCTTGGCGAGATTGACCAGGATCGATCGGTGAGCACGTTCGATGACGCCGCGAGCCTGCGAGTTGTACGGCAGCGAATGGGTGATGGTGCCGCCCAGACGGTCGACGACTTCATAGACAGTGGCGTTGTCAAAGCCGGAGCCGTTATCGACATAGAAGACGTTGAACATACCGGTGCGGCTGACTGCATCGCGCAGCGCGTCTAGCGTGGCCAGTGTCGACTCGGCCAGGTTGAGCGCGAAGCCGGTGATACGGCGTGTCGCCCAGTCGATGACCATGGTGATTTCGGGGCGGAATGCCTGGCCGGTCAGCGGATTGATCACTTCGGCGTCGAACGTGTGGCCATCCGCAACCCACACATCATTCGGCCACAGCGTGTCAGCCTTACGCCGCTTGAATGGCTGCAGCGTCTTGAGCTCATGCGCGCCCAGGCGGCCGCGCTCGCGCGCTTCTGGCGACAGTTTCGCCAACCATCGGCGCACCTGGTGGATGCTCGGGTATGGCGGTTGGGTCTGCTCGACCAGCAACTGATAGGCAGCCTCGACGCTCGGCTTCTGCGGACGCTGGTAGCGCTTGAGGAAATCGCCGGCCCAATACGGCATGCTCATGTCGACCTTGCGGCGCTTAGGCGCCAGGCCGCGCTCGCCATGCTTGCGATAGTCAGCCAGCCAGCGTTTGAGGGTGCGCTCGGAAAGGGTGCGGGTGTCGGTTTTGCGATCGTTGGCCAGCACGACGCGATCGGCCAGGTACGGTGAAAGCTCGCCGGCCTGGGCCGTCGCCACCAGCGTGTCGATAGCGCGCTGCTGGCTGACGTTCTGCGTCATCCGCTCGATGTCTCGGACGAATGCCACGCGGGCCGACATCACCCGACGTTGGGCCTCGGTCAGCTTGCGCTGCTCGGGGCGCTCTTCGTCGAGCGCCTCAATGGCTGGCTCGGCGATCTCCGGCTCGGGATCACCCACGGTCTGTAGTAGCAGTGCGTTCTGGGTCTCCGTGGGCAACACGCCGAAGGCATATTCGAGCGCTTTGGTGCCGAGCCGACGCTGGCCTTCCCAGGCGTGACGCTTGGCAAACTCGCGAACGTTTTGCGGCGTACCTGGAAGCCCCGGCATGCCTGCCAGCTCGTTAGCTGTGAACCAACCGCGAGTCAGTGGAGAGGCTAGGCAGTTCATTCCTCTTCCCCCATCAGCTGTTTCAGCTTGCGCATGTCGGCCTTGAGCTGATCCATCATCTGCTGGCGGCGACCGTACTCAGCGTGCAGTGCTTCGCGACCATAGGCGACGCGACCGCCGCGTTGATGAACTAGCCAATCGGTAAAGGAGTGGCTCGAGCACACTTCTTCGATCAGCGGTACGCGATAGAAAGGAATGTTGTGGTCGGCACGGGCCGGGCTCGACCAGGCATCCAGCATGTTCTTGGAAACATCATCTCCAGAGAGTCGACTCATCTGCGAGGCGACCTCCCAACGATCGATCGGGCAGTCCTTGAGCACGGCGCCGACTAACTCGCTCACTTGGGCGGCGTAGTTGCCGCTACCTGGGGTGGGGATCACCGGCATCGGCACGGCGAAGATGTCTAAAGTGTGGGGATCTCTGACACGTCTCACGTTCACGCCTCCGTAACAACTTGCCGGTGCGCGCCGCTAGACGGTGCGTTAGAATCCGCGCAATAGTTGGTAGAAACGCGGTTTTGCTCACTAATCCGCGTCTCCGAGCGATTGGGCCGTTGGCGATGGGGAGTGCCGTCTGCGTTCCAACGCTCTGGCCAGATCGTCGCGGGCGAGAGGCCGATGGCACTCGCGAGCGCTCGCTCCATACGGGGATAAGGTGAGCGCTTGACCGAAGTTAGCGTGCCCAGCTCCACGCCCAGACGGCGAGAGAGCTCGGCGAAGGACAGACCGCGAGATCGGATCTGATACTTGATCCACTCCCAGCGGGCTGAAGGATTGGTGGGGATGTCCAGTTTCACAGCGTCACTCCGTGGCGTTTTTTCTGGGTGTCTAACCCTGCGTTGTGAGTAAACATATCTCGGAATTCCGCACCCTTCAAGCGATATTCCGAGCGTTCTTTTCATTATTCAGCGCGAGGTGGTGCGGAATATTGAACCGCTCCTTTAATATCAATGGGTTACATGGAAAAGAATGAAGACAGGAAGTCTCCGGGCGAGCATTCTTTTCCCGCATCGGGAATCGAATGCTTCCGAGATCGGCTCTTACAGGCGATGGGAAGCGAAAAACCGCGCGCTTTTGCTAAGCGCGCAGGGGTTTCAGAGGGTGCCGTGCGCAGTTACCTGAGTGGGGATACATTCCCTGGGCTGGATCGGTTGGTTCATCTGGCCCAAGCACTTGGCTCCGATGCGCAGTGGTTGGCGTTCGGGAAGGAGGAGCTCACGCCCGCGCCGCAAATGGACGACTACGCGCTGGTTCCGCTCTACGACGCACAGTGCAGCGCGGGCGGCGGTGCATGGAACGAAGGCTGCCGAGTCCTCACGCACATCTCGTTCACGCGCTACAGCCTGCGCAAGCAAGGGCTAACGCCTGACCACCTCTCGGCGATCCGCGTGGATGGGGAGTCGATGGAGCCGATCCTACACAGCGGCGATACCGTGCTGATCGATCACACACGCACGAGTGTTGAGGGCGAGGGTATCTACGTGCTTCGCCTGGACGGGCATCTTTACGCTAAGCGGCTGCAGCGACAATTCGATGGCATCGCCATCATCAGCGCGAACAAGGAATACGAGAAGATCTTCGTCCCGCGAGACCGTATGGACGAACTGGAAATTGTTGGTAGGGCCGTTTGGTCGGCAGGTTGGCTATAGAGGAGTATTAACATGGCAACGAATTCTTATTTTGAAGGTGTTCTAAGCGAATCTGATGAAGTCGACGAACCCAGCAAGGGGGAGCTGGCCTTGGACCTTTTCGTCAGCAACTATTCTGGTAAGCACGAGCTGTATCTCAAGGCCACGGATAACAATGGCAATGTCTCTGAGGTGATTTTGACCCAAGAGCAAGCCATGGAGCTCCAAAATGCCCTTGAGAGAGCTAACAGCTATCTGGGGTACGACAAACCGTGACAGACTGGTGCCAAGTAGAAAGCAAAAAGGGCTGATCCTGGAGGGATCGGCCCTTTTTCGCCTTTGTGCATCTTTGGCACTCTTTTAGACATCGCGCCTCGCTGACAGCCGCACCACGTCCCACTTCATCCCACTTGCGCCCACCAAATCCCACTTTACTCCTGCTGTGCCATATCTCCTGCTAACTCACAGATAGACGCCGTCGCCATATTATCGCTTGGCGGCGGTCACCGCTTCCAAGCGGACCAAGTCGTGCCGATGCCTGGATCGCTACAAATTGATTGGCCCGGCGCCGCCTTCAGCGCCGCTCTTGTCCCAATGTTTCAGCAGCGTTTCGACGAAGCGTTCCGCGGCCGGTGAGAGGGCGCTATCGCGGCGTCTCACCATGCCCAGAGTTCGTTTTACCAGCGGCTCGACTAGGGGGCGCTGTACCAGCAGCGGGTGTTCCTGATCGGGCATCGATAATCTGGGGACCGCCGCAACGCCCAGTCCGGCTTCGACCATCCCCAGCGAGGTCGACAGATGCTGAACCTCGTAGAACCAGGTCGGTCGCTGGGTCAGCGACGAGAGTTCATGGTCCAGCAGCATCCGGTTGCCGCTCATCTTTCCCACCCCGATCAGCTTATGCGTGCTCAGCTCGCTCCAGGTGACGCTGTCATGCGCCGCCAGGGGATGGTCGTGCCGGCACACCAGCACAAAGGGTTCCACCACCAACGGCGTGAAGATGATATCGGGATGGTGCCCGCTGAGCATGTTGATGCCGAATTCGGCCTCGCCACTGAGCACGGCACCGAGCCCGTCGTTCGCGCTCAGGTCGAGAAGGCGAATGCGAATATTGGGATAGCGGGCGTTGTACTCCCGGATGACAGCCGGCAGGAAATAGAACGCGGCGGTGGGGATACAGGCTAGCGTAATTTGGCCAATCCTGTTTTCGGCCAGCGCGCGGATGTTGAAAAGCGCGTGGTCGAATTCATCCACCAGGCGTTTGGCCTGAGGGAAGAAGTCGCGTCCGACGGTGGTGAGCGAAACGCTGCGGGTCGTGCGTGCCAGCAGCGGCGTTCCCAGAATGGATTCCAGCTTCTTGATGCGGCGACTCAGGGCCGGCTGGGAGAGATTGAGCGACTGCGCTGCCGCCTGAAAACTCTCCAGTTCCGCTACCTTGAGGAACGCCTGAATCTGCTGCAGCTCATAGTTCATGGCTCAAAACTTATAGTTCATTGGTCTAATGCCACCTTGATGCGCGCCTCGGGAAAGCTCATCGGTAGACTCCGTTTTTTCATTACTATCAATGGTTTAACTTCTCTTAGCCTATTGATGTGTTTGGTGCATTAATCGTCACGATAATTGCATTGGATCGCTCGATACAAGCATGCGAGTTTGCCCTCCACCAGTGGCCGCGGGTTGGCCGAAACGTGGAAGGAACGATCTATGCAAGCCATCCCCTGTGTATTGATGCGCGGCGGTACTTCGAAGGGTCCGGTATTTCTGGGTAGCGACCTGCCCCGGGATCCGGCGCAGCGCGACGAGATGTTGCTGGCGCTGATGGGATCGGGCAATGAGCTGGAGGTGGACGGCATTGGCGGCGGTTATCCGCAGACCAGCAAGGTCGCCATCGTATCGCCCTCGTCCGAACCCGGTATCGACGTGGATTATCTGTTCGTCCAGGTCATGGTCGAAGAGCGGCGCGTGGATACCTCTCCTAATTGCGGCAACATGCTGAGCGCTGTCGGCCCCTTCGCCATCGAGCAGGGGCTGGTGGCGGCGCAGGGTAACGTCACGCGGGTCACGATCCATAACGTCAACACCCAGAGCATCATCGACGCCGATATCCAGACGCCGGACGGGCGGGTCACTTACGTCGGCGAGACGCGTATTGACGGCGTCCCCGGCACGGCTGCGCCGGTGTTGCTGGAATTTCGCAACGCCGTGGGAGCGAAGACCGGCGAACTCTATCCCACCGGCCATCCACGAGACGTCATCGACGGCGTCGAGGTGACCTGTATCGACGCCGCCATGCCCATGGTTCTGATGCGGGCGACGGATCTCGGCAAACGGGGGGATGAGTCGCCGGCCGAACTCGATGGAGATCGCGAGCTGATGGCCAGGCTGGAGTCGATCCGGCGACAGGCCGGGGCCGCCATGGGTCTGGGCGATGTCGCCGACAAGGTGATTCCCAAACCTGTCCTGATCAGTGCACCGCAAGCAGGGGGGAATCTGCAGGTGCGCTATTTCATGCCGCATCGTGGTCATCGCGCGCTCGCCATCACCGGCGCCGTGGGTCTCGCCGTGGCATGCGCCGACGCTCGCGGGATTACCGACGGTCTCGCTGGCGTGTCGGACGACAGCGGGCTGCTGGAGCTCGAGCATCCGAGCGGCCGGTTGGGCGTCGTCAGCCATTGGCCCGCTGGGCAGCAATGGCCGCGCTGCTCGTTGGTGCGCACCGCGCGTCGACTGTTCAGCGGTTCGGTGTTCGTCCCGGAAACGCTCGAGCTGGACGCCGCCGGCTGAAGGCGTCAAAAACGCCCATCCAACATAAAACCAAGAGAAGGAGAGGATATGCACGCCAAGCCGAAACTCTCGCGAATGCCTTGCCGGCGCTGGTGGATCGCCTGTGCGCTGGCGCTGTTACCGTTATTTGCCGAAGCCGACGATAGCCAGCCCATGCCCGACACGCTGACCTGGACCGTGCCGTTCGGCGTTGGCGGGGGCACCGATGTCTGGGCACGCTTCATGTCGCACTGGATGGCGCAGTCTCTGCCCCAGCATCCTGCCATCGTCATCGACAACGTTCCCGGGGGCGGTTCGATCACCGGTACCAATCTTTTCTATACCCGCGCTCAGCCCAGTGGCGAGGAGATGCTGGTCACTTCGGCCTCCACGCAGTTCCCGGCCATGCTGCAGGATCCGCGAGTCCGCTTCGATTACGCCAAGTGGACGCCGATCATTGCCGCCCCCACCGGCGGCGTGGTCTACGTCCAGCCGCGTTTCGGCAAGGAGACCGGCGAGATCCTCGACAATCTGCGCGAGGAGCCGACGAAGTTCGCGATGCAGACGCCGACCGGGCTCGAGATGCCGGTGATGCTGGCATTCGACATGTTGGGCCTGGCGGTCGAGCCGGTCTTCGGCATGCGCAGTCGTGGTGAGGGGCGCCTGGCGTTCGAGCGCGGAGAGGCCGGGGTCGATTTCCAGACTACCTCGGCCTACTTCAGCAGCGTCACCCCTTTGGTCGAAGCCGGACAAGCCGTACCGCTTTTTTCGCTGGGCGTGATGAACGAAGAGGGCGTGATCGTGCGTGACCCCGCCTTCCCCGATCTGCCCACGTTCTCGGAACTCTATCTGGCACGGCCCGGCGCCAGCCGAGACGACGTGGCCTACGAGGTCTTCCACAAGTTCTTCGCCTCCGGCTACGCCCTGCAAAAGTTGCTGCTGGTTCCCAAGCAGGTCGATGCCGAGCTGCTGGCGCGCTATCGCGCCAGTGCCAAGGCCCTTACGACGAACGAGGACTTTCTTGCCGCAGCGCGTCAGCAGGTCGGGCCGTATGAACCGGTCGTGGGAGAGGTCGCCGCCAAGCAGCTGGCGTCCGCGATGGAACTCAGCGATGCCCGCCGTCAATGGGTCGTCGATTGGCTCAAGGATCGTTACGGCGTGCGGGTCGTGACGCGTTAACTGGATCGTCGTCGCCGAGACGGTAGAGGAGAGAACACAATGATAGATGCCTTGGTCGCAAGTCTGGGCGGGGTCTTCAGTGCCTCGCATCTGATGTACATGGGTCTGGGGGTGATGATCGGCTTGCTGGTCGGCATCATTCCCGGATTGGGCGGAATTGCCGGCATGGCGCTGCTGTTGCCGTTTCTCTACGGCATGGAGCCGGGGTTGGCGCTGGGCATGCTGATGGGCATGGTCGCGGTAATCCCCACGGGGGACACGTTCACGTCGGTACTCATGGGGATTCCAGGTTCGAGCGCCTCCCAGGCCACTGTGATGGATGGCTTCCCGCTGGCCAAGAAAGGTCAGGCGGCGCGGGCGCTGGCCAGCGCCTTCCTGTCATCGCTGTGTGGCGGCGTCATCGGCGCCATCGTGCTGACCGGATTCATTCTGGTCGCGCGGCCGTTGGTGCTGGCGTTCTCGTCGGCGGAGCTGTTCGTGCTGACTCTGTTGGGTCTCGCCATGGTCGCTGTGCTCTCCGGCGATAGCCTGTTCAAGGGCATGGCCGCCTGCGGTCTGGGGTTGCTGGCCGGGGCGATCGGTACGGCGCCGGCGACCGGCGAGTTTCGTCTGAACCTGGGTGTCGAGTATCTGTTCGACGGTATCCCGCTGATCGTCGTAGGCCTGGCGATCTTCGCGTTGCCGGAGATCGTCGATCTGCTCATCCGACGCGGCAGCATTGCCCGGGAGCAAACTTCGCTGGGGCACGGATGGCGTCAGGGCATTCGCGACGTCGTCGACAATCGCGGCCTGGTCGTCAAGTGTGCCGGCATGGGGAGCCTTATCGGCACCATCCCCGGGCTCGCCGGCTCGGTCGTCGACTGGCTCACCTATGCGTTCGCATCGAAGACGACCAAGGGCGAGAAACATTTCGGTCAGGGCGACATTCGCGGCGTCATCGCCCCGGAGTCGGCCAACAACGCCTGTGCCTGCGGGGCCATGGTGCCGACGCTGCTGTTCGGCGTGCCGGGTTCAGGCACGGCGGCGATTTTTCTGGGCGGGCTGCTGCTGCTGGGACTCGAGCCCGGGGTGAGCATGATCACCACTCATCTGGATCTGACTTACACCATCATCTGGTCGCTGGCGCTGGCCAATATCCTCGGTGCCGCGCTGTGCCTGATGCTGGCGCGTCCGGTCTCCCAGATCACGCGCATTCCGTTCGTGCTACTGGCGCCGGTGATCACCACGCTGATTCTGTTCGCCGCCTTTCAGGCCACTCGTTCGCTGGGAGACTGGTACACGCTGGTCGCCGTCGGCGCGATCGGGCTACTGTTCAAGCAGGCCGGCTGGTCCCGTCCCGCTTTCCTGATTGGCTTCGTGCTCGCGCCGGGTGCAGAGACCTACTTCTATCAGAGCGTGCAGTTCCATGGCATGTCGGCTTTTCTTCGCCCCGGTGTCATCATCATCCTGGCATTGATCGCGCTGGCGTTTGCCTTTCCGCTGATCAAGCGGTTGTTTCAGCGACGGCGGCGGCCGCTGGCGGTGGGTGCCGACGTCAACCGCCAGGCAGCCGACACGCCGGCGCCGACCTTCGGCAAGATCGATCTGGTACTGGTCGTGGGCATGCTCGCGCTGGCGGCTGGTGCCTGGTACGACGTCAGCGGCATGTCGATGATCGGCGGTATCTTCCCGATGCTGGCCATCGCGATCATGGCCGTCGGCGCATTGCTGGCTGGCGCCCAGGCGTGGAAGGGGCAGGCGACCTGGGTCAGCCAGCCTATCGGCCAGCCGCTGATCTGGCTCGGCGGACTGCTGGCCCTGGTCGTTGTGGCATCGCTACTCGGGTTCATCAGCACCGCGTTCCTCATGACGCTGGGTTTCATCCGGTTTGTCGCCAAGGCACGCTGGTCGACGGCGGCGCTGATAGCCATCGGTATCGCGGCCTTCCTGCTGGGTATGCAGGCGCTGTTGAACCTGCACTATCCCACGGGTTGGCTGGACGCGATGTTGTTCTAGCTTCTCGCGTGCTTGGTAAACGGATTGGAAGAATGGATTCGGCATCTGCCTCGGGGCAGGTGCCGTTTTTAGTTGATGATGAGTTACGGGTTAATAAAGGCCTACGCCCTCACGTTCCTGAAGCCACGATGGCCTCGGCAAGCGGTGTAACAGCGATAGCGTATTGGTCCGAGTCTGGCTGGCGGCCCCGACCGTGATCGTTCCGGGATGCGTGAATTCACGGCACACGGACGTGAATTAGTTCGCGAGGTCTTCCATTGCCAACGATATGTCTATAATGTCGGACACATGGACATATCTACCGTTACCCAGAGCTTTGCCGCGTTGTCTCAGGAGACTCGTCTCGAGGCCTATCGGCTGCTGGTGCGTCACGAGCCCGAGGGGCTTCCGGCGGGCGAAATCGCGCGTCAGCTATCCGTGCCCCACAACACGATGTCGGCGCATCTTTCGGTGCTGGCACGGGCCGGTTGGGTGGTGTCGCGTCGGCAGAGTCGGTCGATCATCTATCGCGCGGATCTCTCGCACATGAAAGAGACGATCCAGTTTCTGGTACGCGACTGCTGCGCCGGCCATCCCGAAGTCTGCGAGCCGTTTTTGACGGCGCTGGGTGAATGTTCCGCTATCGAAACAAACCGTGAGGGCACCATGAATCCCCTGATCTATCACAATCCCGCATGCGGCACGTCGCGCAATACGCTGGCGATGATCGAGGCCTCCGGCGAGACGCCGGAGGTGATCGAGTATCTCGAGACACCGCCCACTCGCGAGCGTCTGCTCGAATTGATCTCGATGATCGGTCTCACCCCGCGCGAACTGCTGCGCCGCAAGGGCACGCCGTTCGACGAGCTCGGCCTCGACGACCCGGCCCTGAGCGATGAGCAGTTGATCGACGCGATGCTGGCGCATCCGATCCTGATCAATCGGCCGATCGTGGTCACCGACAAGGGGGCCCGGCTGTGCCGACCTTCGGAGCGCGTGCTGGCGCTGCTGGCCAACCCGGTGGCGACCTTCACCAAGGAAGACGGTGAAGTCGTACATGCCGAGGTGTCGGGGCGTGAGTGAAAGGGACATGAGTGACATGAGCACGCGTGAAACGAAGAGTTCGGTCGATGCCGGCGATCTGCCCAATATCGATCTCGACAAGCTGCAGCCGATCGATGTCGAGGCGCTGATCGGTGCCGATGAACCGCGCCATCCGCCGAAAATCCTGGTGCTCTACGGTTCCCTGCGGGAGCGCTCCTTTTCGCGGCTGGCCTCCGAGGAAGCGGGCCGACTGCTGCGCTGGTACGGCTGCGAGGTTCGCACCTTCAACCCGTCGGGACTGCCACTGCCGGACGACGCCGAGGCCGAGCATACCAAGGTGCAGGAGCTGCGCGACTTGGCCGAATGGTCCGACGGCATGCTGTGGGTCAGCCCGGAGCGCCATGGCGCCATGACCGGCGTCATGAAGGCGCAGATCGACTGGATCCCGCTGTCGCTGGGCGGCGTTCGCCCCACTCAGGGCAAGACGCTGGCAGTGATGGAAGTCTCCGGCGGCAGCCAGAGCTTCAATGCCGTCAACCAGCTCCGAATTCTGGGGCGCTGGATGCGGATGATCACGATCCCCAACCAGTCCTCCGTGCCCAAGGCGTTCAACGAGTTCGACGACGCCGGACGCATGAAACCTTCGCCGCTCTACATGCGCATCGTCGATGTCTGCGAGGAGCTCGTTAAGTTCACCTGGCTGACCCGGGGGCGCTCGGCCTATCTCACCGATCGTTACTCCGAACGGGTCGAGAGCGCGGAAGAACTTTCGCGTCGCGTCAATCAAGGCACTCACTAGAAGCACTCATTAGAAGTACGTGCGAGAAGCACGCGCTAACAAAGCACTCATTAAAAGCACTCACTGAGGCACGGTCATACGATGCTGGCACTGGCTATTTTCGTCGCCACCCTGGTCCTGGTGATCTGGCAGCCCAAGGGGCTGGGAATCGGTTGGAGCGCTCTCGGCGGGGCACTGGTGGCACTGCTGGCGGGCGTGGTGCGGCTGTCCGATGTCGGCGTGGTGTGGGATATCGTGTGGGATGCGACGTTCACCTTCGTCGCCCTGATCGTCATCTCGCTGATTCTCGACGAGGCCGGGTTCTTCGCCTGGGCGGCGCTGCATGTCGCCCGCTGGGGCAATGGCCGCGGGCATCTGCTGTTCCCTCTGGTGGTGGTGCTGGGCGCGGTGATCGCGGCGTTCTTCGCCAATGACGGTGCGGCGCTGCTGCTGACGCCGATCGTGATCGCGATCCTGCTGCGGCTGGACTTCTCGCCGCCGGCGGCGCTGGCGTTCATTATCGCCACCGGCTTCGTCGCCGATACCACCAGCCTGCCGCTGATCATCTCCAACCTGGTCAACATCGTCAGCGCCAACTACTTCGATATCGCCTTCGACCGCTATGCGGCGGTCATGGTGCCGGTCAATCTGGTGTCGCTGGCGGCGACGCTGATCGTGCTCTGGATCGCCTTCGGCCGGCGGATTCCCAAGCGCTATTCGGTGGCGGAGCTCGATGCCCCCCGCTCGGCGATCAAGGATTCGCTGATTTTCCGCGCCGCCTTTCCGCTGCTGAGCGTGCTGCTCGTCGCCTATTTCGTCACTGCGCCGCTGGGCATTCCCATCGCCTTCGTCACCGGTGCCGCGGCGATCGTACTGATGGCGATCGCCGGTCGCTGGTGGCGGGGCGGCAAGGGCGCCGCTGTGTCGGTCACCGCGGCGCTCAAGGGCGCGCCTTGGCAGATCGTACTGTTCTCCATCGGCATGTATCTGGTGGTCTACGGGCTGGGCAACGCCGGCCTGACCGATTACGGCGCCCGGGCACTGCAGTGGCTGGCCGGGCAGGGCGACTTCGTCGCCACCATCGGCACCGGGTTTCTCTCCGCCATCGTCGCCTCGATCATGAATAACTTGCCGTCGACGCTGGTGGGGGCACTGGCGATCGACCGGGCCCAAGTGCCGGCGGTGACCCAGGAGCTGATGGTCTACGCCAACGTGATCGGCAACGACCTGGGGCCGAAGTTTACCCCCATTGGCAGCCTGGCGACGCTTCTGTGGCTGCACGTGCTGGCTGGCAAGGGCTACAAGATCGGCTGGGGGCAGTACATGAAGATCGGCCTTTTGATCACCCCGCCGGTACTGCTGGCGACCCTGGTTGCGCTGGCGCTGTGGCTGCCGGTGCTGCCACGATCTTAATTGCCACGATTAGCGCTTGGGCATGTGGTCAACGTGGAAGTGATCGATCATATGCGCCAATCCATTGGTCAGCAGAGCGCCACCGATCGGTGGGCCGTGGCCTGCCGTTACTACCGAGGGCTTCAGCGCAGCGAGACGACGGATCGATTCGAAAGCCTGCTCCCAGTCCTGGGTGAAGTATCGCGGCGGGCCGCTGAGTCTGGCGCGCTGAAGGACGACCTGGTGAAGCGATTCCTGCTGGACGGTCACGAAGGCATCTCCTGCGACCAACGTTCGGTCCTCTTCCCTGAATAGCGAAACATGGCCGGGCGTGTGGCCCGGCGTAGATATCCAGCGCCACGAATCCAGTCCGGGTACCGACCCATCCTCGGGGAGCGGTGACAATACATCTTCGAGATGAAACGGGCCGCGCGGAAATATCGGGGAGAGTTGCGAAATGGCACCGCCTCCGGCTGACGCATCGGCGGGCGGGTACGGCTTCGCGCCCGTCAGATAAGGGAATTCCAGCGTGTGGGCGTACAACGGCACCTGCCAATGCCGGCTCAATGCCATTGCCGAGCCGACGTGATCGAAGTGGCCATGGGTCAGGATGATGGCCGCCGGGGGCAGGTTGCCGAAGATCCTCTCGGCCCAGGCAACGATCTGGCTTTCCTGCCGGGGAAGGGCGGTATCGATCAGCACCCAGCGTTGCCGGCTGGGTTCGGCGATGAAGCAGACGTTGACGAACTTCAGCGTCAGCTGGGTGACATCAGGCGCTACCGGCAGGGTTTGATTGTGTCTGACCGATGTCAGTCCCGAAGCCAGAGACTGCCGCGTTTCCTCTCTCATGATTTCTCCTGTGCCGTCGGACTGGTGAGCAAAGACTGATTTGCCAGGGCGGGGCTGCCAAGGTGATTCGCGAGGACGTCGCACACGACAGCGTCAACATCGTCCAGTGAATAGCCGTTTATACCGACAGTTCTCGGCGAGTCAGCCGCTGGCCTTGGGGTTCGAATTGTCGGATTCCTTATCGATATTATCCTTGTGAGCCTTTTTCTCTCTGGTCAGCTGCGCCCCGGGAACGGGCGTCTTGTCCATGGCGTTGTTGTGGCCAGGCTCTTTCCGCGAATGCTTTGATTTCTGGTTGTCCACGTTTTCGTCGGGACGATAAGGCTTCGGCTCTTCGTGGCTTGATTGACCGGGGTTTGGCTGACTACCGGCTCCGCTGGAGGGCGTGTCTTTCTGCATGGCCTGTCTGGCCTTGTCACTCTCCTGGTTCGGCTTCCTGGCGCTTTTTGAAATATCACTCATCATGTCGTCTCTCGAGCTGGGACTGAATTGAGATTGAAATGCGTCAAATACGGAAGTTAGTTTACGTGTCATACATCGTCAGACTTGGCATGCATATCGTCATGCGCCTGTCATGCGCACGTTCATCGATGAAGCTGGCCACTAACGCTCAATGAGGCGCCGCGACTTGGGAGAGTCTCGGCAGGTGATGCGTATAGGCCGTGTTGAAACGCGCGATATCGACCAATTTTTCGTAGTCCAATATCTCGAGAATTCGGCTCTCCCTGTGTCGACTGAGCAGACCCATAAGCTCCAGCTGATTCAGGCAGCGGCAGACGTGAACATTGGTCATGCCCAGTAGATCGCCGATGACCTGCTGAGAGAGAGGGAGAAAGACTTCGCGTGCGTCCTGATCTGTCCTATTCAGCCTGGTGTGCAACTCGAGAATAAAATAGGCGATCCGCGTCGTGGCATCGTGGTTGATAAGATTGTTGAGACGATCCGCCATGAGATGGCTCTGGTACATGGCGAGTGACAGAAAAGCACGAGCCAGATTCGAACTGCCCTCCATGGCCTCGTCGATCTTGGTTTTAGCGGCGGGAATGATCAAACCTTCGGTCAACATGACGATCTGTTCGACGCCGCCACCCTGGTAATAATCTCTCATGCCGATGATGTCACCGGGCAGATAGAGATCGATGATTTTTCGATCGCCTTCCCGCGTCAAACGAGACGAGTATGCCCAACCATCCTGTATCGCAAGAAGCGAACCTTGATGGCAATTCTCGCCCTTGATGACGCCGCCTCGCTTGACTCTTGTGGGAGTCTGCTGCACCCCACGGAGCGCCTCTCTTTCCGACCGCGTTAAGGGAGCATGTCGTGACAGAATGTCGAAATAGATCGAGTAACCAAACCAGGACTGCCCGTTCAGTGAAACGCGGTTCTTATCCTGCAAGCAGTGGCCTTTCTGCAGGTTGATATCCATGCTCATTGAATACGAAGACATGTTTTCGCTTCCTTGGGAGAAAACGGCAGAGCATTTCTTGCGCAAGCTCGCACCGACTGATTGACGCCAGATCTTTTCCAGACGATAAAGTGTTAGGCATCTCATTAAAAATATTGAATATAACTAGCCAGATTCCCTCTGGTGTACTTATCTTAACGGTCCTCCAATCAAGAGGCTGAGTGAAGGAAAAAGTCGAGGATCGGCATTGAAATCAACTGAATTTCGTAGCGCCAGAGTGAAATAGGGTGAAGGGTTTATGCCGGAAAATCCGGTGTGATGCTGACATGAATTTTCACTTTGATGACACTTTTGGACTCTCCTGATCGACGGGATAAGCGATCCATTTGTTTTAAAGCTAGTTGCTCGTGGGGAAATGTCTAGCGATTGGTGTTACCAAACGTTGTCGAAACTAGCCGTAAATTGCGGCCCTATTTTGAGCTTCCGACAGCCTCATCATACTTAATTTCAAGCTGCTGTTATTATTGATTTTCTTAAAAAGTATCGCGTTTTTAGCAAAACTAACCCAGGATATTGGCAAATGATTGAAAAGATCCTTTGGGCTTCAAGCGCTCTGATTTCTAGAGGGCTTTTCGGCTAAAATTGATCTGTGTTGATATTGCATAAATTTACATATTTATTTACGGCTTAGCGGCTTCAGGCCGTGATGGAGCGTGCGAAACCACCTGCTTCTTAACCTGCTTGAAGTGCTGGGAGTCAAAGCCGGGCGTAGAGTGATTCGGCTCGGCCGCCCGAGCCTTGATGAGACATGGCTACGGAAACCCATCGTGGAAGACTCGTAGAGAGTGGGCAGGTGATCGGAAGTCGCCAAAGGCTCGGTGGAGTAGTAACCCGGAACATCGCCGGCGGAAATTCAGCACAAGGCACGTGTCATGAAAAGACCCATCAGCTTTTTCGTGCATCATCAGGGCAATGGCCATGCGCGTCGCACCATGGCCATCATCCGGGAGTTTTCTCCCGCCGGTCAGTGTCATGACGGCCAATCCTTCGCTGTTCGACGGATTCGAGCGGGAAATCGGCATCGTCGCGCTGCCCGACAAGATCTGGGGCGTCAGCGGATTCGTCGTCGACCCCCACGCAGAGTCCGTCGAAGCCGTGAAGCGCGCGGGAATTGGAGCGCCGCCGGGTCCATGGAGCGTTTCTGGAATGCTTCACGTCCAGGCGCATGGCGCAGGACTGCGTACAGCTCTATCGGCAGTGGGTCGCAATTCGATGACAGATGCGGGTCAATTCAGTGACCGCACGGGGCTCAGGGCGAAACGCGATATCGCTACTTACATCTCGATACATATCTGTTGGAGATACTTAACTTAGATAAGCTTTATCAGCGGCTTTGAGGCGTAGAGTGCTTGTACAGCGTCAGGAAGACGTAGTGCCAAGGAAGGAAATCGCGGGAAGCGATATTCACAGGGATGCATGGCAGGAAGCCATGAAGAGTATGCAAGGAAACGCAACGATCTAAACCCGGCCCACAGGTCGGGTTTTTTTCGTCGGGTTCTTTTCATCGGGCCCTTTTCATCGGGTCCTTTTCGTCGGGTTCGAAGGATAATGTGATTCTGGTAAACCGTGGCTAGTGGCGGGCGCTTCCGCTTGCCCGAAGCGGGGAACGACGGGTTTACCGACGGTGCATGGAACCGATGGCGCAGGAAAAGGGAGGTCGGCATGAACGGCAGTAATGGAAAGAATCGGGTTCGGACTCGTGTCGGGGCGACGCTGCTGGCGGCGATTCTCCTGGGGATTGGCGTGATGGCGGCGCTGGACGAGATCATCTTTCACCAACTGTTGGCCTGGCACCATTTCGTCGAGACCGACAGCTCGGCCTTGGCGCTCGCTTCGGACGGGCTGCTGCACACGCTGGAGCTGGTACTGCTGGTCTCCGGCGTGGCGCTGATGCTGCGCCTGCATGAGACCGGTCAGCATGCTGCCGGCTACCGCGGGGCCGGCTTCCTGCTGGGCATGGGCGGGTTTCAGCTGTTCGACGGCATCGTCGATCACAAGATCCTGGGGCTCCATCAGGTGCGCTACGTCGATAACCTGCTGATCTACGATATCGGCTGGAACGCCGCCGGCCTGTTGCTGTTGGCCATCGGCTACTGGCTGCTGCGTCGCGCCCGACACGGCGAGGCGATGAGTCAGCGGTGAACGGGTTCACGCTGGTCTTCGGGCTGCTGGCCGGGCTCTACGGCTGGGGCTGGTGGCGGCTGAAGACGCGTGGCCGCGCCTGGCCACGCTGGCGCCTGGTGCTCTTCTGCGGCAGCGCGCTCGCGATCGGCATCGTGCTGTCGCCGCCGCTGATGCACTGGGCGCACGGGGATTTTCGCGGCCATATGGTGGTGCATCTTGTTGCCGGGATGATCGCCCCGCTGGGGCTGGTGATGGCGGCGCCGGTAACGCTGGCGTTGAAGAACGTGCCTGCCCGCTGGGGAAGACGCTGGGTCGGGTTCGTGTCGTCACTGCCCATCCGGATATTGAGTCAGCCGGTCACGGCCGCGGTATTGAACGTGGGTGGCATGATGGCGCTCTACCTCACGGATCTGTACGCCGTCATGCTCCACTCGCCCGGGTTCGCCCTGTGGCTTCACTGGCATTTCATCATCGCGGGATGCCTGTTCAGCTGGGCGATCGCGGGGCCGGACCCGGCGCCGCAGCGGCCGGCCCTCGAATGGCGCTTCGCGGTGCTGGTTGTGTCGATGGCGGCCCACGCCATGCTCTCCAAGTGGATGTTCCAATTCCACTTTCCGGCCTCGGTTCCTTTGGAGCAGGTGCGCCAGGGCGCCGAACTGATGTTCTATGCCGGCGAGCTGCCGGAAGCGCTGCTCGTCTATCTGCTGGCACGTCAATGGCTGCGTTCCCGCTATCGGGAAACACCGGCATCGATAACTTCCTGAAATGCCCAATAGGGCGTCATCGCTCCCGATCGCTCTGATCCAGTGGAAGTTCGATCTTGCCGCCCGACCAGACCCACTGGGTAATCTCCGGGATATCGTCGAGATGCTCACGAATATAGCGGTGATGTTTCTGCAGTAACGCCTGCAGATCCTCGATGAGTTCAACGGCGTTCTCCCACTGCTCCGGCAGATAGCGCAGGGCATCCAGCGCCAGATGCATGCGGCTCATGTGATTGAGGACCGTCATGTCGAACGGCGTGGTGGTGGTTCCCTCTTCCTGATAGCCGCGGACGTGGAAACGTTCGGTATCGGGGCGATTGTGAATCAGTTGATGGACCACGCCACGGAAGCCGTGGAAGGCGAAGACCACCGGGCGCTCGGCCGTGAACAGCTCGACGAAATGTTCCTGGCTGATCCCGTGCGGATGGTCCAAGCGGAGCGTCATGATATCGACCACATTGACCACGCGGACTTTCAGCGACGGCAGATAGGTGCGCAGGATGTCCACCGCTGCCAGGGTTTCCTGGGTGGCGGTATCGCCGGCGCACGCCATCACGATATCCGGCTCCGCTTTGCCGCTATTGCTGGCCCACTCCCAGATGCCGAGACCTCCGCGACAGTGTTCGCGGGCTTCATCCATCGTCAGATACTGCAGCTGAGGGTGCTTGTCGATCACGATCGCATTGAGGTGATCGACGCTGTCGAAGCAGTGCTGGGCGGTCGCCAGCAGCGTGTTGGCATCCGGCGGCAGGTAGATCCGTACCACCTGCGGCTGTTTGCTCAGCAAGGTGTCGATGAAGCCCGGCCCCTGATGGCTGAAGCCGTTGTGATCGTTGCGCCAGCAGGTGGACGTCAACAGGTAGTTCATCGAGGGTATCGAGACGCGCCAGGAGACCTCGCGGGCGTGCTCCAGCCACTTGGCATGCTGAATCGCCATGGAATCGATGATCGATACGAAGGCTTCGTAGCTGGCGAACAGACCATGACGGCCGGTCAGCACGTAGCCCTCGAGCCAGCCGTTGCAGTTATGCTCGCTCAGCACCTCGAGCATGCGGCCATCCATGGACAGCTTCTCGTCGTTGTCGTCGAATGGCCCCATGAAGCAGCGATCGGTGACTTCCAGCACTGCACCGAGTCGATTGGAGTTGACCTCGTCGGGGCAGAACAGCCGGAAGTTGTGCGGATTGTCGACGTAGATATCACGCATGAACTGGCCAAGGCGTTCGGTGGAGCCGTGAAGCTCGCGACCCCGCTGTGCCTCGTCGAACTCGACGGCGTAGGTCTCGAGTGGCCGATATTGGAGCGGCTGGCGTAGCTTGCCGCCGTTGGCATGCGGGTTGGACCCCATGCGCCGTTCACCGACGGGGCAGAGGGCGAGGATGGATTCTCGTGGCGTGCCCTGCTCGTCGAAGAGCTCCTGTGGCTGATAGGACTGCATCCAGTGTTGCAGCTGTTGCAGACGCTCGGGATGCGCCTTCAAGCCACTCATCGGCACCTGATGCGCACGAAACGTGCCTTCCACGGCCACGCCGTCGACGAACTTCGGCCCGGTCCAGCCCTTGGGCGTGCGCAGCACGATCATCGGCCACACCGGACGAGTTTCGATGCCTTCGTGGCGCGCCCGCCGCTGAATCTCGCGAATCTGATCGAGCACCCTGGAGAGCGCCGCCGCGAAGTCGCGGTGAACGGCATCCGGGTGGTCGCCAGCGACGAACACCGGGGCATAGCCGTGGCCGCGGAAATAGTGATCCAGCTCATGATCGCTCTTGCGCGCCAGCACCGTTGCCGAGCCGATCTTGTAGCCGTTGAGGTGCAGGATCGGCAGAACCGCACCATCCCGGGTCGGATTGAGATAGTTGACGCCTTTCCACGACCCTTCCAGCGGGCCGGTTTCCGCTTCGCCATCTCCCACGACCGCGGCCGCGATCAGATCGGGGTTGTCGAACACGGCACCGAAGGCGTGAGTCAACACGTAACCCAGCTCGCCGCCTTCGTGGATCGAGCCCGGCGTCGGCACGCTGACATGGCTGGGCACGCCGCCGGGCGTCGAGAACTGGCGGAACAGGCGCTGCATCCCTTGGGCGTCGCGCGTTACGTGGCTGAAGTGCTCGCTGTAACTGTTCTCCAGCCACAGATTGGCGAGCAGTGCCGGACCGCCGTGTCCGGGACCGGCCAGATAGATTACGTCGATATCGCGGCGCTGGATCTGGGCGTTGAGGTGGGCGTAGATCAGATTGAGTCCTGGTACCGTGCCCCAGTGTCCGAGCAGGCGCGGCTTGATGTGTTCGAGCGTCAGAGGCGTCTCGAGCAGCGCGTTATCGGTGAGATAGATCTGGCCGACGGCGAGGTAGTTGGCTGCCCGCCACCAGTGATCGATTCGCCTCAGAAGCTCCTCGTCCTTGTCGACCGGCAGGTGGGGCAGGGTCGTGGATTGGCTCACGGTGGGAGGCATGGAGCAGACTCCTGGGAAAGGGGTGGCGTGAATGGCTTTCGTAACAAGCCGAGGCTGGCGGCGTCTCCTGTTTCGACGCCACGAGTGTCTTGAGTGCCCTAAACGGCGCGGTACGCTCACCGCCCCGGGTCCGCGTTCGAGCTTCAGTTCTAGTCAGAGGCAGAGTCCGGGACATGGGCGCCGCCACCGGCGTTCGACCGAGAAAGCTGCCAGGTGTGACGGACGATCATGACCTCCTCGTCGGTGGGGATGACGTGAACGGCGACCGTACTGTCCCGGGTCGAGATGCACCCCGGCTCCGCGGAGCGGTTCGCGGCGTCCTCCAGCGCCACCGACCACAGCGGTGCCAGGCGCTCGATGATCGCTTGACGGACTGGCGCGGCATGCTCGCCGATACCGGCGGTGAAGACGATGCCGTCGACGCCGCCCAGGCTGACCGCCATGCGCCCCATTTCCTGGGCGACGCGGTAGACGAAGAAGTCCACCGCCAGCCGCGCGCGGGGGGAATCGCTCTCCAGCAGCGTCTGCATGTCGCTGTCGAGGCCGGAAAGGCCGAGCAATCCCGAATCATGATAGAGCAGCGACTGCAGCTGCT
>NZ_MSDP01000025.1:0-125327 GCF_001937155.1 Salinicola sp. MH3R3-1 | reverse complement strand
CCCTGCCTAGGGCGCGGTGCCCGCAACGACGGGTTCGAAGCGGACCGTTCGAGACGAATGGCGTCAATTGAACCGCGCGAAATCAACCGTACGAACGAATCGTGCCGATCGGAAGCCTTGGCGATGTGGAAATGGGTCATTGTGGTATTGGTTGTCATGCTGGGGCTGATGCAGTATCGGCTGTGGTTCGGCGAGGGCGGTATTCGGGAATTCAACGACATCCAGGCGCGCGCCGACGCTCTCGAAGGTGATACCGACACGCTTCAGGCCCGCAATGACCGGCTCGCAGCCGAGGTCGTCGATCTCAAGAACGGTCTCGATGCCATCGAGGAGCGGGCACGCAGTGACATCGGCATGGTTCGCCAGGACGAACAGTTCTTCTGGGTGCCCGGTGTTGCTGATCCCAAGGATGGCCCGGCCGCCAGTACGGGGGTAGTGCAGCGATGACCCTGTGGTTGATCGTACCCGCCGCCGGCCGCGGCCAGCGCATGCAGGCCGACCGGCCCAAACAGTATCTCTCGTTGCAGGGCAGAAGCGTGCTGGCACGCACGCTCGAGCGCCTGCATCAGGCCTTCCCCGACGCCGTCCTGCGGCTCTGCCTCGATCCCGACGACGACCGTTTCGACCCCCGGGATGTGCCCTTCGAGGATTGGCTGCGTGTCGGTGGTGGCGATGAGCGCGCCGACACGGTAGCCCGGGCGTTGGCGACACTGGAGGAACAGGCGGCTGCAGATGACTGGGTGCTGGTGCACGATGCGGCACGACCCTGCGTCAGGATCGAAGATCTGCAGGCCCTGCGCGCTGCGCTCGAGGACGAGGCGATCGGCGCACTGCTGGCGACACCGGCCGCCGACACCATGAAGCGTGCGGACGAGCGTGGCCGCGTCAGCCATACCGAGCCCCGTGAAGGTCTCTGGCACGCGCTGACGCCTCAGGTTTTCCGCTTCGATCTGCTGCGCCAGGCACTCGATGCGGCGTTGGCTACCGGCATGGCAGTGACCGACGAAGCCTCGGCGATCGAGGCCATGGGGCTTTCGCCTCGGCTGGTGGCGGGCAGTCGCGACAATCTCAAGATTACTCATCCCGAGGATCTTGCCATGGCGGCACGGATTCTCGCGGTCCAGACAGAATCAGCGTCGGAACTGGCGGCAGAATCGGCGTCGACCGCTACCGATCAAGGAGTCGAAGCATGAGTTTCAGAATCGGTCACGGTTTCGATGTCCACCGTTTCGGCGAGGGCGATCATCTGATGATCGGCGGCGTCCGGCTGCCGTTCGAGCATGGCTTCGTCGCGCATTCCGACGGCGACGTGCTGTTGCACGCGGTCAGTGACGCGCTGCTGGGCGCCTGCGCACTGGGCGACATCGGCCGTCATTTCCCGGATACCGATCCGGCCTGGAAAGGGGCGGACAGCCGGGCGCTGCTGCGCCACGTCGTGGGACTGGTGAACGATGCCGGCTATCGGATCGGCAATCTCGATGCCACGTTGATGGCGCAGGCGCCGCGCATGGCCGAGTCGATTCCGCACATGCGCGAGACGATCGCCGCCGATATCGGTGTCGAGCTGGGCGCGGTCAACGTCAAGGCGACGACGACCGAACGGCTCGGCTTTACCGGACGCGGCGAAGGCATTGCCGCCGAGGCGGTCGTATTACTTATCAGCGGCGGCGGTTGAATGAGTGAGCGCGAGCCTCCATCAAACGAGCCGATACCGCCATCGACGGAATACTGGCCTCCGAACTGGCACCATGCCGCGGGCCTGCCGGCTGCTGCCGGGGAGTACCGTCAACGCGCGGAGGACTTCCTGGTCGAGGAGCAGTTCGATTTCGCGCCGGAAGGGCAGGGCGAACACTGGTGGCTGTGGCTGGAAAAACGTGGATTGACCACGCCGGATCTGGCGCGGCTGCTCGCGCGGGCGGTCGACATTCCGGTGCGGGATGTGGGGTATAGCGGCCTCAAGGACCGCAATGCGGTGACGCGACAATGGTTCTCGCTGGCCTTGCCCGGTCGCGAGCCGCCGGCCGACTGGGATGCCGGGCTGGCCGAGCGCGGCGTGACCTGCCTGGAAGCGGTGCGTCATCCGCGCAAACTGAAACGTGGCGTCCACCGGGCCAACCGCTTCCATTTGAGGATCAGCGGCGAGGCGGCCGTGTCAGGCGCCACGCGTGAACGCTGGGATCGGTTGGTGAGCGGCGGCGTGCCCAATTATTTCGGCCCCCAGCGCTTCGGCCCCGAGGGCCGCAACCTGCATCGCGCCCGGCAACTGCTGGCTCGCGGCTGGCGCAAGCGCCAGGATCCCCAAGGGCTACTGCTTTCTACCGCGCGCAGCTATCTTTTCAATGCGGTGTTGTCGGCTCGTGTCGCCGATGGCACCTGGTGCGTTCCGCAGCCCGGCGATGTGCTGAATCTGGAAGGCACAGCCAGCCGTTTCGCGAGCGCGACAGTCGATCAGGACCTATTGGCCAGGGCCGAGGCCGGCGATCTACATCCCACCGGGCCGCTTTGGGGCGATGGGCGCCTGGATAGCACCGCCCAGGTCGCCGAGCGAGAAACGGCGATCGCGACGGATTTTGCCGAGCTGAGCAAGGGGCTGGTGCAAGCCGGCGTGCGCCACGACAGACGGCCGTTGCGGCTGCGTCTCAAGGACGCTGACTGGACCCCGCAGGGCGATTCGGTGTGGCTCTCATTTACCCTGCCGCGAGGGGCGTTTGCTACCTCGGTGCTGCGGGAGCTGTTTCGGCATTCGACGTTGATCTGATGGCAGGACTGTTGTTCAAGGCTGTCGTCCAGGACTGTTGTTCAGGACTGGGGTTCAGAGCTGTCGTTCAGGACTTTCATCCGAAGCTGTCGATTCGGGGCAGTCGTCTGGTTCGGGACAAGCCGCATTGACGATCAATCAGGAGGATAGGAGATGCGCAGACTGTTGTTGTCCAATGACGACGGTGTTCATGCCCCGGGGTTGAGAGCGTTAGCTCAAGCTCTTGAAGGCCACACCCGACTGCGGGTAGTGGCACCGGATCGCGACATGAGCGGCGCCAGCAACTCGCTGACGCTGACGCGGCCATTGGCGTTGACGTCGCTCGACGACGGTTTCTACAGCGTCGACGGCACGCCGGCGGACTGCGTCTATCTCGGCGTCAACGGCGTATGGGAAGAGAAGCCCGACCTCGTGATCTCCGGCATCAATCACGGCGGCAACCTGGGTGACGACGTGCTCTATTCCGGCACGGTGGCGGCAGCCATGGAAGGGCGCAATCTGGGCATGGCGGCAATCGCGATTTCCCTTTGCGGTCAACGCCACTTCGACACTGCCGGTCGCGTCGCGGCCAGCCTGGTGGGCGCGGCGGAAAACCTGTCGCTGCCGCCGCGCAGTCTGCTCAACGTCAACGTGCCGGATCTTCCCTGGAGCGAAATTCGCGGATTCCGGGTGACTCGCCTGGGGTATCGCGGTCCGGCTTCGCAGCCGATCCACGTCAAGGATCCGCGCGGGCGCGACCGCTACTGGATCGCCGCGGTTTCGGAAAATGCCGACGATGGTCCGGATACCGATTTCGCGGCCATCGAGGCCGGTTTCGTCTCGATCACGCCGCTGCATACCGATCTGACCCGTCACGAGACGCTGAACGATGTACAGGGCTGGCTGGATGGACTGTCACACGTCTGAGGAATTGAACGGCGTCGGCATGACGTCGCAACGAACGCGCAATCGCATGGTCGAACGTCTGGCGGCTGGGGGGATTCGTCATGCCCGGGTGCTGGAGGTGCTGGCAGCGGAACCGCGGCACCTGTTTCTGGACGAGGCGCTGGCGCACCGTGCCTACGAAGACACTTCGTTGCCGCTGGGACTGGGGCAGACGCTGTCTCAACCCTGGATCGTGGCCCGAATGAGCGAGCTGGTGGCGCTGGCCGAGCCGCAGCGGGTGCTGGAGATCGGCACCGGATCTGGCTACCAGACGCTGATTCTGTCGCGTCTGGTGAAGAGCGTCTGGAGCGTCGAACGCATTGCGGCGTTGCAGTCCCGGGCCCGCCAACGTCTCGTTCGACTCGGCGCGCACAACGTCAACCTGCGCCATGCTGATGGCGCCATGGGCTGGCCCCAGGCAGCGCCGTTCGATGTCATCCTGTTGACGGCCTGCGCCAGTGAGCTGCCACCGCCGCTGCTGACTCAGCTGCGCGACGGCGGCGTACTGATCGCGCCGCTGGCGGATAGCGAGGGCCGCCAGTGGCTGACCCGAGTTCGCCGGCGCGGGCCGGTATTCGATCATCAGCGTCTCGAAGAGGTGCGTTTCGTACCATTGCTTGAGGGAGTCATCCGTTGAAGCGCATTGCGTCGACTGTATTGAAAGGCATGGGCATGGGTGCGGCGGATGCCGTGCCAGGGGTCTCGGGCGGCACCATCGCCTTGATCGTGGGTATCTATGAGGAGTTGATCGAGACCATCAAACGTTTCGGGCCGGGCGCTTTCGGCGTCTGGCGTCAACAGGGCTTCGCCGGATTGGTCAATCATCTCAATCTGCGTTTTCTGATTCCACTGGTGCTGGGAATCGTCATCAGTCTGGTGACGGTCGCGCATCTGGTGACCTGGTTGATGGCGCATCATGAGCTCTTGCTCAACGCGTTCTTCTTCGGACTGGTGTTGGCCTCGGCCTGGGTGGTTGTGCGCCAGGTGGGCCACTGGCGCTGGCGCTATCTGCTACCGGTGCTGCTGGGGCTGCTGGTGGCGGCATTCCTGCCGCATCTGTTGCCCGACATGAGCCAGGCAGGTAGCGCGACCTTGTTCGTGGCCGGGGCCATCGCGATCAGCGCGATGCTGCTGCCGGGGGTGTCGGGCAGCTTCCTGCTGCTGGTCATGGGGCTCTACGGCACCGTGATGAACGGTATCAAGAGCTTCGATCTCGGACTGATCGCGATCTTCGGTGCGGGCTGTTTACTGGGCCTTTTCACCTTTTCCCGGCTCCTGTCGTGGCTGTTGCGTCGTTATCACGCGATCACCCTGATGGCGATCGTCGGTTTTATTCTGGGTTCGCTGCCTCAACTATGGCCTTGGCGCCAGATCGCCAGTTACCGGATGGCCGGCGATGGCCAACAGATAGCCTTGGCCTACCAGTATCTGGCGCCGTCGGAATACGCCGCGATTACCGGGCAACCCTCTCAGTGGATCGTGGCGACGGCGTTGATCGTCTTCGGCGTCGTGGTGGTAATGTGTCTGGGAGAGCGCAAGGAGGCCGCGACATGAGGCGTCTCGTTAATCACTCTCGATTTTTTCGTGGGCACTCTCGGCTTTTCGTGACGAAAAAGGAATTTTTCTATGAGTAAGCGTCGTACTGCACTGTTACTGGGGCTCCTCCCCGTCGTCGTCATCGGGCTCAATGCCTGCACGACATCGAGCGGCCGGCCTCAGGTGCAGGATCTTTCCGTCAGCCGCAACAGCGAGACGAATTCGACCTATACGGTCAAAGGCGGAGACACCATTTACGGGATCGCCTGGCAAAATCGAGTGGATTTCCGCGATCTGGCCCAGCTCAACGGCATTTCGCCCCCTTATCGTCTGGAACCGGGGCAACAGTTGAAGCTGAAATCAGGTGCCAGTGTCAGCAATGCGCAGACGGTGGCCAGCAGTGGCGGCGTGACCGCAACCGGGCTCGATGCCTCGGGTTCGACGCAATCCGCAGCGGCGGAGGGCGACAATCCCTCCTGGCTGTTGCCATCGGATGGCGAGACGCCCAGCTCGGGTGGGACGTCGAGTAGCGGTCAGGCAACGAATGTCGCATCGTCTTCGGCGCCGACTGGTTCCGACAGCGGTGGCCAAGGAGATTCCCAAGGCCAATCTCGAACTGTCGCTCAAAATGGGTCCCAAAACGCCTCTCAGCAAGGTTCGTCGGCGGCGAGCGCGGGCGGCAATGCCGGCGCTTCTCAGAGTGGTCGATCACAGCAATCTTCTGCCGCTGTGCCGGCTGACACCGGTTCGTCATCTTCTTCTGCTTCCATCAATCGGGGAAGTACGAAAACGGCTGCCGGCAACGACGCAGGCACGGAGGTGGCAGGCGAGCCCAGCGGAGCACCGGACCGTTCCGACAGAACTTACAAACCGGTCGAGAACGTGCCGTGGCAGTGGCCGACGAGTGGGCAGGTGGTGGGTAAGTTCGATGGCGATTCGAACATAACCCCCGGCATTGATATTGCCGGGCAAAAGGGGCAACCTGTCAAAGCGGCTGGGCCAGGGATTGTGGTGTATGCCGGCGACGGTGTGCGGGGATATGGCAACCTCATCATCCTCAAGCACAATGATCGCTTCTTGAGCGCCTACGCGCACAACGACTCGTTGAAGGTTAAGGAAAACGATGTTGTCGAGACCGGAGAGACGATAGCCACCATGGGCCAGACGGATGCTGACCAGGTCGAGCTACATTTCGAGGTTCGCGTGAACGGACAACCTCAGGACCCACTCAAATACCTGCCTGCGCGCTGATCACGACATCGGCGCCATGGATGGCTGGCGACTCCTGGCGAGTCGCCTGCTGAACTCACACTGAATGGCACGCATCCGATTCCCTGAACTTGACGTAGTTCCCTATTCGGGAAGGCGTCGAGCGCGGTTCGAGGGCGATGTTATTCAAGGGCTGTGTCATTCAAGGGCTGTGCCAATCGAGACGGTTGAGGTTCGAAGCCAAGATCATGCGAGGCATGAGTTCGGTGGCTCGAGGCGGGCCGAGATGCCGGACCGAGACAGGCCCGGTCAATAACGGAGCCAGCCAGTGCCAGCCAGTAATAGGGCCAGCCAGTAATAGGGCCAGCCAGTAATAGGGCCAGCCAATAGATGGGCCGATATCAATAACTAGGGAAGGTTTAAAACTGCAAGGAATACGCGGTCGCCATACGGCAGGATTGCCATGGCGAGGTACTCAGGTAGCCAAGATTGGGGGTAGTGGACATGAGCATGCTTGAACGGGAAATTCAGGATGTTGAGCTCGAAGGTGTCGATGCCACAGAAGTCGATAACGACGACACGGGTCGCAAGGATGATGAAAGCGCTTTCGAGAAGGCGTTGAACCGTGAAGAAAATTCCTACCACCACAGCCTCGACGCGACGCAGATCTATCTTAACGAGATCGGTTTTTCGCCGCTGCTGACACCCGAAGAGGAAGTACATTACGGCCGGCTCGCTCAGAAAGGAGACCCGGCGGGCCGTCAACGCATGATCGAATCCAATCTGCGGCTGGTGGTCAAGATCGCTCGACGTTATCTCAACCGTGGACTGTCGCTGCTCGATCTGATCGAAGAGGGCAATCTGGGATTGATCCGTGCCGTCGAGAAATTCGATCCGGAGCGCGGCTTTCGCTTCTCGACCTACGCCACCTGGTGGATTCGTCAGACCATCGAGCGGGCATTGATGAATCAGACGCGAACGATCCGTCTGCCGATTCATGTGGTCAAGGAGCTCAACGTCTATTTGCGCGCGGCGCGTGAGTTGACCCAGAAGCTGGATCACGAGGCAACCGCTGAAGAGATCGCCGAATTTCTCGACAAGCCGGTGGGCACCGTCAAGCGGATGCTCGGGCTCAACGAGCGCGTCTCCTCGGTCGATTATCCGATGGGGGCCGAGAGCGACAAGCCGCTGATCGACACCATCGCCGACGAAAACGAGGATGGCCCGGAGTCCAATCTGGTCGATGACGACGTCAAGCAGCACGTCGACGAATGGCTGGTGGAACTCAGCGACAAGCAGCGCGAAGTGGTGCTGCGCCGTTTCGGTCTGCGCGGACATGAGGCTGCCACTCTCGAGGAAGTGGGCGAGGAGATCGGATTGACCCGGGAGCGGGTTCGTCAGATTCAGGTCGAGGCGCTCAAGAAGCTGCGCCGGATGCTGGAAAAGCAGGGCCTGTCGATGGATTCGATCTTCGAGTAGTAGGTGATCGGGCAGCAACAAATGCGCAAATGCCGGTGAAGGCCGGCCCCGCTATTGATCCGATCGCATACATGCGGCATTGTATGTAAACCTCGAACCGAGGCGTCAGCGAGTTTGCCGACGCCTCGGTCGTTTGTTGTGTGATCCGGATGACGTCGATGACCATCGGCGTCTCGAGTCCGCCAGAAAAACAGCCATGATTGGGTCTCTGGGCGATGCCCGGCAATCTCGATTGCCTGCGCATGCCGGCAGGACTCGCGCGGTCGGTTTGGTATCATCGCCAGAGCTCAACGATAGGAAATGTCCCGATGTCGCCTCTCATCTCGTTGCCGTCGCGTTCTCCATTGCGACACGCCATATCGCTGTTGGTCGTCGCGGCGTTCGCCCCTGCGGTCCAGGCAGCAGATCTACTGACCATTACCCAGGATGCCCTGACGCATTCGGCAACGCTGAACTCGTCGCGCTCGACGTTCAAGAGCACCGAAGCCGGCCAGGACGTGGCTCGTGGCGCGTTGCTGCCGCAGATCAGCGCAACGGGAAGCGTGTACCACGAGAAGGTCTTCGATGAACAAAGCTCGACGTTCAGTGGCGGCGGCAGTGGCAGTGGGTCTATCAGCGGTACGCGCTCCGATGACAGCTACAACGGCACCAGCGCGGGCGTCAACGTCACCCAGGCATTGTTCGACGCGAGCAACTGGTATCAGTACCAGCAGAGCAAGAAACAGGTAGGCCAGCAGGCCCTGCAGCTGGAGATCGATCAGCAACAACTGCTTTATGATGTCTCCGAAGCCTACTTCGAGACGCTACGCGCCAAGGAAGTGCTGGAAGCGCGTCAGGCGCAGGAGAAGGCGATCGGGCGTCAGCGCGAACAGGCCAACGAGCAGTTCAATGTCGGCCTGGTGGCGATTACCGATGTCAACGAAGCGCAAGCCGCCTTCGATTCGGCGCGTGCCCAACGTATTGCCGCCAAGAACGATCTGCAGGTCAGCTTCGAGACGCTCGAGCGGCTGACGGGACGGCAGTACGACAGCATCGAACGGCTGGACGACGATCTGCCGATCCAGCCGCCGACTCCGGCCCGGCGTGGCGAATGGGTCGATATGGCGATGGCCAGTAGCCCGTCGATCCAGTACGCGCAGGCGGCCGTCGATCTGGCAAAATCGGGTGTGGATATTGCTCAGGCCGGCCATTTGCCGACATTGGATGCTTTCGCGGATTACTCCTATTCGGATAGCGACAATGACTACACCCGCGGCCATGGCGAAGACCTGCAGGTCGGCGTACAGGCCAATCTGCCGATCTATTCCGGCGGTTCCACCAGCGCGTCGGTGCGCGAGAACACCTACACGCTGGAAGCGACGCAATATGATTTCGAGGATCAGCGTCGCTACACGACTCAGCAGGTTCGCTCGCTGTTTACCCGGGTAGGTAACGACGTCGAGTCGGTCGAGGCGCAGCGTGAGGCGATCGTCTCCAGCCGTAGTGCGGTCGAAGCAACTCGTGCCGGCTACGAGGTGGGTACACGGAATATCGTCGACGTGCTCGATGCCGAGCAGTCGCTCTACGAATCGATGTCCGACTATGCCGATGCCCGCTATACCTACGTCACCGACCTGCTGCAGCTTCGCCAGCAGGCCGGCGTGCTCAACCTCGACGTGATTCGCGGCACCAACCGTTGGCTGCTCGACAGCAACCCGGTGTCGTTGAATATGGACGACGCCGATAACGACATGGGTGCCGAGGACATCGGCCAGCGACCCAAGCCGCCGCAGTCGTGACACGACGCTGACTTGGATGGCCCCGACGCCGCTGCTCACTCAGCGGCGTCTTCATTGGGGCGCGAGGCGCGTACTTTCCAGGGTACTCACGAGCACGCAGCGCTTTCCGGCAGGGTAGAATGGCGGCAGGCATCCGCTGGGGTTGCCTGTTGTCTGGTTGCTTTTAAGGAAGTGTCATGGCCCGGCCGCTCATCGCCGATATCGATTTGAATGCCCTGCGCCACAATTACGCCGTTGCCCGCGATCTGGCGCCTCTTAGCCGCTGCATGGCAGTGATCAAGGCCAATGCCTACGGGCATGGGGCGGTGGCGTGCGCCAAGGCGCTGGAAGCCCTCGCGCCGGCATTCGCGGTGGCCTCGCTGGAAGAAGCCGAAGCGCTGCGGGAAGCGGGCGTCAAGCGTTCGATTGTGCTGCTGGAAGGCATCTTCGAGGCTGGCGAGCTGCCCCGCGTCGAGGCGCTGGGTCTGTGGCAAGTCGTCCACAGCGACTGGCAGCTTCAAGCCGTGTTGAAGCATCCGGCAGTTGATCCGCTGACAGTCTGGCTCAAACTGGATTCGGGAATGCATCGGCTCGGCTACGATCCCGAAACTTTCGTTGAACGCTGGGCGCGACTGCGGGCATCGCCTCGGGTTCGCGATCTTCATCTGATCAGTCATTTTTCCAGCGCCGACCGTTGCGATACCTCCCAATTCGAACAGCAGCAGCGGGTCATCGAATCGATCGGTGAGCGTTTGCAGGCACCGCGCTGTGTCGCCAACTCGCCGGCGACGCTGGTCAAGCCGCAGACCCACGCGCAATGGAATCGGCCCGGCATCATGCTCTACGGCAGCAATCCGCTCGAAAGTGCACTACCGGCCGGCATTGCGCTGGAACCGGTGATGACGCTGCGGTCACGGTTGATTGCGGTGCAATCTCTGGCGGGCGGCGAGCCGGTCGGCTACGGCGCTCGCTGGCGGACTGCCGGGCCGTCGCGGATCGGTGTGGTTGCCGCCGGCTACGGCGACGGCTACGACCGTCATGCCCGCGACGGAACGCCGATCCTGGTCGACGGCCAGCGCTGCCCGCTGGTGGGGCGGGTGTCGATGGATATGCTGACGGTCGATATCAGCCATCTGCCCGAGGCGGATGTCGGCAGCGAAGTCGTGCTATGGGGACAGGGGCTCAGCGTCGACGAGGTGGCGATCCACAGCGACACCATCGGATATACCTTGCTGACGGGCGTTCTGCCACGAGTACCCCGGCGCTATTCCGGCGACGCGTAGCAGCCACTCGCGCCATTTCGCTACACTGTCCGGCGTTCACACGGAATCGGAAGATCCATGGCCAAGAAAGTCTATCCCGCCAATCATGCTCATCCTCGCTACTGGGGGGCTTGGTTAGGCATTGCCTTGATGCGCCTGGGCGCGCTTCTGCCCTGGCGCGCCAAGCTGGCGCTGGGACGAACGATCGGTCTGCTGAGCTGGAAACTGGCCAAGCGCCGTCGCCACATTACCGACACCAACCTGGCGCTCTGTTTTCCCGAGTTGGACGATCGGCAGCGGGCGGCACTGGTCAAGAAAACCTTCGTCGCCAATGGTATCGGCATTCTCGAGACGGCCACCGGCTGGTGCCGCGACCCCGAGCATCTACGTCATCGCGTCGCCTTTCGCGGCACCGAGCACATGGATCGGGCCATGGCGCAGGGTAAGGGCGCGTTGATCATCGGGATTCATTTTTCGACTCTGGACCTGGGTGGCGCGCTGCATTCGCTGTTCTTTCCCGCCGATGTCGTCTATCGACCGCACGACAATCCCGTGTTCGAAGACTTCATGACCCGCGCTCGGCGCGGCATCTTCGGTGCGGCGATCGATCGCCACGATCTGCGGGGCGTGGTTCGTCGGATCAAGTCCGGCCATGCCGTGTGGTACTCGCCGGACCAGGATTTCGGTCGCGAAGCGAGCGTGTTCGCACCGTTCTTCGGCGTACCGGCAGCGTCGATCAAGTTGACCGCCAAGATTGCCAAGATGACGGGCGCGCCGGTGATGCCGCTGATGTTTCACCGCAACCCGGACAATCGCACCTATACGCTGGAATATCTGCCGCCGCTGGAGAACTTTCCCAGTGGCGATGAAGTGGCCGACGCGGCACAGGTGAACGCGTTCATCGAGCAGGCGATTCGGCGTCATCCGGAGCAGTATCTGTGGCTGCATCGACGCTTCAAGACGCGTCCCCAGGGCGAGCGTTCCTTTTATTGAGCAGGGAGTTACGCGAGAGACTTGACGAAAGGGTCGGAAACGGCAAGGCTTAGACTGTCCTCACGGAATGAGAGGATGGTTTGCCGAACCGGATAGGCCGGATCGGTAGATCCAACGGGTCAGCACAGGAAGAGTTGCCATGCTTAGCTACGCCGTCATTTTTCTTATCGTCGCCATCATCGCCGGGGTTCTGGGTTTCGGTGGTATCGCCGGTGCCGCTGCGACGATCGCCAAGGTTCTGTTCGTGATCTTCTTGATCCTGTTCGTCGTGTCACTGATCCGCGGCCGAGGCCGTTGACACTTAAGAGTCGGTAACGATGAAGTCGGCAGCGTTCGCAGCCGCCAGCAGCGAGGTCGACAGCGAACAAGCCGGCAACGAATGATTCGATACTTACGATTCGGTACTTATGATTCGGTACTCACAAATACCCCGCCTGATTGGCGGGGTATTTGCGTTCAACGGGGACGAAAAGCGATCCGAGAGTCAGGCGTCGATGCGCTTGTACTTCATTCGCTTCGGCGTGTCGTTGCCGACACGCTTGTGGTAGTCCGCTTCGTACTCGGCGTAGTTGCCTTCGAAGAAGACCACGTTGGAATCGCCCTCGTAGGCCAGGATGTGCGTCGCGATACGATCGAGGAACCAGCGATCGTGCGAGATCACCAGAGCGCAGCCAGGGAAGGCCAGCAACGCTTCTTCCAGCGCGCGCAGCGTCTCGATATCGAGATCGTTGGAGGGTTCGTCGAGCAGCAGCACATTGGCGGCCTGCTTGAGCGTCTGGGCCAGCTGCAGGCGCCCACGCTCACCGCCCGAGAGATCGCTCAGACGTTTCTGCTGGTCGGTGCCCTTGAAGTTGAACCTGCCCACGTAGGCGCGCGAGGAGACTTCATAGCCGTTGATGTTGAGAATATCCTGGCCGTCGGAAACGGCTTCCCACACGGTCTGGGTATTGTCGAAGTGATCGCGCAACTGTTCGACGTAGGCAACGCTGACCGTGTCGCCGAGCACCACTTCGCCCCCATCCGGCGGTTCCTTGCCGTCGATCAGCTTGAACAGCGTCGACTTGCCGGCGCCGTTGCCACCGACGATGCCCACGATCGCGCCAGTCGGCACCTGGAAGCTGAGATTGTCGAACAGCATCTTCTCGTCGAAACGCTTGCTGACATCGTGAAACTCGATGACCTTGTCGCCTAGACGGGGCCCGGGCGGAATGTAGATCTCGTTGGTTTCGTTGCGTTTCTGATAGTCGCCCGACTGGAGCTCTTCGAAGCGGTTGAGACGCGCCTTGCTCTTGGCCTGACGCCCCTTGGCATTCTGACGAACCCACTCCAGCTCCTGCTTGATCGCGCGCTGGCGTCCGGCTTCCTGTTTGGACTCCTGCTCGAGGCGCTTTTCCTTGGACTCGAGCCACTGGGAGTAGTTGCCTTCGAACGGAATGCCCTGGCCGCGGTCGAGCTCCAGGATCCAGCCGGCGACATTGTCGAGGAAGTAGCGGTCGTGGGTGATCGCCACAACGGTACCCGGATAGTCGTGCAGGAAGCGTTCCAGCCAGGCGACGGATTCGGCGTCCAGATGGTTGGTCGGTTCGTCGAGCAGCAGCATGTCCGGGCTCGAGAGCAGCAGCCGGCATAGCGCCACGCGGCGCCGCTCGCCGCCGGAAAGATGGCCCACGCTGGCCTCCCAGGAAGGCAGCCGCAGCGCCTCCGCGGCCACTTCCAGCTTGCGCTCGATGTTATGCGCATCGGCCGCTTCGATGATGTTCTCCAGGCGCGCCTGCTGTGCGGCCAGCGCGTCGAAGTCGGCGTCCGGCTCGGCGTAGGCGACGTAGACGGCTTCCAGCTGCTCCTGGGCCTGCTTGATCTCGCCCAGCGCTTCCTCGACCGTTTCGCGAACGCTCTTGCTGTCGTCGAGCTCCGGCTCCTGCGGCAGATAGCCGATATTGATGCCCGGCATCGGCCGCGCTTCGCCGTTATGCTCGGTGTCGAGGCCGGCCATGATGCGCAGCAGCGTCGACTTTCCCGAGCCGTTGAGGCCGAGCACGCCGATCTTGGCGCCAGGGAAGAAGGATAGCGAGATATCCTTGAGGATCTCGCGCTTCGGGGGGACGACCTTGCCCACCCGGTTCATGGTGTAAACGTATTGCGCCATGGAAATCCGGTTATATGTCGCGGTGAATAGAAACAGTCAGTCTTTGCTGAAACGCCCGTCAACAGGGCTCAGCGTAGTTCTGGAAGGGTAAACCAGTCATGCCGACAATGCGAACGGGCGCCTGAGCGCCCGTGGTAAATCCCGTGGTAATGAAGTCTGCCTGTGAAACGCGTAGCGAGGCCTACTCTTCTTCGTCGCCGAAATCGTTGTACCAGTCGTCTTCGATGGCACGCTTGAGGCGACGTTCCTCGAGCAGTGCCTCGACCTGACGTCGGGCGCGTAAGGAATCCGCCTTGCTGCTGCGGGGACGCTCGAACTGCTCATCATTGACGGCTTCGGAGAAATCCTGCTCTTCGATATATTCTTCACGGCTCATTGCCTAGCCCTCCCGTGATATCGCATCTCAGTGACGCTTCGGGCTATATATCGTCGTATGATTCAGGATACAAGACTTCAGGCGTGAAAAAGTTTGTCAGCATCATCTCCAGCCCGCGGGTCACGCTGGAAAACCAAGCGTAATTAAACTGGGCAGCCCAAAACGGGCAGCGTAGACTCCGCGGCTTTCCTGAACGCCGGAAGTCTATGCATGAGCCAGTTACCTCCTTGCCCGCAGTGCGGGTCCGAATATACCTACGTCGATAGCCAACTGTTTATCTGCCCCGAGTGTGCCCATGAGTGGTCCGATGCGGATGCCGGCGCCGAGGATGGCCAGGACAGCGTCGTAACCGATGCGCACGGCACGCCGCTCGCCGATGGTGACAGCATCACCGTGATCAAGGATCTTAAGATCAAAGGCTCGTCCCTGGTGGTGAAGGTCGGCACCAAGGTCAAGAACATTCGACTGGTGGATGGTGACCACGACATCGACTGCAAGGTCGACGGCATCGGACCGATGAAGCTCAAATCGGAGTTCGTCAAGAAAGCTTGAAACCGATCCAAAGCGTTTTTGGGATACCCATTAACGTAAAGAGCATCAAAAAAAGTCGGCCGAGGGCAGCGGCTAAGATCGCATGGCGTGTGCCAATTCGGTGCGATCAGGATTCCTTCGAGCGCACTTCGTATTCGCCATCGAGGACGTGCTGGGAACGCTTGGCGGCATTGGCATCACTTTCGTGAGCGCCGATATCCGGATCCGCGCTGCCGCCGGCATATTGCGCTCGGGAAGCGCGAACCTGCTCGGCCCGCTTTTTCATCCGGTGGCGGAGAAACGGCAGCATCGCCCAGCCGATGACAAGGAAGAACAGGCCAAGCAGGGTGCCGATGATCAGCATGACGCCGAACAGTAGCCAGGTCGCCAGCAGGCGCAGACCGCCGGCCCCTTGACGCGGACGAGTTTGATGGACGCGCTCGCGCCATTGCTGGGCGGCGCGCCAGGCGGCGTTGTCATTCTGGCGGTTATCGGTCATCCGGTTTCACCCCCGGTGTTGATATCTACGAACTTTAGATCGTCGCGATGCAGTTCGAGATCGAACTCAGTTTGATTGCCAGTGTAGCCTTCGATCTCGATGTGCCCATCACTATCGACCTCGAGCTCCTCCAAATGTTGCATGCCTTGATCACGAGCGCGATCCAGCGCCTGTCGTAGTTCTTCTCCGCTCAGACTCCAGTCCGGCGTGTTCGACTTGCGCTGGCTTTCACGCGTCGGGGTTGCGTTGTCGAGCGTCATCGAGACGTCGAGCTCCCAGCCGTCTTGCCGCCAGCCTTCGATCTCGAGACGGTTGTCGTCATGATCGACGTCGAGCTTTTCATAGCGACTGAAGCCGTAGCGTTCGGCACCGTTGAGCAGCGTGTCCAGCTGGCTGTAGGAGAGGGCTTTGTCGTCTGCCATGGCACCGGCGCTGATCCCGCTGCCAAGTGCCACGGCAGAGAGCATCCATGGATTTTTCATCACTAGTCTCCTGATACCGGGTATCGTGAAAACGTCCACTGCGGCAGCGCGCAGGCTCTGCCGATGTCTACCGTTATACTCGGGGGGACCTTGCCCCGAACTGAAGGCGGCGTTCATCCTGGGTTCATCGCTCTCGTTGAGCGGACGCCATCGGCGAGATGTCTTGATCTGGCGGATTCATCTCGGGTTAATGGCGATTGCGGCACACTATGGAAATGAAACTTCGAAACGCGCTCGTGCTGCTGTCGATCCTGCCGCTGCTGGTGAGCGGCACTCTGGTGCCTGTCAGCGCCGACGGCGACAACTGGAGAGATCTGCACCAGGAGGTCAAGGAAGGCCATCTGGTGGGCATCGACGAGGTCATGGATTGGCTGGAAGCTCGCTATGATGGCCAGATCCTCGAGGTCGAGCTGGAACAGGATGACGGCCTGATCGAATACGAGGTAGAAATGATCGGGCCCCAGGGGCAGGTGGTCGAATTCGAGTTCGATGCCACCAGCGGCGAGCTGTTGAGCGTCGAAGGCGTCAATATCGAGGCGATGAAGAAATCGCCCTAGGTTGTCGCCTGTCGAGCGCTTGTCGAGCGTCGAGGGCGATAACGTGTCTTGAGTCAGGGAGTCGGTAATGAAGGTATTGCTGGTCGAAGACGATGCCGCGCTCGCCGAGGCGCTGGCGAGCGCGCTGGCGGAAGCCGGCCTGTTGATCGAGTCGACCACCACCGGGCAGCAGGCCGATTATCTGGTGCGTACCGAACGCTATGACGCGGCCATCCTCGATCTGGGACTGCCCGACGGCGACGGCACACGATGGCTCTCGCAGTGGCGCGAGGATGATATCGATCTGCCGGTACTGGTGCTGACGGCACGTGAACGCTGGTCCGACAAGGCGGCCGGCTTTTCCGCCGGTGCCGACGATTATGTGGTCAAGCCGTTCGAGACCGCCGAGGTGCTGTTCCGGCTGCGGGCGCTGGTCCGGCGCAGTCACGGCCACGCTCATCCGGTGATTCGGGTGGGCGAGCTGACCCTGGATACGCATTCGGGCAGTGTTTCACTGGCAGCTCGCCCGATCACCCTGACCGCCCAGGAGTCGCGGCTGCTCTCGTATCTGATGCATGCTTCGCCGCGGATCGTCAGCCGCGCCGAGCTTGTCGAGCATGTCTACAACCGTGATCATGAACCCGATTCCAACGTCATCGACGTCCAGATCAGTCGTCTGCGGCGCAAGTTCGGCCGTGCCCGCATCGAAACGCTTCGTGGCCAGGGTTATCGCCTGGTCGATCTTGAGGCCGGGGCTTGAAAGATCGAGAACCGAGAGGCCGAGACTTGAAAGGCGATCGCTCGAGAGAAGACGGCTGGAAACGCTGGCGGCCACGCTGGGTGGCCCGGCTTGGCGAATGGCTGCGGCTGGCGCCGTTGGGCGCGAGGCTGCTGGTCGCCTCGCTGGTGCTGGTCATCGTGCTGTTACCCCTGGCTGGTGCCGGGCTGAGCTACAACTTCCGCCAATCCGCCACCGCCTCTTTCGATAGCCGTCTCGAATCCCTGCTCAATGCATTGCTGGCCGGCATGCAGGTCGACAACATCGGCCAGCGCCTGCAGCTCAACCGCTCGTTGGGTGACGCCCGCTTCGATCGGGTCTATTCCGGCTGGTACTGGCAAGTGACCGACGGCGACGATCTCACCCTGACGTCGCGTTCGCTGTGGGATCAGCGACTGCCGGTGCCCCAAGATGACGATGGAATCCATGTTTACGAAGTCGAGGGTCCCCGCGACGACGACCTGCGCATGATCGAGCGCGATCTGCGCCTGCCGGGGCACCGCGAGACGGTCCATGTCGCGCTGGCGGGATCGACCGTGGAGCTGAATCACGAAGTGGGGCGCTTCGAACGTCTGTTGATACTGTCGCTTGCCACTTTCGGCGTGTTGCTGCTGGCCGGACTGGCGCTGCAGATGCGCTGGGGGCTGGCACCGCTACGCCGGATGTCGGCCAATCTGCGAGCGGTGGAGGAGGGCGAGATCGAGCGCCTGGATACCCAGTTGCCGGTGGAGCTCAAGGAGCTGGCACTGGCGATGAACGGCGTGCTTGAGCGTGACCGGCGGTTGATCGAGCGCGGGCGCGCGGCGGCGGGCAATCTGGCCCACGCGCTGAAGACGCCGGTGAGCGTGCTCAAGACGCTTTCCGAACGCTTCCCGGAGGCGCAGCGCCGGCCCATCAATACCGAACTGACGCGGATCGACGATGCCGTTCGCCACCACCTGGCCCGAGCCTCGGCAGCGGGTGGCGTGGCTTTTTCCGGGCGGGTATCGATCCATGACGCTATCGCCCCGGTGGTGCAGGGGCTGGCCAAGCTGGCGTCGCGACGGGGCATACGCTTCGATGCCGATATCGATTCCGGGGCGACCGCACGGATCGATCCCCAGGACCTTCAGGAGCTCACCGGCAATCTGCTCGAGAACGCGCTGCGTTGGGCAGAGGGCCGAGTGCTATTCAAGGTCTCTCGGGTGTCACAAGGTGTGCGTCTGCGAATCGAGGATGACGGTCCGGGGATGACTCAAGCGCAGAGTGAGGCCGCGCTGGCGCGAGGCGTGCGTCTGGATGTGCGCGACTCTGGTTTCAGTTCGGGTTCCAGTGCGGGTTCCGGGCCGGGCGGTTCGGGGCTGGGGCTGGCGATCGTCGAGGATCTGATGATGCTTTACGGCGGCACGCTGCGTCTGGAGCGCGCCGCCATCGGCGGGTTGGCCGCCGACGTGTGGCTTCCGGCGTCGCCGGTCTCAGTGCAGTCCGGGGAGACTCCGACGCCCGGATGACGGCGTGTGGCTAGACCATGGCCGCGTCGGCGGAGGATCGGGTCACTGAATCATGGGTCACTGCGTCAGCAGTTGGCCTCGAACCACGGTGCGAAAACCTCGCTGATCCGGTGACTGGATGGCCGCCAACGCCAGCTGCAACGCCTGCTGCGCGATCTCCGGCAAATTGTGATGGATGCAGGGAATCTGCAGGCCGAACACGTCGCTGTGCTCGATGTCGTCGATGCTGAACAGCTGGATATCACGCTGTGGAACGACCCCGCGTTCGTGACACAGCTTCAACACCGCCATGGTGATCTGGTTGTTGGCACCGATGATTCCCTGTGGCCAGGGGTGATCGCGCAGATACTCGCGTAGCGCGTCATAGGCGGGTTCGAAGGAGAAGTCGCTGTACACCACGTCGAGCGTTATCCCACGGCCTCCGATGGCCTCCCGGATGCCGGACATGCGGCCGATCGAGACCATCGAGTCGGCCGGCCCGGAGACTGCCAGCAACTGCGTGATTCCCCGCTCGAGGCAATAGCGTCCGGCTTGATAGCCGCAGTCGAGATTGTCGATGTAGACCCCGCCGTAATGGACCGCCTTGAGCTCGCGATCCACCAGTACCACCGGGATGCCCGCCGAGGCGAGGCGATCCAGATAGGTTGGGTGGTAATCGATATCCGACGAGATCACCGACAGGATGACGGCGTCGACGGAGAACTCGATCAGTTTGCCGATCGCTTCCGCCTCCAGCGTCTCCGATTCGTAGGAGTCGAATACCAGCACGGTATAACCGCGAGCTCTGGCCGCCAGCGTGATTTCGCGGGTCAGGCGGGCAAAAAACGGGTTGCCCATGTTGGGATTGACGATACCCAGGGTGCGGGTAACGGCGGTATCACGAGCCCCCGATGGCGGCACGTAATTGAGTTCGCGAGCGATGCGCAGTATCTGGGTGCGGGTTTCGGCATGGACTTTGTCCGGCGAGGAGAACGCCCGCGATACCGTGATCTTGCTGACACCGGCCAGTCGGGCGATATCTTCGAGCGTGGTTCGAGGCATCGCCTCATCTCCCTGATGACCCGCATGATCTTCTGTGCCTGAATGCGGCAAGCCGGATACGGATGCCCAGCATCTCGAATGTTTGGACATTACGTATCATTTCGCATCATTTTCTATCATCGATAGTGTCTCTGTCATCTACCTTTTTCTCTAATACTTAGGTCTATGCTGGGCATTAAACATTGGTCTAATAGAGTTTATCTTTTTGAATTTGCTTGCTTATTTTAATCATCGTCAGCTTGATTCCTCGGGTGTTAACGTTATGATCTATCTTTGATGTCATGAGCGTTCAAGTATCCGTTCTTGCAATGCACACGGTCGGTCCTCGTCTCTGAACAACGCCAGCCTGGAATCTCAAGGTCGGACCGTGCCCGGGGATCGTTCGGCACTCGGCGTGACAGCCGTCAAAGCCCTAGCAATAACAAGCACTACGAGAGGAATTCCAGATGAGACTTGCCTTGTTTGTTTCAGGCATCGGGATCGCAGGCCTTGGGGTCTGTTCCGCTGCCATGGCGCAGAGCACGGACATCACCGTGGCCACCGTGAACAACCCCGACATGGTGACGATGCAGAGCATGATGTCGGCGTTCAACGATGCCCACCCGGATATCAATGTGAACTGGGTGACGCTGCCGGAAAACGAACTGCGTCAGAAAGTGACCACCGACATCGCCAGCGGCGCCGGTCAGTATGACGTGGTCACCGTGAGCAACTACGAGACGCCGATCTGGGCACAGAACGATTGGCTGTCGCCAATGGAGAATCTGCCCGAAAGCTATGACGCCGACGATCTTCTCAAGCCGGTCAAGGATGGTCTGTCGGTGGACGGCAAGCTCTATGCGCTGCCGTTTTATGCCGAGTCCTCGGTGACCTATTACCGCAAGGATCTGTTCGAGAAGGCCGGCATCGAAATGCCGGACAAGCCGACCTGGACCCAGATGAAGGAATTCGCTTCCAAGATCCAGTCGAAATCGGATGGCGTCTACGGTATCTGCCTTCGCGGGCTGCCGGGCTGGGGTCAGAACATGGCGCTGTTCGGCACCATGGTCAACAGCTTCGGCGGACGCTGGTTCGACATGGACTGGAAACCGCAGCTGACCAGCGACGAGTGGAAGAACGCGGCCAACGCCTACGTCGAACTGCTCAACGATTATGGCCCGCCGGGGGTGACCTCCAACGGCTTCACCGAGTCCGAGACCCTTTTCGCCAACGGTCAGTGCGGCATGTGGGTGGATTCTACCGTGGCGGCCAGTTACGTCAGCGATCCGGAAACCTCCAAGATCGCCGACAAGGTGGGCTTCGCTCAGGCGCCTCACGAGAAGACCGAGAAGGGTTCCAACTGGCTGTTCACCTGGGCGCTGGCAGTGCCGCAGTCGTCCAAGCATCAGGAAGCCGCGAAGACCTTCGTCGACTGGGCGACCTCCAAGGATTACATCCAGGCCGTGGCGGACGACAAGGGTTGGCTGGCGGTACCTCCGGGCACGCGACAGTCCACCTATGACAGTGACGACTACGTCAAGGCAGCGCCGTTTGCGCCGCTGGTCGAGACGGCGATCAAGAGCGCCAGCCCGACCGATCCCAGCGCGCAGGAAGTGCCCTACACCGGCGTGCAGTTCGTCACCATTCCGCAGTTCCAGGCAATCGGTACTCGTGTCGGCCAGCTGATGGCAGCAATGCTCTCGGGTGAGAGCAGTGTCGACGAGGCGCTCCAGCAGGGGCAGACCTTCACCGACCGCATCATGCAGCAGACCGGCAAACCGCAGTAAGCAAGGCATGGGACACCGCCGATCGATTCGATCGGCGGTGTCGCTGCGTAAGCTGGAGCTGTCCAGTCGGAGCTAACTAGTCGGAGCTGTCTAGTCTGACCTGCCTAGTCTGACCAAGGGTTGCGTCATGCAATCCGAAGCCACGGGAATCCCGCATGAAAGCCATTTCTCGAACTGCCCCGAGCGCTGAAGCTACCGGCGCTCGTTCGTTCGCTCGTACCACGCGGCTGCTGATGGCGCCGGCGGTCATCTTCCTGCTGATATGGATGCTCGTGCCGCTGGCCATGACCATCTATTACTCGTTTCAGCAGTACAACCTGCTCATGCCGATGTACAACGGCTTTGCCGGTTTGAACAATTTCGCGATCCTGCTGGGCGACGCCACTTTCTGGAAGTCGCTGGCCAATACCCTGATCATCGTTGCGGCCAGTCTGGTCATCACGGTCTGTTTGGGCTTGGCACTGGCACTGCTGTTCAATCGCACCTTCGTCGGCCGTGGCGTGGCTCGCACGCTGGCGGTGGCGCCCTTTTTCGTCATGCCGGTAGTGACCGGTCTGATCTGGAAGAACATGCTGTTCCACCCGGTCTTCGGTCTGTTCGCCTGGTTGGCACGGCAACTGGGGCTGGAGCCGGTCGACTGGCTCGCCCACTATCCAATGCTATCGGTGATCATCATGATTACCTGGGAGTGGACGCCGTTCGCGCTGCTGGTATTGCTGACCGGACTGCAGTCACTGCCGGAAGACCAGATCGAGGCGGCCAAGCTCGATGGTGCCAGCGCCTGGCAGGAATTCCAGCACATCGTGATTCCGCACCTGGGGCAGGTGCTGTATGTCGTGGTGATGCTGGAGAGCATCTTCTTCCTGACCTCGTTTGCCGAGATCTACACCACCACCGGTGGCGGCCCCGGTACGGCAACCACCAACCTGCCGTACTACATCTTTCAGACCGTATTCCAGCAGAACGATATCGGCATCGCTTCGGCAGCCGCCATCGGGGCGGTAATCCTGGCGAACATCTTCGCCATCATGCTGATTCGCTTCATTGCCGGGAACCTCAACGCGGGAGCCGCACGATGAACTCATCTCGTTTCAGCAACGGTGTCATGGGCGTGCTCGCGTGGATCGTGGCGCTGCTGATCTTCTTCCCGATCCTGTGGCTGCTGTTGACGGCGTTCAAGTCCGAGCAGGAAGCCTTCACGGTCGTGCCGAGCTTCTTCTTTTCGCCGACGCTCGAGAGTTTCAAGACGGCGTTGGCGCAGGGCAGCGGCTATTGGCACTACGCCTGGAATTCGGTGCTGACCGCCGTCGCCTCGACCGTCATCGGGCTGGCACTGGCGGTGCCGGCGGCCTACGCCATGGCGTTCTATCCCAACAAGCGCACCGACTTCCTGCTGGTATGGATGGTGTCGACCAAGTTCATTCCGGCGGTCGGCGTGCTGATTCCGATCTATCTGGTCTACAGCGCGGTCGGGCTTCTGGACAACGCGTTGGGGCTGACGCTTCTGTTCACGGCCATGAACCTGCCGATCATCGTGTGGATGGTCTACTCCTACTTCCGCGACATCCCCAAGGATATCGTCGAGGCGGCCGACATCGACGGTGCCAGCATCATGCAGACGCTGTTCAAGGTGGTGCTGCCGCTGGCGTTGCCGGGGCTGGCCTCGACCGGGCTGCTGGCGCTGATCCTGGCGTGGAACGAGTCGTTCTGGAGCATCACCATGACGGATCACGACGCGGCGACTCTGGCGGTCTACATCGCCTCGTTCAAGAGTGCCGAAGGACTCTATTGGGCCAAGATGTCCGCTGCTTCGGTACTGGCCATCGCGCCGATCATCGTGCTCGGTTGGTTCACGCAACGCCAGATGGTCAGAGGCCTGACTTTCGGCGCCGTTAAATGATCGGCGAACGCGCCGGTAACGAATCTTTTTCAGAGGGCTAACGAGATGGCCATCGTCGAACTCAAGAATGTCGCCAAGAACTATGCTCAGGGTCTCGTTAAGGGCAAAGGCGACAAAAGCAGCAACGCAGTCGATAACTTCAATCTGGTCACCCGCGACGGCGAATTCGTGGTGCTGGTGGGTCCTTCGGGCTGCGGCAAGTCGACCACCATGCGCATGATCGCCGGGCTGGAGCGCAATACCGAAGGCGAAATCCTGATCGGCGGCAGAGATGTCAGTCAGGTGCCGCCCAAGGAGCGCGATATCGCGATGGTGTTCCAGAGCTACGCGCTTTATCCGCACATGAGCGTTGCCGACAACATGGGGTTCAGCCTGAAGCTGAAAAAACGCCCCGCGGCAGAGATCAAGGCCAAGATCGAGGAAGCGGCACAGACACTGGGAATTCAGCCTCTGCTGGATCGCAAGCCGCGCGAGCTTTCCGGCGGTCAGCGTCAACGCGTCGCGCTGGGCAGAGCGATCGTGCGCGATCCGCAGGTTTTCCTGATGGACGAGCCACTCTCCAACCTGGATGCCAAACTGCGCGTCGATATGCGTGCCGAGATCGTCAAGCTGCACAAGCGTCTCAAGGTGACTACGTTCTACGTGACCCACGACCAGGTCGAAGCCATGACCATGGGCGAGCGCATCGTGGTGATGAAGGACGGCAGAATTCAGCAGATCGATACGCCGATCAATCTCTACGAATTCCCGGCCAATCGTTTCGTGGCCGGTTTCATCGGCAACCCGTCGATGAACTTTCTGCGCGCCAGGCATGCCGAAGGAGTCGTCAGTGGCGACGGCTATCGACTGACGCTGGATGACAGCCACCGGCCCGTCGTGGCCACCCGGAACGTGGGTGATGTCTGGGTCGGTATTCGTCCGGAGCATCTCCGATTGAGCGATGGCGCGGCGACCAATCGTGTCGAAGGCACGGTGGATGTGGTCGAGACGTTGGGGGCGGTGACCATGGTGCAACTGAGCGTGGGCGAGCATTCCGTCACCGCACAGCTGCCCGGTCACCAGAAAGTCGAGATCGGTGACACCCTGACGCTGGCCTGCGACAGCGACAAGTTGCATCTGTTCGACACCGACAGTGAACTGGCCATTGGTCGCGAGCCGGCGGAGCAGCCTTCGGTCGCCGCCAAGGCCTGATCGGGGCCGAACGCGTTCAGAATCTTTATGGGCAGTGACTTTTCAGGAGACAACCTATGCCATCGCTGAATTCGGCGGCCCTCGGCCAGCTCGAGAACACCGTCGCCAAGCCGTCCTACGATCGCAGTCGGGTCACGCCGGGTATCGTCCACTTCGGCGTCGGCGGCTTTCATCGCGCTCATCAGGCGATGTATCTCGATGATCTGATGAATCGAGGCGAAGCGCTGGACTGGGGTATCGTCGGGGTCGGCGTGATGCCCGGCGATCGTCGCATGCAGGCGGCGCTCTCCGCTCAGGATCATCTCTATACCTTGGTGATCAAGCATCCCGAGGGCGAGTACCAGGCGCGGGTCATCGGCTCGATCATCGACTATCGCTATGCGCCGGACGATATCGAAGGAACGCTGGAATTGTTGGCAGACCCCAAGATCCGCATCGTGTCGCTGACGGTGACCGAGGGGGGCTACAACTTTCACCATGTCACCGGCGAGTTTGACCTCGGAAACGCGGATGTCGAACACGATCTGGCCTCGCCGAAGACCCCCAGAACCACTTTCGGGATCGTCGCCGAGGCGTTGGCGCGGCGGCGGGAGCGGGGTGTAGAGCCATTCACGGTGATGTCCTGCGACAACATTCAGGGTAACGGCGAAGTCGCCCATAAGATGTTCGTGGCCTACGCCAGAGCGCGGGACGCGGAACTGGGTGACTGGATCGATGCCAACGTGCATTTTCCCAACTCGATGGTCGATCGCATCACGCCGGTGACCACCGACGGAGACATCGAAGAGATTCACCAGCGGTTCGGTATCGAGGATCGCTGGCCGGTGGTCTGCGAGCCCTTCACTCAATGGGTGCTGGAGGACCATTTCAACGCTGGCCGTCCTGCCTACGATCAGGTCGGCGTGCAGCTGGTCGAAGATGTCATGCCCTACGAGCTGATGAAGCTGCGTCTGCTCAACGCCAGCCATCAGGCGCTGACCTACTTCGGCTATCTGGCCGGCTACCGCTATGCTCATGAAGTGTGTCAGGACCCGCTGTTCGTCGACTTCCTGCTCGATTACATGAACCGCGAGGGCACGCCGACCCTGCGGCCGGTGCCGGGCGTCGATCTCGACGATTACAAGCACACGCTGATCGCGCGTTTTGCCAATCCGGAGATCAAGGACACCCTGGCGCGGCTGTGTGCCGAAAGCTCGGATCGCATCCCCAAATGGCTGCTGCCGGTGATTCGCGAGCAGTTGGCACAGGGCGGCGAGATTCATCGCAGCGCGGCGGTCGTCGCCAGCTGGGCACGCTATGCCGAGGGCGCCGACGAGCAGGGCGAGTCGATCGTGGTCGTCGATCGTCTGAAAGACGAGCTGACGGCGATCGCCAAACGTAACCGCGACGAACCGACCGCCTTCATCGAGAATCGTCAGCTGTTCGGCGATCTGGCCGACGACGAGCGTTTCCGCGCGGCCTATCTCGATGCACTCGAAAGGCTTTATCGCGACGGCGCGCGAGCCTGTGTCGAGCATCTCGTGGCGCATTGACGTCAGCGGATGACGAATTGAGGTCGGCGTTCGCGCCGGCCGCGCAAGCGATACGAAATCGGAACTGATCAAGGGATGGACGCGATGTATATCGGCGTGGATTGTGGCACGCAGAGCACCAAGGTCGTGGTGGTCGATGGTGACGACGGACGCATCGTTGGTGAAGCTTCTCGTCCCCACCAGCTGGAACAGGGCGACCACGGCCGACGGGAACAGCGTGTCGAGGAGTGGACCGAGGCCTTTCGCGGCGCCCTCGAAGAGGCGCTGAGCGATGCCGGAGTGAAGGCGGACACGATCCGGGCCATCGGTATTTCCGGCCAACAGCACGGCATGGTAGCGCTGGATGGCGATGGCGCGCCGCTACATCCGGCCAAGCTCTGGAACGATACCGAGACTGCCGATTGGAACGCGCGACTGATCGAGCAGCTCGGTGGCGAACAGGGCTGCATCGACAAGCTCGGACTGGTACTGCAGACCGGTTATACCGCCTCCAAGATTGCCTGGCTGCGCGAAACCCATCCTGACGCCTATCGGAAAATCGCCACGCTGCTGCTGCCGCACGACTATCTCAACTTCTGGCTGACCGGCGAGCGGGTGGCCGAGCCGGGCGATGCATCCGGCACCGGTTATTTCGATACGCGAGCGCGAACCTGGCGGCGAGACGTGTTCGACATCATCGCCCCAGAGCTCGATTTCGACACGGTGCTGCCGAGACTGATCGATTCCCGCGAGGCAGTGGGAAAGGTGCGCCCAGAGCTGGCCCGCGAGCTGGGGCTGAGTGATGACGTGCTCGTCTCCAGCGGCGGTGGCGACAACATGATGGGAGCCATCGGCACCGGCAATATCGAGCCGGGGCGGGTCACGATCAGTCTGGGGACTTCCGGCACCATTGCCGTTCATTCCTCCGATCCGGTGGTGCCGGACAACGCCATGGTGGCGAACTTCTGCGCCAGTCACGGCGGCTGGCTACCGTTGATCTGCACCATGAACGTCACCTCGGCCACGACCACGCTGCGGGAGCTGGTCGGGCTGGACATCGACGGTTTCAATCGTGCCGTCGCCAAGGCCGAGCCGGGGGCGGGTGGCATCACTTTGCTGCCGTTCTTCAGTGGCGAACGGGTGCCGGCGTTGCCCCAGGCGCAGGCGAGCATGAGCGGCCTGACCAGCTTCAACACCACCCCGGAAAATCTGTGCCGTGCCGCTGTCGAAAGCGCCACCTTCGGGCTGCGTTATGGGCTCGAACTGCTGGGCCCGTTGGCCAGTCAGGCAACTCAGGTGCGGCTCGTTGGCGGCGGGGCCAAAAGCCCGGTGTGGCGCCAGATCGTGGCCGATGTGCTCGATGTCGAGGTGGTCTGTCCCCAGGTCACCGAGGCCGCGGCTTTCGGCGGGGCGATCCAGGCACGCTGGTGCGATGACCGTGAGTCCGAAGTGGCATTGGATACGCTCTGCCGGGATTGGGTGCGCCTGGATGAATCCACGCTGACTCGGCCACAGCCGGAAACCGTCGCCTGCTATGATGATATCTATCGCCGCTACCGCGAGGCGCTGAGCCGCGAGCACGGTATCGCTTGAGTCTTCGGTATCCTTCCGGGGGCGGCTCTCGTATCGCCCGACGGCCGCGACCGTATCGCCGGTTGACCGCCACCGCGTCGTCAGTGGGCAGCGATGCTGTCGCCCGAAAACAGCTGCCTCGAGGCTTGAAATCGCGCTTTGTTCCCCCATTGATAGTGGACAGGAGAAGGCGTTGCCGATGGGGGCGATATTGACCGGCAGTAACATTCTTGCCGTCGCCTATTCGTCGCTTATTTTCAGTTCGGGCCTTGAGTATCATCATTCTGATTGTGTGATGCGGCCTCACGTCAAAGAGTGCGCGGAACGCGGTCAAGTCACGGTGATAGCTACGCATCGGTGTTATGCTTTCAGAATTAGGATTGCGAAGGGATGCAATCACACGCTACGACGATGGAGTGACTCATGACGCAGCAACTCGACTCTCTCAAGCAACTTTCCATGGTAGTCGCCGATACCGGCGATCTGGATGCCATCCGCCGCTATCAGCCGCATGACGCGACTACCAATCCCTCTCTGATTCTCAAGGCCTTCGATCTCGAGGGCTATCAGGCGTTGATCGACGAGACATTGACCGCGGTGAAGTCGGAAGTGTCCGATGCCGACGCGCGCGTCGAGGACGCGGTCGATCGTCTCTGTGTGGCGATCGGCACCGAGATCACCAAGATCATTCCTGGCCGTGTCTCCACCGAAGTGGCCGCCAAGCTCTCCTTCGACGAGGAAGCCAGCTTCGAGAAGGCCCACCATCTGATCAAGCTGTACGAGAAGCAGGGCGTCTCCAAGGACCGCGTGCTGATCAAGCTTGCTTCTACCTGGGAAGGCATTCGTGCTGCCGAAAGGCTCGAGAAGGAAGGTATCAAGTGCAATCTGACGCTGCTCTTCTCCGATGCCCAGGCGCGCGCCTGTTTCGAAGCCGGCGTCTATCTGATCTCTCCCTTCGTCGGCCGCGTCACCGACTGGTACAAGAAATCCACCGGTACCGAATCCTACGCGCCGGACGAGGATCCGGGCGTCAAGTTCGTCCGAGGTGTGTGCGACTACGCCAGCCAGTACGGTTACAAGACGGTGGTCATGGGCGCCAGCTTCCGCAACACCGATCAGATTCTGGCGCTGGCCGGCTGTAATCGCCTGACCATTTCGCCAGCGCTGCTCGAGGAGCTCTCCTCGGCGGAAGGGGACGTGACGCGCAAGATCACCGACGAGGGTAGCGGCACCGAGCGCCTCGATCCGATCGGTGAAGCGCAGTTCCGCTGGGAGCACAACGAGGACGCCATGGCGACCGAAAAGCTGGCCGAAGGCATCCGTACCTTCGCCGCCGACCAGAAGAAGCTGGAAGGTCTGCTGGCCAAGCGTTTGGGTTGATAGCCCTTGGGCTGACTTCTCATCCCTGCCTCGAAATGAAAACACCCGGCCATGTGCCGGGTGTTTTTTCGTGGGTAGTTAGGATTCGTCTGATTCGCGGGCGGAGAGCCTGTCACTGATCGTGCATTAGCGATCCTCAGCGTTGATTGACGAGGGGGCTTAACGCTCGTCCCCTCACCGCTCCGCTTCTATTGGCGTCGCAAGACCGCGAAACCCGGTATGAGAAAGCGCCTGCGCTTCGGGTCGGCGCGCACGGACATCCTTGTCCTGGCGCGCCTCGCGCGACATCCATGTCGCGCGACCCGGCTTGGCGCTTCTCACCCCGCGCGGTCTTGGAGACGCCGGGAGGCAAATTCTAGCCTCTAGATCTACGACTGTTCGGCAATCAGGCCTTCCATACGTCCGCCAGAATCTCGTAGGACTTCACCCGTTCGGCGTGATCAAAACAGTCGGTGTTGACCATGATTTCGTCGGCGCCGGTCTGCTCGAGCAGGTCGTCCAGCTGTTGGCGTACGCTCTCCGGCCCGCCGACCACCGCGGCCCCCAGATTCTGCGAGACCATGGCCCGTTCCTGCGGCGACCAGTCGAGATTCTCTACCGGTGGCAGGGTGCGCGTGCTCTTGCCGCGAATCAGATTGAGAAATTTCTGCTGCTGCGTGGTGGCCAGGAAGCGGGCGCGCTCGTCGGTGTCGGCGGCGACCAGCGGAATCCCGATCATGGCGTGGGGCTTGTCGAGTACACCCGGCTGGAAACCTTCGCGGTAGAGATGCAGCGCCTCGACCATGTAGCCCGGCGCGAACTGCCCGGCGAACGCGAAAGGCAGGCCGAGCCTGGCCGCGAGCTGGGCGCTATAGCCGCTGGAGCCGAGCAGCCAGATGGGCACGTGGGTGCCCTCACCGGGAATGGCGCGCACGCGCTGGCCGGGTACGGTATCACCCAGATAGCGGCGTAGTTCATCGAGACGGTCGGGGAAATCGTTGACGCCGGCGCGTGGGTCGCGGCGCATGGCCTGCATGGTGATGCCGTCGGACCCCGGCGCGCGGCCCAGGCCGAGATCGATCCGATCCGGGTAGAGCGTGGCCAGGGTGCCGAACTGCTCGGCGATCGCCAGCGGCGGATGGTTGGGCAGCATGATGCCGCCGCTGCCGATGCGTAGCGTCGAGGTAGCGCCCGCAATGTGACCGATCAACACGCTGGTCGCCGCGCTGGCGATCCCATCGATGTTGTGATGCTCGGCCAGCCAGTAACGGTTGTAGCCAAGGCGTTCGGTCTGCTGGGCCAGGTCGACGCTGTGACGGAAGGTCTCCGCCGCAGTACCGTCGCGCGTGATCGGTGCCAGGTCCAGCACCGAGAGAGGAATATCGGCAAGTCGTGACATGAGCGTTCCCATCGAGAAGTGAGTGAGCGCTAGTTAGCGCCCTCATAATCCCTATCATGAGGGCGCCAGAGACGAATGCAACCGATTCCACCGCCGCCGACCTTTACGCTACTTCCGGGTTGGTCGGACCTCCGAACGAGGCGTGCGCCTAGATCTCTTTCAGCAGAGCCTGAATGTCCTGACGACGCCCGGCATCGGCCGTTTCCCTGCCGGGGCGCGGCGCTGCTGCCATGGCCTTCTCGATCGCCTGGCGGGCCTGCGCATCGTCGCCCTGATCGTGGAGGAAGTCTGCCCAGAAGTAGTTGCTGTCGATCCCGTCGGGATTGAGGCTCAAACCTTTCTGCAGCAGCTGTCGCGCCTTGTCGTCGTCACCGAAGCTGATGGGCCAGCCGGGCACCTGGTGATAGAGCGTACCCAGGCTGGTGTACGCCGAGCCGCTCAGCGTCGTCGGATCGATCGACAGCGCCTGCTCGAACTCGGCTCGGGCCTCCTTGACCTGCGATAGGGCGCTTAGACCGCCCTCCGCGCCTGCCTGAGAGCCACGAATGATACCCGCCCAGGTGTGTAGTTCTGCACTTTTGGGTTGTGCTTTAAGTAGAGCCTGAGCGCGCTGATAGAGCTGCTCGAAGGCATCGGCACGTCGCGCTTCCGGCGTCTGGTACCGAATGTTGGCCCAGCGGCTCTGGAGTTCATGCAGGCCCGCGGCGGCCGGCGCTGCCGAGTCTGCGGTCGATGCCGAAGCCGTCAAAGGCTGTGCCGCCAACGCCATGGGGCTGTCGGTAAGCGCCATCCCAGCCGTCGTGGCGAGAACCATGGCGAGAACCATGGCCTTCAAAGAGTGGTGTTCTGTCATGGTGATCTCCCTGTGCGAGTCAGGACGACGTGGAAGGACGACGCGCATGCTGCTGGATCGTTGGAAGCTGCTTTTTGAGCGCGCGATCGACGAGGCCGGGCAGAATGCCGTTCAGCTTGACCAGCAGGCACTCCGGCCAGCCAAGCTGTCGATCACGAGCATGCTTCTCGATGCCGCGGATGACGCTAGCGGCGACGTGAGCGGGTTCGTCCACGTGGTTGCCCAGCGCGGTGTTGAGGGCATCGGCGCGGTCACTGTTCATGCTCGTGCGGGTGGCACGAGGCGAGATATGCAGCACCTGGATCGGCGTATCGGCTAGCTCTCGACGCAAGGCTTGACTGAATCCGCGCAAGGCGAACTTGGTCGTGCAGTAGGCGGTATAGCCCGGGTGGCCAATCGCACCGAAAGCAGATCCGAGGTTGACGATCCAGGCGCTATTTTCGTGCAGCAGTCGCGGTAGCAGCGCCTGAGTGAGGAGCAGGGTGGCTGTTACGTTGAGGTCCACCATCGATGAGATCGCCGCCGGAGACTGCTCGTCGAAGAGGCCGAAATGATTTACCCCGGCGGCGTTGATCAGCATGTCGACCCGTGCATCATCGGCGGCCTCGACGACCCTGCGACGCTCATCTAGCGCTGTCAGGTCGGCGGTGAGCGCACGAATGCGCTCGGGCGCCAGTGTCGTCAGTTCTTTCAGCACGCTGGCGTTGCGCCCCACGATAAGAAGCCGCGCGCCGCGCTGGGCCAGCAGTGTCACGAGTTCCCGTCCGATACCGCCACTGGCGCCCGTGACCAGGATGCGGCGATCAGACCAGCGCATGGCTCAGGCCCTCATGGCTGGCGACGTCGTCGGCATCCCGCTGAAGATTGCGGAACATGGCACCGTAGAGGCGATAGACCATGTTGGCGGAATCGATGATGGCCTGCAGGTCGGCGGGGTCTTCGAGCCGGTTGATCTGCTCCTCGAAGAACGCCAGATGTCCGATATCGAGGCTGCCGTGGGATTCGAGGTAGCGAAAGGCGTTGGCCGGGAGTCCGGCACCGTCGCGCATCTGCTCGGCGGCTTGGGTGGCGATGGCGGTACTGGTGCCTTCCAGCACGTGCACCATGCCGAAGAAGCCGACCGGGTTGTCGTAGGCGATGACATCACGGATGTAGCGCACCATCAATTCGGTAGCCGGCGCGGGTGTGGCACTGGCGACGGCATCGGCATCGCCCCCAATGGCGCGAATATCGTCCAGAATCCATTCCTGGTGGCCGTACTCTTCCTCAATGTATTCCACCAGCGCGCCACGCAGCCATTCGAGACGAGCCGGCAGGCGCGCCCCGCAGGCCATCATCAGCGGCACCGTCTGCTTGACGTGGTGATAGGCCTGTTCCAGAAACGCGAGATAGATGTCCCGCGTGATGTTGCCTTCCAGCGCCCGGCGAATGACCGGCGTGTCGAGCAGCCATTGGCGATGACTGGCAGTGGCTTGTTGCAGTTTTTCATAGCGGGACATGATGTCGTCTCCTGAGACGTAAGCGGATGTCTTACACATCCGCCGATGGAAATACCGGGCTCGTAAGCCAGGTGTGGTAATGGTTGACCAACGCGTCACGGCGCAGTCGGCCATTGGCGGTTGCTAGACCGTTTTGTGCAGTAAAGGGGGTGCTGCGTTGCCACAGTGAGACGCGCGCGTAATCGGGCAATCGGGCGTTGGCTCGCGCCACGGCGTCTTCGATTTGGCGATCGTTGACCCAGTCGCCTCGCGGCACCAACAGGGCACGATTGAAGGACTGCGCTTCACCGCTCACCCAGGCCTGGGCAAGCGCGGGTTCGGCGGTCAATTCAGCCTCGACCCAGGCCGGATCGACATTGCGGCCGTAGGCGGTGATGAAGACCTGGCGATGACGCCCCTTGAGCCTCAGGTCATCGCCATCCCATTCACCTAGATCGCCCGTGGGCCAGACCGTCGGTGCCGGGCCGCTGTCACCCAGGTAGCCCAGCATCACATTGCCCCGAACCAGCACCTCGCCATCTTCAGACAGGCTTACCTCTGCATGAGGCAATGGTCTGCCCACGCTGCCGGGTCGATGTTCACTGGGACGAGCTTCGCCGGGACGATTGAGTGTGACGACGGACGCGCACTCGGAAAGACCGTATCCTTCGAACACCGGCCAGCCAGCGGCTTCCGCGCGCGCCAAGAGCGCGGGCGACACCGTGGCCCCGCCGACCGCGAAGAAACGGCCAAAGCCGATGGGCGCATCGCCTTGCTGGGTGAGTAACGCCGAAAGCAGTTGCGGCACCAGAATGAGACTGTCCGGCGCGTGCTCGGTAATGACCTGCCAGCCGAGGGCGCTATCGAAACCACTTGCGCCCAGCCAGCCCAGTGCCCCCAAGGAGGGCAGTGTGACGCTGCCGCCCAACCATAGTGGGGCGTATATGCCGCCGATGTTTTCCAGCAGCGTCGCCAGTGGGAGTATTGCCAGGTGTCGGCGCACGTCGACGCTAGCGGCGATCTCGGCGAGACTCTCGGCGACGACGAGCTGGTTGTCGCTACTCAGGCAGACGCCTTTGGGCGTGCCGCTGGTGCCCGAGGTGAAGGTGATCTTGTGCGTGCCTTCGGGTAACGCTGGGAGTGACGAGACAACGCGGCGCTGCCAGAGCGTGGCGTCTTTGGTGTTCGTGGAGCCGCTGGTGTCTGTGATAGCCTCGAAGCCCAAGGCCGTCGCCACGGACGGCTTCCCGATCAGCGCATCCAGACCTGCCTGATCGACCACGTGGGCTAGCTGTGACGGCGCAAAAAATCCGGGTAGCGGCACGCAGACGATGGCCTCCTGCATCATCGCGAGATCCCACAGTACCCAGTCGACGCCATTATCGAGGGCCAATCCGACGCGCTGACTACCGAGTTGACGTAGCTGGTGTGCGCGGGATTCGACAAGCGCCATCAGTTCGCCGTAATCGATCGACCGGGTCTCGTCCTCCAGGGCGACACGGTTCGCGTCGGTCTTCCCCAGCGTCCACAAATGGTCCAGAAAGCGCTCACGCATGATCGATATCCTTTTGAAGCGGGGCAGCGGCTGGCACGGTGTTGATGATCGTGCGGTCGCCGCCCGGGGCGAGGCGATGCCAAGCGGCAAGCAAGTCGCCACCCATGACCCAGGGGCGGTGCAGGTAATAATTGCCCCAGTCGCCTTGCGCGGTACCCAAGCGGGTCGGGTCGGCCGCCGCGAGACGATGAACGTCGAGGCCAAGGCGTCGAAATCCATTGCGAACGGTTGCCGTTGCGGTGAATGCCAGCCACCGGCACTCCTCGGCGACGAGAGAGGCAATCAGTGCGCGAATCAGCGGGACCGTCATGCCAGGTCGACGAGCGGCCAGATTGCCGATTTCCGCCAATGCCATGCGATCGACCTGCGTCTCCAGAACGTCGGAGAGGGCCTGCTCGATGGGCGTTTCCAGGTAGTGCTCGAGAAAGAGCGGGGATGCGTCGGCTCGACGGACGCCGACAGCAGCCTGCAGTTGATCTTGCTCCCACAGCCCGTAGAGACGCGGTGCGAAATGGGCGATCGACGCGCCATGCTGCTGCCGGTAGGTATCCGCGATGAAGTGCTCGAGCGTGGCCCGCTCCTGACCGTCCCGACTTTCGCGCCAGATGATGTTCGCCGCTGGGGCAGATAAACCCGACATCGATAGCCCTCCACCAAATATGATGAGGGCGAGGTTGAGGTACAAAGGCTTAACGAAGACTTACGTCGAGGGAGTTTTCGTATGGCATCCCGTTGACTCGCCAAAGGCACCGAGGTAGACCCTGAGCGGCCGCAGAGAGTAGAGGCTTCGTCTACACTGTTGGCGTTAGAGGAAATCAGCACAATCAAAAGGGGACAACATGCCCAAATTCGGCAAGCAAGGGGTATTCATCGTCTCAGCGATGGTGATAGCGGCAATCGTGGCCGTCGGTGCCATTTTTCCAACGGGATTTGGAAATGTCGCTAACGCCGCATTGGGCGCTACCACGCACTATTTCGGGTGGTTCTATCTGATCTCCGTTTTCGGGTTCGTGATTTTTCTGGTGGGGCTGGCGTTCAGCAAATACGGGAAAATTCGTCTGGGGCCACAGGATAGCAAACCCACCTATGGTTTCTTCTCCTGGATAAGCATGCTGTTGGCGGCAGGGTTCGGTGTCGGCCTGGTGTTCTACGGGATGGCGGAGCCGATGACCCATTACATGACGCCACCCTACGGCGATGTGGAACCGGAATCCGCCGAATCGGCGCGCTATGCGATTCAGTACGCGTTCTTCAACTGGGGTATCCACCAGTGGGCCGCGTTTTCGGTGGTTGGCTTGATCATCGCCTATTACCAGTTCCGTAAGGGGCAGGCGGGCATGGTGTCCAACGTACTGTCGTCGGTAACGGCCAAGCGCCCGAAACTGCGCCGGCTCGGGCCGATCCTCGATATCTTCGCCGTCGTCGCCACCGTGATGGGGGTGGCGACATCAATTGGCTTGGCGGTCTTGCAGATCAATGGCGGCCTGCACTCGGTGTTCAATGTGCCCGAGAATATGATGTGGCAGTTCATCATCATGGGGGCGATGTTCATCTGCTACATGCTCTCGGCGACATCGGGCCTGGACAAGGGGATCAAGAATCTTTCCAACCTCAACCTGATCATCTGCTTCGCGCTGATGTTCTACATTCTGTTCACCGGACCCACGGTCGCGATTCTCGAGACCATCACTTTGGGTATCGGCGATTACCTGCAGAATTTCATCGGCATGAGCCTGCGGATGTCACCGTATGATGACAGTCAATGGGCATCCAACTGGACCATTTTCTACTGGGCCTGGGTCATTGCCTGGTCGCCGTTCGTGGGCACCTTTGTGGCCCGAATTTCGCGTGGTCGTACCATCAAGCAGTATGTGTTCGGCGTGCTGGTCGTACCGCCGCTGCTGGCCTGTCTGTGGATTGGCGTATTCGGTGGCGCCGCCATTCAGATGGAAATGAACAGCGATGCGGGCCTCGCTCAGGCGACCTCGGACAACATCACTTCGGCGCTGTTTCAGATGTTCGATCTGATGCCGTTCTCGAATGTGCTGTCGATCGTGGCTCTCTGTCTGATTTTCATCTTCCTGGTGACGTCCGCGGATTCCGCCACCTATATCGTGTCGCAGATGACCGATAACGGCTCGCTCAATCCGCCACTGATGAAGCGGATCATCTGGGGGGTGCTGATCGCGGCAATCTGCCTGACGTTGCTCTCGGCCGGTGGTGAAAGCGGCTTGAAAGGGTTGCAGTCGGCCTCGGTACTGGCCGCGTTGCCGTTCACGTTCATTCTCTACGGTATGATTTTCGTGACGCTGAAAGAGCTGCGCGCCGATCGTAAGGCGATGTTGACCGCGCTCTATCGTAAGCACAGCGACACGCCGGTGGGCGCCGACGCCTTCGAAGCCGAAGAGTTGGCGGACGAAGACCGTTATCGTCGCGCGCCCGATGTCAAAAATCGTCGTATCAACCCGCGCTGATCGATAGCGCCGATCGATAGCGTTGTGGACGACGGCCCCGATCCGGACAGGATCGGGGCCGTTTTTCGTTGGCGAGGATTCCCTGGCGCATCGAGCATTGGCCAGTGGCATGACAACGGCTCTCGATGACAGAGGTGGAGAAATTTATCGAAGCCGCTTAATTTAATACTCAATTCGAGAGGCGTGACGCCGTTAACACGATCATGACCCACTGCGGAGCTTGCCCATGCCACCGGCCACGAAGTCTTCCCGCCAGCTCTCTCACGGGGCGACTCGGCGTGCGCCGACGCCCCCCGACGCTCGGATCGATCGCTGGCTCAATCTGGTAGTCAGTCTCTCCGTCATCACGGCGCTGATCGTCGGCAGCGTCGCGCTGATGGTGACGCTACTCTTCCACTGATTCTCGTCTTCGACTGCCGCGGCCGAAACCATGCGCTCGCGGGTCAGGCGCCGTTCTGGCGCTGTGCCTGCAGACGCTGCATGGAGGCGACCAGGTCATTGAATCGCTCTCCCTGAACCTGCACGTGGTGCTTGATGGCCGTCTCGGCGGCCTCGGCATCGCCCTGTACCAGCGCCGCCATGATGGCTTCATGCTCGTCGAAACTACTGGCAACGCGCCCGCGAGCGTGCAGTTGCAGGCGTCGATAGGGTTTCAGAATGGCGTGCAGGCGCGCGGCCTCCCCGGTCAGGAACTGGTTGTGACTGGCCTGATAGATTAGATGGTGGAAGGTGCCATTTTCATAGTAGTAACCGTCGGCGTCGCCGGCGGTCATGCACTGCCGGCAGGCCGTCTGAGCACGCTGCAACGCTGCCAGCTCTTCGGTTGTCGCACGTCGCGCCGCCAGCCTTGCGCACATGCCCTCCAGTTCCGCCATCACTTCGAAGCGCTCGACCAGCTCGGTCACGCTCAACTGGGCGACAAAAGTCCCGCGCTTGGGCAAGACACGCACCATACCCGATGCCGCGAGCTGCTGCAGCGCCTCCCGGATCGGGGTGCGTGAGCATTCGTACTCGCGCGCCAGCGCTTCCGGATCCAGTTTGTCCCCCGGGGCGAAGTGACCGTCGACAATGGCATCCTCCAGCAAGTCGCGAAGTCGCTGGGCATGCGGGGTGCGAGCCATATTAGACTTTCTCCTAGGTTGACACCCGATGACCGGGGCGTGACTGTTATATATAACAGAGCGATGACATGTATGTTAACCGTCGGTTTCGAAATGTCTCGTTGGTTTCGAAACCAAGGCTTAGCGGCTGGACCGCCTCGCTCCGTTCAACGCTCGCCAGCGTCGCCTTACGTCGCTGGTGAAGTCATAGCCACAGACCCGAGAGGGCCGGCATGAACGTCAACATGAATTTCCTCCAGGACCTGCTATCCAGCATCGGTCGCCGAACACGGGGTCAGTACCTCACGGGGACCGGCTCCGGCAAGGCGGCCAGTAGCCTGGCGAGATTGACCTCGGTATGCGAGACGCTGATGCACCCCGGTGGCGAGGCTTCCCAGATTCTGATCGCCCAGGAAGCGCTGGAACGCTATGCCTCGCTCGACGAAGCGGACCGTATCGCCTTCTTCCAGTTACTGGGCGAGCGCTACGCCGCCGAGCCCGAGGCCATCCACCAAGCTTACGCGGCCTACCGCGTCGACGAGGACAACGCGAGTCTGCAGCAGCTGTTCGCAGCGTGCGAGCCTCGACGCCAACACCTGCTGCGCCGGCTGAATCTCTGCCCTGGCGGGACTTATGAATTAGTCAAAATGCGCGCGGATCTGTTGCGCTGCCTCAAGACCCATCCCGAACTGGCGCCCTTGGATGCCGACTTCGGGCATCTCTTTGCGTCCTGGTTCAACCGTGGCTTCCTGGTGCTGGAGAGCATCGACTGGAACACGCCGGCGGCGGTGCTCGAGAAGATCATTCACTACGAGGCGGTCCACGCGATCGGTGACTGGTCGGACCTGCGCCGACGTCTCGATCCCGGCGATCGTCACTGCTATGCCTTCTTTCATCCGGCGACCGGCGACGAGCCGCTGATTTTCGTCGAAGTGGCCCTATGCCGCGGCATCCCCGACAGCATCCAGACGATTCTCGAAGGGGGCGACGAGGTGCGTCCGGAAGAGGCCGATACGGCCGCCTTCTACAGCATCAGCAACTGTCAGGCCGGCCTGCGCGGGATCTCCTTCGGCAACTTCCTGATCAAGCAGGTGGTGCAGGAGCTCAAGCGCGAGCTGCCCAATCTCGAGAAATTCGTGACGCTGTCGCCGGTACCCGGGTTCGCCAAGTGGCTGGCGACCGAGCGCGAGAGCGGGGCGTGTCAACTGACTGACGAGACCGCCGCCAGTATCGACGGCGGCCGCTGGTTAGAGGATGCCAAGTCGCGCGACAAGCTGACACCCGAGCTTCGCGGTCTGGCGGCGCACTATCTGATCGACGTCAAACGCGACAGCGGCATGCCGATCGACCCGGTAGCCCGCTTCCATCTGGGTAACGGCGCCAGTCTGCATCGGCTCAACTGGCCGGGGGACACGTCCGAGAACGGACGCCGTCAGTCCCACGGTCTGATGGTCAATTACCTCTACGAACTCGATCGTATCGAGCAGAATCACGAAGCGTTCAGCCGCGAGGGCACGGTGGTCTGCACCAGCGAGATCCGCCGGGAAGCCAAGCAAGGTCGTTCACGCTGCCGCCATGGCTCGCGAACCGACGCCTGACCGGCCATGACCGTTTATCAAAGCAGGAGTGGTGGAATGAATCAGAATCTTTATCTGCAATTCTCGGGCAATTTCGAGCGCCACCCGGACAAGGTGTTGATCGATACGCCGAGCGGCGAACGGTATCGCTATCGCGACGTGCTAGCTACCTCGCGGCGCATGGCAAAGGTGCTGCGCGAGAGCGGCGTGGAGCCGGGCGATCGTGTCGTGGTTCAGGTCGACAAGAGTCCGCAGGCGATCATGCTCTACCTTGCCTGCCTGCAGACAGGAGCCGTCTATCTGCCGCTCAACACGGCCTATACCGAAGCTGAAGTCGAGTATTTCCTGACCGACGCCGAGCCCCGGATCTATGTGTGTCGGCCCGAGGATCTCGAGATCGCACAGCGGCTGGCCGAGCGTTGCGGCGTGTCAGTCGTCGAAAGCCTGGGCGCCGATGTCGATGGTTCGTTGATGGAACGGGTCGGCAACGCCGAGGAGGATTCTCGTCTCGCCGAACTCGAAGCCAATGACCTGGCCTCGATCCTGTATACGTCCGGCACCACCGGGCGTTCCAAGGGTGCGATGCTGAGCCACGGCAATCTTGCCGCCAACAGTCAGGCGCTGGCGCAGACCTGGCAATTCACGGCTGACGATCACCTGCTGCACGCGCTGCCGATTTTCCATACTCATGGGCTGTTCGTGGCGTGCAACATCGTTCTGACCGTCGGCGCCTCGATGACTTTCATGCCCAAGCTCGATGCCGACCAGCTGCTGGACCTGATGCCGCGGGCGACGGCGCTGATGGGGGTGCCGACGTTCTACACCCGGCTGCTGGCCAGCCCGCGTCTGAACAGAGAGACGACCGCCAACATGCGACTGTTCGTGTCCGGTTCCGCGCCGCTGCTGGCCGAGACCCACCACGAATTTCACGAACGTACCGGCCACGCCATTCTCGAACGCTACGGCATGACCGAAACCAACATGAACACGTCGAATCCCTACGACGGCGAGCGCCGCCCGGGCACTGTCGGCTTCGCCCTGCCGGGTAGCGAAGTGCGGATCACCGAGCGCGAGAGCGGCAAGACGCTGGCGTCGGGGGAGACCGGTCTGGTGGAAGTTCGCGGGCCCAACGTCTTTCAGGGTTACTGGCGGATGCCGGAAAAGACCGCTTCGGAATTCCGGGAAGACGGCTTCTTCATTACCGGTGATCTCGGTCTGATCGATGACGATGGCTACCTGCACATCGTTGGGCGCGACAAGGATCTGGTGATCTCCGGTGGCTACAACGTCTACCCCAAGGAGGTCGAACAGTGGATCGACGAACTGCCTCAGGTGGTGGAGTCGGCGGTCATCGGCGTGGCACACCCCGATCTTGGCGAGGGGGTGACGGCGGCAGTGGTGGTCAAGCCCGGCGAAACACTCGATGAAGCTCAGGTGCTGGCGGCGCTCAAGGACAAGGTCGCGCGCTACAAGCAGCCCAAGCGGGTGTTCTTCATCGATAGCCTGCCGCGCAATGTCATGGGCAAGGTCCAGAAGAACGCGCTGCGGGAGCGCTATGCCGATATCTATACCGGTGCAGAAACGGCACGCCCGTAAGTGTTGCCGAACGCTTTTCACCCTTGCCGCGTGGGTAACGCGGCATGGCGGTCACCGTGCGGTAGACGGTGCTCGTCTCGAGACACGCCAGGCTCATTCGACCGAGCCATCCATGACGACGTCCTAAAGCAAAGCGCCATAACGAGGCTTCATAAAACGACGTCCCATTAAAACGCGCTATAACAATACCCAAGAGGTGATGACGATGGTGATCTACGGTGTAGCACTCCTGGCCGGCTGCATGCTGGCGGGGCTAATCATCGGCGACGTGCTCGGCCAGCTGCTGGGAATCGATTCCAATCTGGGCGGGGTGGGTATCGCCATGCTGCTGCTGATCTTCGTGACCGGCTATCTCAAGGACCGCGACAAGCTGCCGGAAACGACGGAGAGCGGCATCAACTTCTGGAATGCGATGTACATTCCGATCGTGGTGGCCATGGCGGCGAGTCAGAACGTGGCGGCGGCATTCAGCGGCGGCATGGTGGCGATCCTGGCCGGCGTGCTCTCGGTCGTGCTGGGGTTGGCGCTGGTTCCGGTACTGACCGGCAAGAAGACCGATGACGCGAGCCCGCTCGAGTCGACCCCCACTGCCCCTAGCGGCCATTGAGCGAGATTGCCGACATGAACGATTCCATTGTCTCTCTGGTCGACAAATATCACCTGATCGCGGCTTTCGCGGTGATTGGTCTCACCATGTACGTGGCCTACTGGCTCAGTCGCCATCTGACGGCGGGGCGTCTGCACGGTTCCGCCATTGCGATCATCATCGGCCTGGTACTTGCCTACATCGGCGGCGTGTCCACCGGCGGTAGCAAGGGGCTTTCGGATGTCACGCTGTTTTCCGGGCTCGGGCTGATGGGCGGCGGCATGTTGCGGGATCTGGCGATCATCGCCACCGCCTACGGTGTCCGGCTTCACGAAATCAAGAAGGCTGGCCTGCGCGGCGTGATCGCGTTGTTTCTCGGCGTTCTCGTCTCGTTCGTGGCAGGGGCTGCCGTGGCGATCGGTTTCGGCTATACCGACCCGGTCGACATCACCACCATCGCGGCGGGCGCAGTGACCTATATCGTCGGACCGGTCACCGGGGCCACGCTGGGGGCGAGCTCGGAAGTGATCGCGCTGTCGATCGCTGCCGGTCTGGTCAAGTCGATTCTGACCATGATCGCGACCCCGATGACCGCAAAACTGATCGGGCTGGACAACCCGCGCTCGGCGATGATCTTCGGTGGCTTGATCGGCACGACCAGCGGCGTTGCTGCAGGCCTGGCGGCGACCGATGCGCGACTGGTGCCTTACGGCGCGATGACGGCGACGTTCTATACCGGGCTGGGCATCCTGCTGGCACCGACCGTGCTGTTTCTGGCCGTGCGAACGATCTTCTAGATCGGGGCGATCTTCCCGGAGTCGTCCCCAGCGCTTTCTCATGGGCCTGGCCGATCGCCAGGCCGAGCGAACGGCGATGCAGTCGAGATTAGCGAGATGGCCGGCCAGAGGCTGGCCGTCACGTCAGAGCGACGAAAATGCCTGATTGCAACACTGCCCGGGCCGGGAGACACAAATCGGCGCGATGGCGACGCAGCCGCGGCCGGCAGACTTGGCCTGATAGAGCGCCTGATCGATCTCTTCGAGCAATCCCTTCGACGTCTGATGATGATGCTCGCCGACGCCGGCGGAGAAGCTTATCCGAAGATCGTAGGGGCTCAGCGGGTGGTCGTGAAGTTGCTCGATGAGGCGGTTCAACGTGGTCTGCGCCGCGAACCGGTCGATGCCGGGCAGAATCATCAGGAACTCTTCACCTCCCCAGCGAATGAAGGTGTCGCTTGCGCGCAGCAACTCGACCACGAGACGGCTGAAGTCCGTCAGGATGGTGTCGCCGACAGGGTGACCATACTGATCGTTGATCTCCTTGAAATAGTCAAGATCGAGCATGGCGACGGAGACTTTCTCGCCGTAGCGCTGACTGCGTTCCAGCGTCTGTTCCAGCAGTTCGAGGCCGAAACGGCGATTGTGCAGTCCCGTTAGGTCATCGCGCGTTGCCAGGTACTCGAGACGTCGGTTCTTCTGCTCCAGCCGACGTTCGAGATTGCGTCGCTCGGTGATATCGACGAGAAAGGCGATGTGCTGTGGGCGGCCGAGGTCGTCATGGTTGATCGTATCCTCGATGATGACGGTCCGGGTCGATCCATCCCGCAACAGAACCTCCACCGCGCGACGCTGATTCAGCGCATCGGGAAAACTGGCAGCGTGATACTGGTCGGCGGCTGGGCGATGCTGCTCGGGCAACAGCTTGCGGAAATGGGCATTGAGCAGCTCGCTCTCCGTATAGCCGAAGAACCGGCAAAAAGCGCGGTTGACCAGGCGCAGATAGCCCTCGACATCGATGACGCACACGCCCATGGGCAGATTCCCCAGCATCTGGTGCAGTTGGGGCTCGGCCTGGGGCAGCAGACTGGGAGTGGCATCGCTGTCGGCCTCGGTAATCTCGCCGACGGCAATCAGGACATGGCGCCGGTGGTCGCCGTCGGCGGGGACATCCAGTGGCGAAATCTTGAGCTTGACGGCTCGCAGTGGCTTCCGGCTTTGACGGAGATGAAAGTATTGCCACTGAGGCGAGGCGTGTGAATCGTCCTCAAGCATCGCTGGATGTCGGGCGCCGGTTGCCGGACATCGCCGGGCATCCAGCCAATGCCAGGGGTCGGCTGTGGGGAAACTGTCACCTATCGATAATAGACGTCTCGCTGTCTCGTTGGCATCGACCAGCAACGGCACATCCTCATCGATCCGATAGATCAATGCGGCGATGTTGAGCGTGTCCAGCCCGTCAGCGGTGGATGAAGCATCCACCGACTGGCGGGGCAACCGATTTTTCGAAGCAACCATAAGCTAGGATACCGAGGTTCATACGGTGAGAAGAGTAGCCAGACGCGTCGGATCGTTAGCGTTCACCCCGGGCCAACGCGAAGCGCGAATCGGGGCAAGTAGGTAGTTGTCCTGCGATCGGTCTGGCAAACCAGTATCCCTGCTGCCTCGCAATACCATGCTGATAGAGCCAGCGAGCTTCTTCTATTGTTTCGACGCCCTCGGCGATCAGCGTAATACCGAGCTGATGGGCCAGGGTGACGATGTGTTCGACGATTCGTTGTTGTCTTGGTGCTACCTGTATATGGCTGATCAGTTGGCGGTCGATTTTTAGCACGTCGGGCGAGATATCGATCAGCAGATCGAGATTGGCGTGACCGGTGCCGAAATCGTCCAGCGCCGTTTTCATTCCCATTGCCCGATAGCTGTCCACGATGTTCTGGAGATGGCGACGGTCCGCGACGCTTTCGGATTCGGTAATCTCGAAGCAGAGTCTGCTGACCGGCCAGCCGACGCGTTCTGCAGCCTTCAGGGTCGCCTGAATACAGGCTTGCGGCTCGTAGACGGCATTGGGGAGGAAATTGATCGACAGCATGCCGACGGCGCCCAGCTCGTGGGCCAGTTCGATCGCCTTGACACGGCATGCCTGATCGAAGCGATAGAGTGTCGTGGCGTCGACTCTGGCCAGAATCGAGGCGGCCGACTCCCCGCCAGGGCCTCTGACGAGCGCTTCATAGCCATAGACATGGCCTTGGGCGATATCGACGAGTGGCTGAAAAGCCATGGTGAAATCGAAGTCCAGCGGCGCATCACAGCGTCCGCAGAGGTTCTCGTGTCTGGCGCAGCCCGGCATTGCTGTCCTCCTTGACGACATGCGCGGTAGTGACGACGTTGCCAGAGATGCGATGCTGATATTCTCGGCAAGCTAACCCAGCTTAGATCACTTGATCGGAATCGAATAGCAGTGATTTAGCGGAAACGTGTGAATGTCGCTGTCAGTCTTCGTCTCGATTGACGGGTTCGACGTCTGGAACGCATTTATCGGCCCTTGGGAACCTATGAAACCTTCCTGGAGCACCATGTTCTGTCTGCTGGCGATTGCCGTCGGTGTCGCTTTCGACAAGGGGGGCTGGCAGATCCCGCGAGAGTGGAATCCCTTCGCGCCGCTAGCGATAGAGGACCCCGTCACACCGATGACACGCTGGAAGCTCAAGCGTCTGGCCGGCGATCGCGAGGCTTGCCTCGCCGCTCTCGAGACCGCGCCAGCAATCTCTTTCACACCGCTCGACGACTATACGCCGACGGCGGGCTGTCCCCTGACAAACGTGGTTCGGCTATCGAGCACGCAGGTGGCATTCAGTTCGAGCTTCGTCGCAAGCTGCCCTTTGGCATTGGCATGGACGATGTACGAGCAGCACGAGTTACAGCCGCTGGCCGAGCGACTGCTCGGCTCGCGTGTCTCGAGCGTTCAGCACTACGGCTCTTTCGCCTGCCGCAATATATACCATCGCGAGAACGCCCGGCGCAGCGAACACGCCACGGCCTCGGCACTCGATGTCGCAGGGTTTCGATTCGAGAATGGGCGGGCCATCAGTGTGCTCGACGACTGGGATGACGTCGGCACGCAGGGTGAGTTTCTGCACCAGGCGAAAGCCGGCGCCTGTCACTACTTCGGGACCACCTTGGGGCCGGACTACAACGCCGCTCACGCCAACCATTTTCATCTCGGCATGCGCGGCGTGTCGTTCTGCCGCTAGCCTGGGCGTCGGCGGCGTACCGCAATCACGATGTCAGTGACTGACCAGGCCGCCGGTTTTCTACTGACGCCGATGGTGTCAACGATTTCCGGATCATGACAAACGACTTCCGGATCATGACAAAAGGCGCGCGGGCACCTAAGGTTGTCGATAAATTCCATGACGATCTTGCCGACACGGGTGTCGATTGCGGGGCCCACGTCGTCGTCATCGCAATCATCGATTTTCCGTTTTACCTGCAGCTAAGGAGAAGCTCATGCGTTTGACCGTCAAAGGTATCGAGGAAGGCCAGCCGATCCCGGCACTGTTCGCTTTTGCCATCCCTGACCCCGACCAGCACATGCGTCTGGGTGACAATCGCAATCCGGAAGTGCGCTGGCTGGACGCCCCGCAGGGGACACAGAGTTTCGTTATGCTGATAACCGATCCGGACGTGCCGGGCGTAGCGGACGACGTCAATCAGGAAGGCAAGACGCTGCCCGCGAGTCTGCCGCGCGTCGATTTCTATCATTGGGTGCTGATCGATATTCCTGCCGAGGTCAATCTGATCGAGGAAGGCGAGATGGCCGATGGCGTCGTCCCCAAGGGCAAGGCGCCGGGGCAGACCGCCAAAGGCGTCAGCGGCATCAACGGTTACACCGGATTCATGGCCGGCGATCCGGACATGGCTGGCGTCTACGGCGGCTACGATGGGCCTTGCCCGCCGTGGAACGACGAGGTCATTCATCGTTACACCTTTGCCGTGTTCGCGCTGGATATTCCCACCCTCGGGCTGGCGGGCGAATTTACCGGCGAGCAGGTGCGCGAGGCGATGGAGGGGCATGTACTGGCCGAGTCCAGCATCACGGCGACCTACACGCTCAATCCGGATCTGCGCTGATTCGTCATGACTGCAGCCACGGATTCGGCGGCGCTGAGTCGCGCGATACTGTCGATGGCGGCGTCGCGCGGCTCGGACAAGACCTTCTGCCCCTCCGAGGTGGCGCGCCAACTGTCAGACGACTGGCGTCCGCTGATGGTCGACGTACGCGACTGCGCGCGTGAGCTGGCCCAGGCCGGGTATCTTCGGGTCAGCCAGAAGGGCCGGACACTATCGCCCGACTTGCCCTGGCAGGGACCGATACGCCTGCAGCTGAAGGCTCGCCCGAATGGGAGATGATGGTCGCGGCGCGCGTCGTACCGGCGTCGGCATGATGGTGGTGTTCTGGGTCCTGCTGCTGTTGCTGGCCGGGTGGTGGTTTCGGGGCGTGGAGCAGCGTCGCAACGACCCCAACGCCGGTCTTGCTACCGCAACGTCGATCGAACAGACCCCGGTAACATTGAAGCGCAATGCTCGCGGGCACTTCGTGGCGCCGGGCGAGATCGACGGCCATGCCGTCAAGCTGCTGATCGATACCGGCGCCACCTACGTTTCGCTCTCCCGGTCGCTGGCCCGCGCCCTGGAGATTGAGCCCGGTCCGGAAGCCATGTTCAGCACCGCCAACGGTCGTGTCAGCGGGCATCTGACAGCGCTCGATAGCGTCAGGCTCGGGGGGTTGGAAGCACGTGGTGTCGCCGGTTCGATCCATGCCGGGATCGATGACGATGTCGTGTTGCTCGGCATGAGCTTTCTCGATCGCTTCGATATCAGGATAAGCGGCGACCGGATGATCATCGGTCCGCCCGAATCGTGAGCGGTCAGCGCAACCGCCGTCGGGATGTCACTCCGCGGGTGCGCTGGCCCGGGGATGCACTGGCCCGCGGGTGCGCTGGGCTGGATAGGAAACGGGTTGTGAACTCGTTGCCCGATTGGACGGGTGAGCGATCGAGTCACGATTCGAGTGCAGGACCAACAAGAGGACGAGTCGTCGAGATGACGGGTCGTGATGAATTCTCAGGGAGACATCGATAATGGCGGGAAATCTGTGGCGGGGTGCCTTGGCGCTGGCGGTGACATTGATCCTGGCAGGCTGTGAGAGTTTTTCCACGGGATCGTTGCAGATGCCGGACATCTTCGATCGTTCCGGTAGCGACGAAGTCGTGGTGAAGCGTCAGATTCCCTTTCCGGCGGACGAGTATGCCCGGCTCGAGAAGACCGGCACATCGGCCGTGCAAGGGCGTTTGACCTATACAACATCAGATGGCCAGACTTTGGTGGGTGGCGGCGAGACGGTATCCGTGGCGCCGGCCACGCGCTATGCGGCCGAGGCTGCCGATGTGGCGCTTTCGGGGCGCAAGATCGAACCGGCCGATCCCCGCGCTCGGGAATACACCCACTATGCCAAGACCGATGGCAACGGGTATTTCGTCGTCAGAGGCATTCCGGCGGGCGTGTTCTACGTCGCCGGAAGCGTACTACTACCCGGTGGCGAGTCGCGCAGCCCGATCATCATCAAGCAGATTGAACTCGGCAAGGGGCAGACGCGGGACGTGGACCTGAGCCGCTGAATCCAACGACAGGGAGTCGAATCGTGCTGACCATCTGGGGAAGGCGTAGCTCGTACAACGTGCAGAAGGTGCTGTGGCTGGCCGACGAACTGGCGCTCGATTACGTTCATCGACCGGCAGGCGGTGAGGATGGGGGACTGGAATCGGCGGAATTTCTGGCGCTGAATCCCAACGGTCGAATTCCCGTGATCCAGGACGGCGAGACCGTGGTCTGGGAGACCCATTCGATCCTGCGCTATCTTGCCGCTGCCCATGGCAATGACGATTTCCGGCGCAAGACGCCTGCCGCTCAGTCAGAGGCCGATCGCTGGCTTGACTGGTCGCTTTCCGAACTGGAGCCCGCTTTTTTCGGCGGCGTGTTCTGGGGATTCTATCGGACTCCGGGCGACCAGCATGACGATGCCGCCATCGAGCGTTCTCTGGCACGGTGCGACCGTCTTTATCGGCGGCTCGACAGCCACTTGGCGGACACGCCATTTCTCGGTGGCGAACGTCTGGGGCTGGCCGATATTCCGGCCGGGGCCACGCTCTACCGCTATTTCGAACTCGAGATTCCCCGACCGCCGCTGCCTAACATCGAAGTGTGGTATCAGCGACTGCAGGCACGGCCTGCCTATCAGCGCCATGTGATGCGGCCGTTCGGCGAACTGTATGGGCGCCTGGCTTACTGAGAAGCAGAGCGATGGCGCGAGCCGATGTGTCCGCGGCAGTCAGTCGATCTCGGCGGTGTCTCGTCTGAATTTACCCATGACTGGCGTAGACCATTGGCGATACGGGGTTACAAAGGGAACAATTCGGGTATGATGCTGTGTAACCCGCTACGCTTCTCCGACTCGCGTGGCGTGAATTACCGTTTCCATAAGCCTGTTTTCAAGCAGACTGAAGCAGTTGCAGCTAGTGATATTGCCCGGCTTTCGACGCCGGCTTTACCGGCAACTGACCCATAATAAATGAACATCATGGTATGCAGGGTTTCGAGGCCAACTCAAAGGGATGGATGACAGCTTGGACAGCACTGCACATCAAGATCGCGTATTGATTATCGAAGACGACGAACGTCTGGCTCATCTGACGCGGGAATATCTCGAGGCCAATGGCTTCCAGGTAGGACTCGAACACGATGGTGCCCGCGGGGTGGAGCGCATCATCGAGGAACAGCCGGATATGGTGATCCTCGATTTGATGCTGCCCGGCGAGGATGGCCTGTCGATCTGTCGCCGGGCACGACCGCATTATCCCGGCCCCATTCTGATGCTGACGGCACGCACCGACGACATGGATCAGGTGCTGGGCCTGGAGATGGGGGCCGATGATTACGTGCCCAAGCCGGTCCAGCCACGAGTGCTGCTGGCCCGCATGCGGGCGCTGATGCGTCGTGCCGACAGCATGATCTCTTCGAGCGGGGCGACGCGTCTGACGTTCGAGAACCTGGTCATCGACAGCGCAACGCGTGAAGCGTGGCTGGAAGAACAGCGGATCGACCTGACCAGCGCCGAATTCGATCTCCTCTGGCTGCTGGCCGACAATGCCGGTCGCGTACTGACGCGGGAGGAGATCTTCTCCCAACTGCGCGGCATCAAGTATGACGGGCAGGATCGTTCCATCGACGTGCGAGTCTCGCGCATTCGTCCCAAGATTGGTGACGATCCCAATCACCCTCATCGCATCAAGACCGTGCGTAGCAAAGGGTATCTCTTCGTCCGGGACAGTTGAAGCGAGAAGGGGCCGGCTCACGTGGCCGCCGTCGGCAGTGACATGACAGCCGCTCGGCGAGCCGCCTGGTGCTGGGCTCTTCTCCTTGGGCTCCCGTCGCCGATGGGCGAAGATGATGCCGGATTGCAGGAAGGCTCATGGCCGATTTCCCTTCTTTCCGCTCGTCGACTCCGATACCGTCCCTCGGTGGGCCCCGTCTCTTCCTGTAGGAAGCCGGAGTCCCCGTTCGGGCTGCTCTATAAGCCGATTGCCGCGCGAGATCCAACATGCGTCGTTCCTTTACCGACAGCACATTTCTGCGATTCTACGCGTCGCTGCTGGCGGCGTTGGTCATCACCTTCGCGATGGTGCTGTTCGGCTTCCTGATGGTCGATAAAGTGCGCCAGGAGCACTACCGGGAAAATCTGGTCAGCGGTCCGCTGGCGTTGCTCGCCGATCTCGTCTCGCTCCAGCCGTTGGCCAAGCGCGACGAATGGCTGGCGTCGATGGCGTCGACCTTGGGCATGCCGTTGGGACTGTTCAGGCTCGATGATCTGTCGCTGAACTACTTCGAGCGTGCACGCCTGCGCGAGAATCGCCCGGTGATCGAGTCGACCGACGACGGCTGGCGTTCTCTCTACCAACTGCCTCACTCGGACTGGGTGCTGGCGTCACGCATCAATAGTCTCAACGAGATGCAGCTTCGGGGGATAACCGAGGTGCTTCGCAGCTGGTTGAGTGGCGAGAAGGCCGATATTCAGGCTCGCCGGCTTGCGCGCGTCAAACGTCAGTTCCACGTGCCGATCGGTCTGTACACGTCACCCCCGACGGATGTCGACCCGATCCAGGCGACGCGTCTCGATGCCGGCGAGGTGGTGGTGCGTTTCGATACCGGCCTCAGCGAGCTTTATATTCACGCTCGAGTCGGTGCGGACCGCTGGCTGCGGATCGGCCCGCTGCCCGGATTCGAATCGGTGCCACTGTCGTTGGCCCTGGCGTTGTTGATCATGGTGCTGACCGCTCTGGCGGGGGGGATCTATCTGATCGTGTGGAGCGTCGAGGGCCGAGTGGGTCGGCTCGAGCGCGCCGCAACGCGAATTGCGGCGGGCCATCTCAATTCGAGAGTGCGGGTCGACAGCAACGATTTCGTCGGACGTCTGGGCATGGCGCTCAACGGCATGGCCTCCCAGGTTCAGTCGCTATTGCGCAGCCAGCAGGAGATGATTCGTGCGGTGTCGCATGAATTGCGCACGCCGGTGGCACGCATTCGTTTCGCGGTACAGATGCTGGAGGATCTCAGTCGGGATGAAGTCGCCCAGCGCCAGCTGGCCGGCATCGACGAGGATATTGCCGAACTCGACCGGCTGATCGATGAAATTCTGACCTATGCCAAGCTCGACAGCGAAACCGCGCAAGGGGTGTCGCTGAAGACCGAGAGCTTGGAGTGCCGCGCGGTGGCGTGGCGAGTGCTGGATACCCTGAGTCCGCTACACCCCCATCTCGAGTTGCGGGTTGCCGATGGCGAAGAGCTGGAGGTGGAAGCGGAACCGCGCTATCTGCAGCGGGCGGTGCAGAATCTGGTCGCCAATGCCTGTCGCCACGCTGAGCATCGGGTCATGGTGAACGTCCACCGCGAGCCGCGAGCGGTCCGTATCGATGTCGAGGATGACGGCCCCGGTGTACCGGAAGAGAAACGTATCGCCATCTTCAAGCCGTTCGCACGGCTCGATGATAGTCGTACGCGACGCTCCGGCGGCTACGGGCTGGGGCTCTCCATCGTCCAGAAGATCATGGCCTGGCACGGGGGCAACGTCGTGGTCGATCGCAGCGAGAGCCTGGGCGGTGCCCGATTCAGCCTGTTGCTGCCGCTGCACGGGCGCGAGGCAATCCGGCCGCTGACTTTCGATGAAGAGTCGACCTGACGACGATGCGCTTCCAATCCCGTGTCGCGGTTTTCCGTTCAGGCAGGCTCCGTCATGCCCGCCGGCTTGATCCCGCTCAGCACCGCGAACGAGGTGTCTCGCGCGGTGCGAATGAAGTCTTCCATCCAGGGTAGCTCCAGCGTGTCTTCCCGAATCGCCGCGTAAAGCGTACTCCATACCCCATCTTTGCCCAGCGGCAGCGCCTTGACGTAGTCGCGTTCCAGATACTCGGTGAGTGCCCAGTTGGGCAGGGCGCAGACGCCACGGCCACTCGCCACCAGCTGCATCATCATCACCGTGAGTTCAGCACTGCGAATCTCCTGCGGACGCACGTTCACCGGGTCGAGAAATTGCGTGAAGACGTCCAGGCGAGAGTGTTCCACCGGATAGACGATGAGCGTTTCCGCGATCAGATCTGCCGGCTCGACCCAGCTGCGAGCAGCCAGCGAATGCTGCCTGGCAACGGCGAGCAGACCTTCGTAGCGGAACAGTGGGGCGTAGTGAACGCCCGGTAGCGGCTGGGGGTTGTCGGTGATGACCAGGTCCAGCGCTTCGCGGGTCAGCCCGGGCAGCAGATCGAAATTCTGACCGCTGGGAATATCGATCTCGATTTCCGGCCAGTGATCGCGAAAGTGATCGATCGTCGGCATCAGCCACTGGAAACAGCTGTGACACTCGATCGCCATGTGCAGGCGACCCTGCTCATGCCCCGCCAGTCGCGCCAGATCCCGCTCCGCCAGACGTAACTGGGGCAGCACCTGTTCGGCCAACGTCAACAAGCGTTCTCCGGCTCGGGTGAATGAGACCGGGCGCGTCTTGCGAGCGAACAGCGGCATGCCGAGCCGCGACTCCAGATCCTTGATCTGGTGCGATAACGCGGACTGGGTCAGGTGAACGCGTTCCGCCGCCTCGACCAGCGAGCCAGTGTCGCGCAGAGCGATCAACGTACGGAGATGGCGAAGTTCGAGCATGCTATGAATTTTGCTCACGTCGATGATTAGGTAAACGCGTTTGATTCAGGATGCGTCGATGGACAGACTGCGTGACAGGCCAGCACCTCGTTCATTCTAACCGCTAACCCTGAGAGACCCTACCCATGACCACTCTGGCGCATACCTTGGGCTATCCGCGCATTGGCGCCCATCGTGAATTGAAGAAGGCGGTCGAGGCCTACTGGAAAGGCGAACTCGATCGTGACGGTCTCGAGCAGGAAGGGGCACGCCTGCGCAAGATTCACTGGCAGCAACAGATCGATGCCGGTCTGGATCTCGTCACGGTCGGTGATTTCGCCTTCTACGATCAGGTGCTCAACGTTTCCGTGCTGGTCGGCGCGGTGCCGCCGCGTTTCGGTAGTGTCGATGGCGAGGTCGATCTCGACACCAGCTTCCGCATGGCGCGTGGTCGCGCACCCACCGGCGAGCCGGCGGCCGCCTGCGAGATGACCAAGTATTTCGACACCAACTATCATTACCTGGTGCCGGAACTCCACGAAGGGCAGACCTTCCGTATCGCCAGCGAGCGGCTGTTCGACGAAGTCGCCGAGGCGAAGTCGGCGGGGTATCCGGTCAAGGTGGCGTTGACCGGCCCCGTGACCTGGCTGTGGCTGGCAAAGTCCAAAAGCGAAGGTCTCGAGCGTCTCTCTCTGCTCGAGAATCTGGTGTCGACCTACGGTCAGATTCTGAGTCGGCTGGCGGATGCCGGCGTCGAATGGGTGCAGCTGGACGAACCGGCGTTGGTCCAGGACCTGCCCGACGAGTGGCAGCGTGCTTTCGAGTTCGCCTACAATCAGTTGCAGTCGGCCCCGGTGAAGTTGCTGTTGGCGAGCTACTTCGGCGGTCTTGGCGACAATCTGGGTCTGGCGGTGTCGCTGCCGGTCGAAGGGCTGCACATCGACCTGGTACGGGCCCCACAGCAGTTGACCGCGGTGCTCGACCGCCTGTCCCCGTACAAGGTGCTCTCCGTGGGTGCCATCGACGGTCGCAACATCTGGCGTGCCGACCTGAGCCGCCTCGCCGGAGAACTCAAGGATGCCAGGGCCCGTCTGGGCGATCGCCTGTGGCTGGCGCCAAGCTGCTCGCTGCTTCACGTCCCCGTCGACCTGGACAACGAGACCCGGCTGGATCCGGAATTGAAGAGCTGGCTGGCATTCGCGCGTCAGAAGCTCGATGAAGTCGTCACGCTGGCTCAAGTGCTCGAGGGTGCCGAAACGCCCACGGATCGCCAGCGGGTCGAGGAGTCGAACCGGGCACTGGCCACGCGACGCGAATCCCAGCGTATCCATAAGCCACAGGTCGCCGAGCGTCTGACCAGAGTCGGTGTCGCCGATACGCGGCGTGACAACGTCTATTCGGTGCGAGCGGCGGCACAGCGGGCGCGACTCGAGCTTCCGCTGTTCCCGACGACGTCGATTGGCTCCTTCCCGCAGACGCAGGAAATCCGCACGGCGCGCCGGGACTTCAAGCGCGGCGAGCTCGACGTGGCGGATTACGAGAACCGCATGCGCGAAGAGATCGCTCAGGTGGTCGAACGCCAGGCGCGGCTGGGGCTCGACGTGCCGGTGCATGGCGAAGCCGAGCGCAACGACATGGTCGAATACTTCGGCGAACAGCTCGATGGCTTTGCCTTCACCCAGAACGGCTGGGTCCAGAGCTACGGCTCACGCTGCGTCAAGCCGCCGGTGATCTTTGGCGACGTGACGCGACCCGCGGCGATGACGGTGCGCTGGAGCGAATATGCCCAGTCGCTTACCGACAAACCGATGAAAGGCATGCTCACCGGTCCGGTGACCATCTTGCAGTGGTCCTTCGTGCGCGACGATCAGCCGCGGGCCACCACCTGTCGTCAGATTGCGCTGGCGTTGCGTGATGAGGTCGCCGATCTCGAGCGTGCCGGCATTGCAATCATTCAGATCGACGAACCGGCGCTGCGCGAAGGGCTGCCGCTGCGTCAGGCCGAGTGGCAGGCGTATCTCGACTGGGCGGTGGAGTGCTTCCAGTTGAGCGCGGCGGTCGTCGCCGACGAGACCCAGATTCATACTCACATGTGCTATGCCGAATTCAACGACATCATCGGCGCCATCGCGGCCATGGACGCCGATGTCATCACCATCGAAACGTCGCGCTCGGACATGGAGCTGCTCGACGCCTTCCAGCACTTCGATTACCCCAACGAGATCGGACCCGGCGTCTACGATATACACTCGCCGAACATTCCCGAGCGGGCCTGGATGGTCGACCTGATGGCCAAGGCGGCAGAGAAGATTTCCGCCGAGCGGCTCTGGGTCAACCCGGATTGCGGCCTCAAGACCCGAGGCTGGGCGGAGGTGGAACCGGCGCTGGCCAACATGGTCGAGGCCGCTCGTGAATTGCGCCAGCGCTACGCCTGACGTGTTTCGAGCAATGAACGGGTTCATGGTTTGGCCCGCCAGTAGCCCTGGCATGTTAGGCTGAACGTTGCGCCGCGAGACGATCTCGCGGCGCTTTTTTATGACGGCTCTTCGTGTTCAGACATCTCTCGGAAACCTTGCTCATGTCCAAAGCGCTTCAGGCTGGCAAAGACCGCCGCGCCCTCTATCGTCATCGTTCATCGGTACGCTGGCTGACCCTTTCACTCGGCGCGCTCATGCTCGCGGGTTGTGCCAGCGGCGGGCATCAGGAGACGCACTCTGCCGCGCCGTCGTCGACGCTGGACGCGCTCAAGTCGCCGCTGCTGCCCAGTGCCTTCTTTGCGGATGGTGGCGATACCTTCACCGCCTGGCGCTGTACACCCTCTCAGGATCTGGTCACGACGACTCCGGATGACAAGCGGTTGCGACTGTGGACGGCGCTGGGCGAGACCGAGCTGCCCCGCGCGGTGGTGGGCGCCGGATCCCGTTACGAACTCGATGGAGTCTCGTTCTGGCGCCAGGGCCGCGACGCCCGTGTCGAGAGCGACAACGGGCAGCTGGTCTGCACGCTGGCCAACGAGCGTGAGACGACGACCCGTGAGCAACATCCCGACAGCATCTTCTACGCGGGCGGCAACGAGCCGGGCTGGAATGTATCGCTCGATCGCAACAGCCATTCGTTGACCCTGGTGTCCGACTATGGCCAGGCCAGTGACACGTTCGATTACCGGGTTGCTTCGATCCACAACGGAAGCGATGCCAACATGGTGTTGGTCAGCGATAGCGGGCGCTACCCGATGGATCTGAACCTTCGGGCTGGCGCCTGTTTTGACGATATGAGCGGTAAACCCTGGCCGGTCAAGGTGATGCTGCGCTATGGCGGACGCGAGTTTCACGGCTGTGGACAGGGGGTCGAAGCGCACCACTAGTCAAGCTGATGCCTAACGGCATAAAACGATGCATTCGAATGATTCGCGCCATTTTTCGCGATTTTCATTTCAAAAATTACAACGAATAATGCCTCCAACGTGCGCCGGCCAGTGCCGGCGCCTTGGTTAATCGACTCAGGCTTGGAGATAGGTTCATGACGCAACGCATTCTTCTCATCACCAGTTCCCTCTTCGGCGAAGGTGGCCAATCCCGCGCGCTGGCGGAATCTTTCAAGCAGGCCCTGGAAGCTCACGATGTCGAGCTCACCGAGCGCAATGTGGTCGAACAGGCATTGCCGCATCTGACAGGGACGGAAATGAAGAGCTGGATGACCGAGCCCGCCGAGCGCAGCCCCGAACAGCAGGATCTGGCGCGGATCTCCGATGAACTGCTGGCCGAAGTCGAAGCCAGCGACTTGCTGGTGCTGGCCGTACCGCTCTACAACCTGGGGATTCCCAGCCAGCTCAAGTCGTGGTTCGACCGTATCCTGCGCGCCGGCAAGACCTTCCAGTACACCGCCAATGGTCCGGTGGGGCTGCTGGAGAACAAGTCGGGCCTGATTCTGGCAGCACGCGGCGGCATGTATGCCGGTACGGAGATGGATTCCCAAACGCCGCATCTCAAGCACATGCTAGGGCTGATCGGCATCAAGGATGTCGATACGATCTATGCGGAAGGCCTCAACATGGGCGATGAGCGCAAGCAGCAGTCCTTGAAAGAGGCGCAGCAGGCGATCGGTCAGTACGTTTCATCGCGATTTTAATGGTCCGGAGACTCCAGCATGCGTCAACTGCTTAAAAACGATGATCTCGGCAAACTGATCGTTCGCCTGTGCGTCGGCATCCTGATTCTTTTCCATGGCATCAATAAGGTCATTCATCCGGGCAGCTTCGACGGCTTGGGCCAGATGCTGGCAGGCGTGGGTCTTCCGTCGTTCCTCGCCTACGGCGTGGTGCTGGGTGAAGTGGTGGGGCCGCTGATGGCGATCGTCGGTTGGCGGGCGCGAATCGGCGGCCTGCTGATGGCCGGCAACATGGTCGTGGCGGTCCTGCTGGTTCATCTCCCCCAATTGGGGACGCTCAACGAGCAGGGCGGCTGGGCGCTGGAGCTGCAGGGGATGTACTTCTTCGCCGCATTGGCCGTGATGTTTTTGGGCAGCGGTCGCATGGCGATCAGGCCCGACTGATCGCGAGAGGCGGTAGATTCACCGAACGGCGCTCGTGGTCTACGCTAGAGGGGTTCAATACACTGACGAATCAGGAGATTTCATGGAATACCTGCACACCATGGTCCGCGTCGCCGACCTCGACGCCTCGCTGCGTTTCTACTGTGACCTGCTGGGTCTGCAGGAAGTCTCGCGCAAGGAAAACGACAAGGGACGCTTCACCCTGGTTTTTCTGGCGACGCCCAACGACACACCGCGCGCCAAGTCCGAGCAGTCGCCGATGGTCGAGCTGACCTATAACTGGGACCCGGAGACATACACCGGCGGTCGCAACTTTGGGCATCTGGCCTATCGCGTCGACGACCTCTATGCGCTGTGCGAAAAACTGCAGGCGGGCGGTGTCACCATCAATCGCCCACCGCGCGACGGCCACATGGCCTTCGTCCGCTCGCCGGACGGCATCTCGATCGAGCTGCTGCAGAAAGGCGACGCACTGGAATCTCAGGAACCCTGGGCTTCGATGGAAAACACCGGTAGCTGGTAATCATCGTGAGTCGTTCGAGTTTCATTCTCTGCGCCTGGCTGCTGCTGGTGGCGATCGCCGCCAGCAGCGGCATTCTGGCGCCGCCCGGCGAGTGGTATGCCGCGCTCGACAAACCGCCGTTGACGCCCCCTGACTGGCTGTTTCCCACCGCCTGGACGCTGCTCTATCTGATGATGGCGGTGGCGGCCTGGAAGATCACCCTGATCGTGCCGCGAGGCGAGCGCCGAAGAGCGGTGACGCCTTTCGTGCTGCAGCTGATCGCCAACGGTCTGTGGTCGTGGCTATTCTTCGCGGCGCACTGGATGTTGATCGGCTTGCTCGATCTGCTGCTGATGTGGGGGCTGATCGTGTGGACGATCGTGACGTTCTGGCGCCATTCGCGGTTTGCTGCCGGATTGCTCGTACCGTACCTGGTGTGGGTCAGTTTCGCCGCCTATCTCAATGCGTCGCTGCTGATACTCAACTCGCCCTGGAACTGAGGCTGCTGTGGCCCGCGGGCTGTTCCACGACACCTCGTTTCGGGAGGAATAAGCATGTCCATGAGGCGTCAGGCCCGGCCCCTGCCTGCCGATATCGAGAAAGCGATGCGTCGCGAGGCTGCCGAGCTCGAGCGGCTGGATCGCGAGGTCTATCGTCAGTTCGATCGAGATCCGCTGACGCCCATCGTCGGCCTTGGGCCGCCAAGAGCAAAGCTCGCCGTCTTCGGCCGTGATCCCGGCAGGAAGGAGATCGAGATCGGGTTGCCATTCGTGGGGGCCGGTGGACAGAAGGTGCGGGAGGCGCTCTATCGCCACCGTCATGGGCGGTCGTTGCCGGACTTCGAGGCATCACTGTCGGTGGGGGAGGATCTGTTCTGGATCAACACCGTTCCCTACAAACCGCTCGGCAACAAGGCCTGGCCAATGGCGGTAAAACGGCGTTTCCAGCCGCTGGTGGCAGCGCTCCTGACCCGGCAGTGGCAGGGCGAGCAGGTCATCACCCTGGGGCGCGAAGCGTTTTTCTGGTTCGGTATCGGCCAGACGAAAGAGGTCCGCGACGCACTCGAAGCCTTCTGGTCACGGGACGATCGTTTCAGCGCAACGCACGTCACCGAGCTGACACTCGACGACGGTGAACGCAAGCGCTTCGTCCTCGCACCTCTGCCACATCCATCGCCACTCAATCAGCGCTGGTTCAAGCGCTTCCCCGAATTGCTGGCGCAACGGCTGACGGCGTTGGCTATCGAGTGACGACCCGAGTCGCCTGTCAGTCAGGCCTGGCGGCCATACGTCCGCTACCCAGAAACATGATCGCCAGCGCCCCGAACAGGAACATGCCCTGCAGCTCGAGGGTCCAGCCCCCCTGGCTATTGAGTGTCCATAGCTGGCCTGTATGGACGAGGGCCAGGGCCACGATCATGTTGATCGCCATCAACAGCCCGCCGATACGCGCTCGCCAACCGACGATCGTCATCAGCGGCGCGACGATTTCACCGACCAGCACCCCGTAGGCAACGAACGACGGTAGCCCCACACTCGTCAACTGCTGGGCGATGCCGCTGATAGTGGCGGGATTCATCAGCTTGTCGATGCCGTGGAGCAGGATCAGGCCGCCAACGCACAGGCGCAACAGGAGTCTGCCCAGGTCGTCCTGGTGTAAAAAATGCATTGGAAATTTCCGTATGGGGTCGCAGTAATCGACGGCGAGACGATGCCGTTCCGGGAAGCCAGGCTACCAGAACTCGCGGAAGATTCTGGCACAGGAATTCTGGGTCAGCAGTTTTGATACCAATTTGTAATCGGTGGACTACAGTATTCTTAGCAATTTTGACAATGTTATCTTTTGTTAAAAACAGCGATACTCAGAAGTGCTTTCTTCTCGATGTACCAGGGCGCTGGAGGTAGGGTTCAATTTTTCCCTGGTTTACGTCTTCCCGTCATTACCGATAGGGAAGGGCCTGGCAACGGTGCGCCCCTCAATACAATAACGAGTCGAAAATGCAAAGCCTGCTTCTTTCTCTCTGGTGGAACTGCACCCAAGCGCCCGACTCACTGCCGGCGGAGCGCCGACGCAGCTTTGAAATCATGGCCGAAATCTATCTGCTGGCGCTATGCCTGCAGACGGTCGTAGCGCCGTTGTTCTTTATCGTCGGGCATTCTCTGCTGGGTGGTCTCAACCTGCTCTGCCTGGGTGGATACGTGCTGGCGTTGTTGTTGCATCGGCGGCTCTACGTGGCGACGGCGCTGGCGGTCAAGCTGGGTGTCTTTCTCGTCTTTGTCAGTGCGGGTACCGCCATCGCCGCCAACCAGAGCAGCCTGATCTACTATCTGCTGTTCGCCGAGGTCGAGCTGATGCTCGCCGATCTTCGAAAGCGAACCAAGATTCTGGCCACCGGCGGCTTGATCGCGCTCTCGCTTGGCGTGCTCCACATGCCGTCGCTGCGCTTGCCTGCCATACCCCATTCGATGGTGAATACGCTGCTTTCCGACCTGGGTTTGGGCTTGGTCTTCGTCATGCTGTGTGCGGTGATTCTGCGCATGCTGGCGATCACCGACCACCATGAGCATCGCTATCGACGTGACGCCATGCACGACTCGTTGACCCGGGTGCTCAATCGGCGGGCGGTCTTCGAGCGAGCTTCCAGTTATTGGAAGAAGGGGCAGTCGTTCTCCGTGGTGCTGGTGGACGCGGATCATTTCAAGGACATCAACGACAATCATGGGCATACCGCCGGTGATGCCGTGCTTCGCCACCTGGCCAATCTGTTGCGGGATTCGCTACGCAACGACGACAGCATCGGTCGTGTCGGCGGAGAGGAGTTCCTGATTTTGTTGCCGGGTGCCGGCCAGACGCAGAGTATTGCCGCCGCCATGCGCATTCGGGATCGGCTGGCCCGCCACCCCTGTCGGCTGGATGACACCGTGTTGCCGGTGACGGTCTCAATGGGGATCGCCTTGTCTCGTGAAGGTCTGCATCTTCGAGATGTGATCGATCTGGCGGATCGTCGCCTCTACGCCGCGAAATCCGCCGGTCGCGATCAGGTGGTGGCTGACGGGCACGCCGACAGCTCCGCTTCGCGCAACGCCGATCGCCTTACCCGGGGCGCGGAGAACGCTCTGGAAATCGACGAGGTCTGAGCCTTATCGAGGCTCGAGTGCCAGGCTGGTTCTCCCGCCGTTCGTGACTGGAGTGATGCATCGAATGCTCTCGATGATGCCATTCAGGCCACTCGGTGACTGTTGCCTGGCGGGAGGCTCGTTCAGTTCGATTTTCGCGTGTGATTCTTGCGGATAGCGACCGTTTGCCACACCGGGGTCAGATGGCTCGTCTCGAGTTTGCCCTGCTATGATACGTCTTCTGATCAGCGCGGCCGAGGAGTGGCGAAACATGTTGAATATCACGATGCTGTTCTTGATTTTCGTGGGTGTCGCGATCTCCGTCTATCAGGTCTACGACATCTATTATGCTCAGAACTTCGAGGACGACGAGCGACAGGCCAGCAACGATAGCGACCTGAGTCGACTCTCGACCCAGGCCGAGCAGTACAAGACAACGGGAGAAACTCACGGTCTGCTGGAACTCTCCGGCCGGCTATTCGGTGCCCGCTTCGACCGCCACCTCGTACTCTCCGCCGCTTCTCGTCCCCAGGCCTCCCCGTATCTCGCGGCACTGTTGCGCCGCCAGCGCCACATTCTCTCCAACGGCCGAGTCATGGTGCGTCATGCACTCTCCTGGAAGACTCGACTACCTGCCAGCGACAGCCGTGCCGTACTGCTGACGATCGTCTTGATGAATTGTCTGATCGTGATGTTTTTCGGCGGGCTGAGTCTCTACACGATCGCCTATCAGGTCTCCGTGGAATCGCTGAAGTGGATGAACAGTGAATGGGTTCTGATGCTGCTGATCTATGCAGTCATCCTGCTGACGCATGCTGTCTCGAAACTCGACGCCTACCTTCACGATCTCTATCTGATCGGGACTCTGGCGCGTACACCGGGCTAGCCTTGCCCGCCGAATGACGATCAACGCTCAACGCCCTCTGCCGCCGATCCCCGGCCGTCCCGGATCCGGTGACGCGATATCGCCCCGGGACGTGATAACACCCGCGAGGGCGGTCGCAGCGGATTCCGGCCCCGCCGCTAGTCCCGGTCTCGACAGGCGCTTGCGAGGGTAATTTAGCTGGACGATCTAACCGATGTTATGTAACTCGCTTTCCTAACATGCTGTCATTATTGAAAAATTCGATAAGGCAAGAGCATGGGTCAGCAGGAAGGCTGTATCGCTCGTCAGTTCGGCCACTACGGCGCCATTTCGGCAAATGATCGTCGTCGGCTCGACGCTCTTGAAGGTGTAGCGACGGGGGTGACCAAGGGGCAGGTACTGTGGCACGAGGGCGACACCGCAAGAGATTTTTGCACCTTGCGGCAAGGATGGGCTTATTCGTTTCGGCATATGGAAGATGGTACCCGCCACATTCTCGAGATATTTCTTCCCGGAGATATCATCGGGTTACATGAATTTCCTTTCAAGCAGCGGCTCTCCAGCGTTGCCATGCTGGAAGACGGAGAGATTCGGCTGGTATCGAATCGACAGCTGCATGATCTGTTCCGGCAATCGACCGACTTGATGTCGCTCTGCTTCGCGGTCTGCTCCTATCAACAGGCGGTGCTGAGTGAGCGAATGGTTCACCTTTCCAGACGCAGCGCCCGCCAGCGAGTGGCCTATCTGTTATTCGAGATATTTTGCCGCCTTCGACGCTGCGACGACGACCAGCGCGAGTGCTTTCGTCTGCCGTTATCGCAACAGCATCTGGCGGATGCGCTGGGCTTGTCCCCGGTGCATGTCAGCCGTACCTTGACCGCGTTTCGACAGGAGGGGCTGCTCAAGCTGGCGCGAGGTTGGGTCCATATGCTGGATAGACGGGCGCTGGCGCGCGAGGGCAGTGTGCTCGGCTGTCTGCACGATCACGTCGAGCCGCTGGTGTGAAAAGCGTTGGCGAGTTTCAGAGAGAGATAACGCAGACGTGAAAACTCGCTCTCGTCAGGGGCGAGAGCGAGCCGAGATAATACCGGGCACCGAGATGGAGCTTGAGGCTGGACCTAGGTTGAAACGATCTAGACGGCGGCGCGACGTGACGCGCGACTCAGCGCGCTGGTCATTTCGATCGCCATCGTCAGGTCCGCCAGTTCCCGCGGGGAGAACGCATTCAGCGCCAGCTTTCGCGTTGCCAGGTTCGCCGGGCGGAAGTGCGTGAACGACTCGCACCATGCCAGCGCCGCTTTTTCCCGGTCGTCGAATTCGTCGGATTCGGCCCAGGCCGTCAACGCCTGCAGCTTGCTGGCAGAAATACCCAGCGCTTCGGCTTGCTCACGGCGAAAGTGCGTGCAGCTCAGGCAGCCATTGATCTGCGAGGTACGCAACTCGGCCAGGCAGCGAATCGAGGGATCCAGTGAACAGGCATGCAGCGATCTCGCGGATTTGTCGATATTCTCGACGTCGATCGTTTGCCATTTATTGACGGTCATCTCGGGCTCCTGAAACAGGTTTCATGCGATTAAACGACTATCGTTCTCAAGTTTCCACAGCTCTGATTGGAAAGTTTGAATACGGTTAAACTGTTCAACCATGGTTCCGATCACTCGAGACAACGAAAACGCCCCGGCAAGCGGGGCGTCGAGGGCGCTTCAGCGGCGGCTGATCAGCAGGCCGACAACGGCGCCAGCCAAGGCGGCTACACCGATGCCTGACCACGGATGTTCACGGACGTAACGGTCACAGTCATTCATGGACTGGTTCGCCGAACGCTTGAAACGGCGATTGCGCCGACGCGATTCGGCTGCCATGCGGGCGTACTGCTCTTCACTTTTGATCCGAGCTTCTTCGATGGCGTCTCCGGCGTCGTCCCGCAGGTCGCGTCCCAGTGCCTGACCCTGATCACCGATATCGCGCAGATCGTCACGGATACGGTCGGTACGTGCCTGTCGGTCGTCGCGCTTGTTGAATAAGCTCATGGTTCACTTCCTTGATGTATGTGGTCCTGTGCCTCTGACAGCGTAGACGCTTCGAAGTGCCCGTGCCGCGGTAAAATCGACCTGATGAGCATGGCTGAGGGCTTCAGTCCATGGGCGACCGGCTTCCTGTATAGTCGGTCCTCGGATATCGAGAGTGGAAACAGGAAGGCGGCGTGTCGTTGGAACTCTGGTTTTCATTGCTGGCCATATGTGCCCTCGGGGCCATGTCTCCAGGGCCCAGTCTGGCCATGGTGATGCAGAATACGCTCGGTGGCGGGCGGCTCTGCGGCGTGGTCGCGGGTCTCACTCACGCGCTCGGCGTCGGGCTGTACGCGGGACTGACGGTGCTGGGGCTCGCTGCGGTCATCGTCCATCAGCCGTGGTTGTACCGGCTGGTGACCTGGGGTGGCGCACTGTATCTCGCCTGGCTGGGCATTCAGGCACTCCGGGCAGGTGGCAGTGCCGACTTCGATATCGTCCGGCAGGCCAGGGATTGGCGACGTGCCATGCGCGATGGCCTGCTGGTGGCGTTGGGCAATCCCAAGCTGATGTTTTTCTTCATCGCCTTGCTGAGCCAGTTCGTCACTGCCGATCTGAGTACCCACGCGCGCTGGCTTATCGTGGCCACGGCGACAGTGGTCGATGGCGGATGGTATGTGCTGGTGGCGCTGGTTCTTTCGCATTCTCGAGTGCTGCCGTGGTTGCAGCAGCACGCACGGTGGATTCACCGCTTGACCGGCATCGTGCTACTGGGACTGGCCGCTCGTGTAGCGCTGGGATGAACGGCCGAGGCTTTCGCTGATCTATTCGTCGCTCACGCGCTCGAGTATTGACGCGATAGGGGCATCGACAGGCATCACGCCAAAAATGGGCGAGGCGTCTCTCAATCGGGTGGCGCAGAAGGTATCGGCGACGGCGTTCGGGGCGTGACGAATCAGCAGCGCGGCCTGCAGCGTTTGCGCCATGCGCTGGGCGAGCCAGCGTGCCTCGGCCTGCAGCTGCTCCGGGCTTGCCGTCAGTCGATGATCGAGTGCGGCGACCGCAGCATCGAAGGCGGGATGAGTGCCCAGCGCCAGGCCCAGTTCCCTGCGTAGCGCCGCGATGCTGGCCGGGTGACGATCCAGAATGCGCAGCACGTCCAGGCAGATCACATTGCCGGATCCCTCCCAGATCGAGTTGACCGGCGCCTCGCGGTAGAGTCGCGCCAATGGCGTCTCCTCGACATATCCGACGCCGCCGAGACACTCCATCGCTTCGGCCATGAAGGCGGGGCCGCGCTTGTTATGCCAGAACTTGGCCAGCGCGGGAATCAGCCGTGCCAGCGCCGCCTCGTGCTCGTCATCCACCGCCCGGTCCATGGCTTGTGCCCCGCGCATCGCCAGCAACAGGCTGGCTTCGGTCTCGATCGCCAGGTCGGCCACCACACGCTGCATCAGCGGCTGGTCGGCCAGTCGCCGATCGAAGACCGTTCGCTCGCGGACGTGGCGCCAGACCTCTCTCAGCGCCTGTCGCATCATGCCGGCCGGCGCGGTGGCGGCATCGAGTCGTGTCTGCTGCACCATGGCCAGAATGGCCGGTACGCCACGCCCGGGTTCGCCGACGAGCTGCGCCCAGGCGCCGACGTACTCGATCTCCGCCGATGCGTTGGCGCGATTGCCGCACTTGTCCTTGAGTCGCTGAATCTCGATGGCGTTACGTTCGTCCTCGGGCGTGAATCGCGGGGCCAGAAAGCAGGAGAGGCCGTCGTCGGTCTGCGCTAGTGTCAGGAAGGCGTCCGACATCGGCGCGCTGCAAAACCATTTGTGACCGTCGAGCCGGTACCACTCGCCGGGGCCGGGCGATGCCACCGGCTGCGCCCGGGTGCTGTTGCGCCGTACGTCGCTGCCGCCCTGTTTCTCGGTCATCGCCATGCCGAAAGTATTGGTCGTCTTCTGCCAGGGCGGGAGTGCGGTCGGGTCATAGTCCCGGCCCATGAGTCGCGCCTGCCACGCCTCGCCGCCTTTCAGATGACGCAGAACGGGCATCGCGGCGTGGGTCATGGTGATCGGGCAGCAGAAGCCGGGTTCGGCCTGGGTCAACAGATAGAGCGCGGCGATGTGCGCCTGATGGCCGCCCTCGTATTCGCGTTCCCAGGCGACGGCGTGCCAGCCATCGCGAATCGCCAGATCCATCAGCGCGTGGTAGGCGGGATGGTAATCGACCTCGTCCAGGCGGCGGCCGTAACGGTCGAAGGCGTGCAGCTGTGGCGGGAATCGATTGGCCTGGTCGCCCCAGTTGGCGACTTCGGACGCCGCCAGACGTTGACCCAGCGGCGCAAGGCGCTCTCCCACCCAGGGCGGTGCAAACCGCGCGACGGCCTCGCGCAGCGGCCGGTCCGAGCGCCACAGGTCGCCCGCGCCCTGCGAGCCGGGCTGATTTTCGACCCGGTGGGTTTGCAATTCGGTACGGGGGGCATAGTCGGCCATGCAGTCCTCCAGAGTGGCTGAACTCAGCATAAACCGCTCATCGCAGGTTGTGCGGGATCTTCGACCAACGCGGTATCCGACACGCTATTTGAATAGCGCCACTCGTGCGCCTGAGAGCTGACGAGGCGACGCGCACTTTCTTTTCGGTGGAACGAGTCGCAAGTCGCTCGTGATACGCTGGCCACTCTTTTTTTATCGTCAGGTTCCTCATGAGCACGTTTTCCATGAGCACGTTTTCCACGAGCGATAGGGTCATCGCTGACGAGCAGGTTCAGCTCGTCGATCCGCGCAACCGGCCTTGCGGCAGCACTTCGCGCGTCACCATGCGGCGTTTGAGCTGCTGGCACCGTGCAACCTACATCATCGTGCGTAATGCGGCGGGCGAGATCTGCGTGCAGCAGCGCACGCCAATCAAGGAGACGCATCCGGGATGGTTCGATCTGGCCGCCGGCGGTGTGGTCGGGGCCGGCGAGGCGTCGCTGCCGGCGGCGCGTCGGGAGCTGTTCGAGGAGCTCGGCATTGGCGGCGTCAAGCTGGTGTCCGGCGGCGAGTTCGTGTTCCACGACGAGGGATTGAGGCTTTATGGCAGCCTCTACTGGGTGGATTACACCGGCCCGTTGCGTCTGCAGCCGGAGGAAGTCGTCGCCGTCCGCTGGCTGCCGGTCGCTGACGCACTGGCGCTCGAGAAGGCCACGCCGGATACGCGGTTGGCACTATCGACGGCCATCGAGCTCGACCGCTGGTGATGTGAGGGGGAGCGTGGCACTCTTTCGAACGGGAGCGTTGCCTCTAGGGGCTCGCGCACCGATTCCATGGATCTGAACTTGGTGTGACCCGGGTCGACTCATCAATGTCGTTATATACGCAAGACTGTCGGACGCAAACCGGCGAATTTTTCAATCTGCGCGCGCTGCGCGGACAGGTGCTGCTGGTCGTCAACGTTGCCAGCCGCTGCGGTTTCACGCCGCAGATGGAGGGGTTGGAAAAGCTCTATCGCGAATATCGCGATCAGGGCTTCACCGTGCTCGCGTTTCCCTGCAATCAGTTCGGGCGTCAGGCGCCGGAATCCTCGGCGATGTTCGGCGCGTTCTGCGAGCAGCGCTATGCGGTGACATTTCCGGTAATGGAGAAGGTCAGAGTCAACGGTCGCCAAGCGCATCCGCTGTTCATCCACCTTCGTCGTCAGGCGCCAGGGGTGCTGGGCAGTACGCCGATCAAGTGGAATTTCACCAAGTTTCTGGTAGGGCGCGACGGCCAGATCATTCGGCGTTTTGGCCCTCGAGATTTACCGCGATCGCTACGCCGCGCCGTCGAAGAGGCGCTGGAGACGCCGTTCTCGGCTTGAGCCAAGGCAGCTCGACGTGCCGCCTCGGCGTCTCAGCCGCCGGGTGGTCGCTCGCCTCTGGCAACCATGACTCGCATCGCCAGTTCGTTGAACCGGGGGCGGCTCATCATCGTCGTCAGCCCGGAGAACAGCGACCAGCTCACCTTGCGCCAGCCGCCGAGCTTACGGTTATGGCGCACCAGGCGCGTCAGCAGTTCGGTCTCGTCGAACGCACGCCATTCGCCGGCCATGGAGAGCTGATTGCGCGCCATCACCGGTGACATCTCGAGACGATAGACCCACTCCAGCTGTTGCAGCGTCAGTTCACTGGCCTCGATCTCGCGGATCATGCGCGCATAGTCCGACTCGCGAGGATCGCGCTCGAGCCACAGCGGTGACAGCGCCAGCCACAGGGCGCCGCGCCTGACGACCAGCTCTTCGATCTCTTGCTCGTGATGCATGGGATTTTTCTGTCCTCAGGTCTGGCTCGGCTGGTGAGCCATCTTCGAATACCCGCCGCGTCGAGACAAGCCCGGGCTCAGGCAGGCCGGAATCCGTCGCGCAGGACGTCGAGCGTAGCGGGGATCAATCCAGGGCTCGAACGAGAACGGCCGCCCCCCCCGAGTTCCTATCCTTTTTGCCACTCGGTTTTGCCAACCTGTTTTGCCACCCCGTTTTGCCACCCTGCTAGAATGCGCCCAGACAGCGCTAGAGCTGATAACATTCGACCCACGCCATTTCCCGGCGATAGTTCCTCGCGAGAGTTCCTGGCGAGAGTCGTCGGGGCTTTCCGTTTCGGCCCAAGAAGACGAGGTTAGACGTGATCATCAAGCCCAAGGTTCGCGGTTTTATCTGCACCACGACGCATCCGCTCGGTTGCGAGCGCAACGTACTCGAACAGATCGAGACCACCCGTGCCAATCTGAGCGACCGCAAGGCCGGCCCGCGCAACGTGCTGGTCATCGGTGCGTCCAGCGGCTACGGCCTGGCGGCTCGCATCACCGCGGCCTTCGGCTACGGTGCCGATACGCTGGGGGTATTCTTCGAAAAGCCCGCGACCGAGACCAAGACGGGCACGGCAGGCTGGTACAACTCGGCTGCCTTCGACAAGTTCGCCAAGGCCGAAGGGCTCTTCAGCAAGTCGATCAACGGTGATGCGTTCTCGCACGAAGTCCGCGACAAGGCGATCGAGCTGATCCGACAAGACATGGGCCAGATCGACCTGGTGATCTACTCGCTGGCTTCCCCGGTGCGCAAGTTGCCGGATAGCGGCGAACTCAAGCGCTCGAGCCTGAAACCGATCGGCGAGACCTACACCGCGACCGCCATCGATACCAACAAGGACACCATCATCGAGGCTTCCGTCGAACCGGCCACCGAACAGGAAGTGGCCGACACCATCGAAGTGATGGGCGGCGAGGACTGGGAACTGTGGATGGATGCGCTGGACAAGGCCGGCGTGCTGGCCCCGGGCGCCAAATCGGTGGCGTTCAGCTACATCGGCACCGATATCACCTGGCCGATCTACTGGCACGGTGCACTGGGCAAGGCGAAGGAAGATCTCGACCGTGCAGCCGGCGAGATCGACGCACGCCTCAAGGCCAGCGGCGGCGGGGCCAACGTGGCCGTGCTCAAGTCCGTGGTCACTCAGGCCAGCGCTGCGATTCCGGTGATGCCGCTCTACATCTCGATGGTCTACAAGGTGATGAAGGAGCAGGGCGTTCACGAGGGCACCATCGATCAGCTCAACCGGCTGTTCGGCGAGCGTCTGTACGGCGACGGCGAATCCGAGGTGGACGAAGCCGGGCGCCTGCGCCTGGACGACTGGGAACTGCGCGACGACATTCAGCAGGCGTGCAAGGAGCTGTGGCCGCAGGTGACCAGCGACAATCTGTTCGCGCTCACCGATTATGCCGGCTACAAGCATGAATTCCTCAAGCTGTTCGGCTTCGAACGCGACGATGTGGATTACGACGCCGATGTCGACCCGCTGGTCGAATTCGACGTCGTCCGGGTTTGATCGCGTCGATCGCGGTCGCATGAAACATCAGCCATGAACGCCAGCGATACCCCGCGTCGAGTGGGGTTCGTGATGCTGCCGGGCTTTTCCCTGCTGGCCCAGGCCTGCGCCATCGAGCCGCTGATCGTCGCCAATACGCTAGCGGACCGGCGGCTCTATACGGCCACGACCTTCGGTATCGACGGTCGCCCGGTGAAGAGCGTGGCCGAGTTGGCGCTGTCGCCGGAAAGCGTGGCCGGCAGCGATGCGCGCCATCTCGACATGCTGTTCGTCTGCGCCCCCACGCCGGCCTGGCCGGTGGCCGCGGGCGACGACAGCGAGACGCTGATCCATTGGCTGCATCGCCTCGCAAGCCGGGGCGTGATGCTGGGGGGCATCGCCGGCGGTACCCATTGGCTGGCGAGAGCCGGCGTGCTGGACGGCTATCGGGCCTCGATCCCCTACGCCAGTGCCGATGGCTTTGCGCGGACGTTTCCCACGATTCATATTTCCCACCAGTTGTTCGAGATCGATCGCAACCGCCTCACCTGTGGTGGCGGTACCGCAGCGATGGACATGCTGATGACCCTGATCGGCCAGCAGCAGGGCACGGGGCTGGCGCAAAGGATCTCCGAACATTTCGTCTGCGAGCGGATTCGCATGGCCGACGAGCCGCAGCAGATTCCGCTGCGTTCGCGCCTGGGACATGTCCCGCAAAGCCTGATCGATGCGGTGGCGCTGATGGAGGCCAACATCGAGGAGCCGCTGACCACCCATGAACTGTCGGCGCATCTGGGACTATCGCGGCGTCAGCTGGAACGACTGTTCAAGAAGCATCTCCAGGCCGTGCCCAGTCGCTACTATCTCAATCTGCGTCTGCAGCAGGCGCGCAAGCTGCTGCGGGAAGGCGATCAGGCGGTGGGGGAGATCGCGCTGGCGCATGGATTTTCGTCGGGTGCGCATTTTTCCACCGCCTATCGCCACCATTTCGGCATCAGCCCAAGAGATGAGCGGCTGGGCCACGCTGGAGACGAGTCATGACAGCAGAAGTCGCGTTCGGAATCGACAGCGGCGGGGTGGCCGACGATCACTGGCTGCGCGCGGCGCGCCGGGTGGTATCGCCCAACGCCAACGACCGGCCGACGGACGAGATATCCGCGGTGGTGCTGCACGGCATCAGTCTGCCGCCGGGGGAGTTCGGCGGTGATGCCATCGAGAGGCTATTCACCAATACCCTGGAGCCGGACGCGCATCCGGCGTTCGCGGCAATTGCGTCGCTGCGAGTCTCGGCCCATCTGCTGATTCGGCGCGATGGCGAGTGCGTCCAGTTCCTGCCATTCGATCGGCGCGCCTGGCATGCCGGGAAGTCGCGCTGGCTCGATGACGAAAGACCAGATCAAGAACAGCTGCGCGAAGGGCTCAACGACTTTGCCATCGGCATCGAACTCGAGGGCACCGACGAGCGTGCCTATCGCGAGGTGCAATATCGCACGCTGGCGGCCGTACTGAGAGTGTTGATCGCGCGCTATCCGGCAATCACTGCCGAGCGAATCATCGGCCACGCCCATATCGCGCCACTGCGCAAGACCGACCCAGGGCCGGCGTTCGATTGGGCCTATCTACGTCGCTGCCTGACAGAGATCGTTTGAATGCTATGCTTGCCTGTAGCAGGCGTCCCGGCTGTCACCCATGCGCGCGAATTCGCGATGGCGGTAGATTGGCCGCCTAGTTCGATAAACGCTTGCGTTAATGTGGTTGAACGCTAAGCAATTGATTTTGATTGATTTGGGCGCAGATTTCAGCACCATCAATGCGTCCGTGAATTGGCAGATGCCAGCGTTTGCGGTATCTTCTTCGCCTGATTTCTCGCGTCACGCACGCCTGCTGTCATTTCATTACAGCCAATAAATGTCGGAAAGCGGCCCCAAAAGAGCCGCGCCCGCACCGAAGAGCGCATATTCCCAAGCCCCGCTGCGGCTACCCGCCATGGCCGGGCGAATGGCAAACCTTTTCCCATTCGGAGAGTTGTCTATGAGTCTGGAGACACGAGAAGACCTCGATCCGGTCGAAACCACGGAATGGTTGGATTCCCTGGCCTCGGTCGTCGAGCATGAGGGCGAAGAGCGCGCTCGGTACATCCTGACCCGGTTGGCGGACCGCCTGCGTCGTGACGGATCTTCACCGCCGTTTACCGGCACCACACCGCATCGCAACACCATTCCCGTGCACCGTGAAGCCAAGATGCCCGGCGACATGTTCATCGAGCGCAAGATCCGCTCGGCGATCCGCTGGAACGCCATGGTGCAGGTGCTGCGAGCCAACAAGAAGCACAAGGGCCTGGGCGGTCACATTGCCAGCTATCAGTCCAGCGCCACGCTTTATGAAGTCGGTTTCAACCACTTCTTCCGCGCCGACAACGGCGACCACAAGGGCGATCTGCTCTACATCCAGGGCCACGTCACGCCGGGCATCTACGCGCGCTCGTTCCTGGAAGGCCGGCTGACCCAGGAGCAGATGGATAACTTCCGTCAGGAAGTCGACGGTGAAGCTCTGCCGTCCTATCCACACCCCTATCTGATGCCGGACTACTGGCAGTTCCCGACCGTTTCCATGGGTCTGGGCCCGATCCAGTCGATCTATCAGGCCCACGTGATGAAGTACCTGCACTCGCGTGAGCTGGAAGACATGAAGGACCGCAAGGTCTGGGCGTTCCTGGGCGACGGCGAATGCGACGAGCCGGAATCGCTGGGCGCGCTGCACCTGGCCAGCCGCGAGAAGCTCGACAACTTGATCTTCGTCATCAACTGCAACCTGCAGCGTCTCGACGGTCCGGTACGCGGCAACTCGCGGGTCATCGACGAGCTCGAAGGCGTCTTCCGCGGTGCCGGCTGGAACGTGATCAAGGTGGTCTGGGGCGGCCTGTGGGATCCGCTGTTCGAACAGGACACCAAGGGCATGCTGCAGAAGCGCATGGACGAGGCGGTCGACGGCGAATACCAGAACTACAAGGCCCAGGGCGGCAAGTACACCCGCGACAACTTCTTCGGCAAGTACGAAGAGACCGCGGAGATGGTCAAGGACTACTCCGACGAGCAGGTCTTCCGGCTCAATCGCGGTGGCCACGATCCCCAGAAGGTCTACGCGGCGTACCACGAGGCGGTTCACAAGTCGAATGGTCGTCCCACCGTCATCCTGGCGCACACCGTCAAGGGTTACGGCATGGGCGGCGGTCACGGCGAAGCCGACATGGAAGCCCACCAGATCAAGTCGATGGACGTCGATGCGCTGAAGGCCTTCCGCGATCGCTTCGGCATTCCGGTTTCGGACAAGCAGATCGAAAGCGGCGACATCCCTTACTACAAGCCCGAAGACGACAGCCCGGAGATGAAGTACCTGCATCTCCAGCGCGAGAAGCTCGGCGGTTTTCTGCCGGCTCGCAAGGCGGACTTCGAGGCGATGGAGATCCCGGGACTCGACGACAAGATGTTCGCGGCGCAGCTGAAAGGGTCGGGCGATCGCGAGGTCTCGACCACCATGGCCTTCGTGCGCGTACTCAACGGCCTGGTCAAGCACAAGCAGCTGGGCTCCCGCGTGGTACCGATCATCCCCGACGAAGCTCGGACGTTCGGGATGGAAGGGATGTTCCGGCAGCTCGGGATCTACGCGGCCGAAGGCCAGAAGTACGAGCCCATGGATATGGGCCAGATCATGTACTACCGCGAGGACAAGAAGGGTCAGATCCTCGAGGAGGGCATTACCGAAGCGGGTTCGATGTCGGCCTGGATCGCCGCGGCGACCTCCTACGCCAACCATCATCTGCCGCTGCTGCCGTTCTACGTCTATTACTCGATGTTCGGCTATCAGCGTATCGGCGATCTGGTCTGGGCCGCCGGCGATCTGCAGGCGCGTGGCTTCATGGTCGGCGGTACCGCCGGTCGGACCACCATCAATGGCGAGGGTCTGCAGCACCAGGATGGCCACAGCCATATCCTGATGTCGACGGTGCCGACCTGCCGTGCCTACGACCCGTGCTACGGCCACGAGCTGGCGGTCATCGTGCAGGATGGTCTGAAGCGGATGTTCCAGGACAAGGAAAACTGCTTCTACTATCTGACCGTGATGAACGAAAACTACGCGCATCCGGAAATGGCGGAAGGTAGCGAAGAAGGCATCGTTCGCGGCATGTACCTGCTCAAGCCGGGCGAAGCTGGCGGCAAGAAGAAGCAGCCGCGCGTCCAGTTGATGGGTAGCGGCACGATCCTGCGCGAAGTCGAAGCGGCCGCCGTGATGCTGGCGGAAGAGCACGGCGTAAACGCCGACGTCTGGAGCGTGACCAGCTTCAACGAGCTGCGTCGCGAAGCGCTCGAGTACGATCGGCTGCAGTTCCTCGACTACGATGAGAAGCGGGAAAAGCCGTGGGTCGTGCAGCAGCTCGACGGGACCGAAGGTCCGGTCATCGCCTCGACCGACTACATGAAGCTTTACGCCGATCAGATCCGCGCCTGGGTACCGAGCGACTTCCACGTTCTCGGCACCGATGGCTACGGTCGCTCGGATACGCGCGAGCAGCTGCGCCGCTTCTTCGAGGTCGACCGCTACTACGTGACGATTCAGGCACTGCGTGCGCTGGCCAATCGCGGCGAGATCGACGCCAAGGTCGTCAACGATGCCATGAAAAAATACGGCATCGATCCCGCCAAGCCCAGCCCTCTGCTGTCCTGAGTGGGCGGATCACGTCAGGGTGTCGCCGCCGACGAAATGGCGGCGACCAGATTGCCTGAATTAGCCGGCTTGCCCGCTAGGCAGGCTGGTGGATGATTAAAGGAGCGCGACCTTGAGTAGCGAAATCATCAAAGTTCCCGACATCGGCGGCAGCGACGATGTCGAAATCATCGAGATCGCGGTGAGCGTCGGCGATGTCATTGCCGCCGAAGACACCATGATCACGCTGGAATCCGACAAGGCCAGCATGGATGTTCCTGCGCCCAAGGGCGGCAAGGTCGTCAAGATTCTGGTCAAGGAAGGCGACACCGTCTCCGAGGGCGACGATATTCTCGAGCTGGAAGCCGAGGATAGCGGCGACGACCAAGATGGCGATGATGCCGACGGCGAGCCGTCGCAGGACGAGAGCGAGTCATCGGACAAGCCCAAGGCGGACGATGGCGACGAGTCAGACGATAACGGCGGCGATGACGCCGAGCCCCAGAAGGCTGCATCGAAGAAGAAGTCCTCCGGTGGTGGCAAGCGTACCGTCGAAGTGAAAGTGCCGGATATCGGCGGTGGCGACGGCGTCGAGATCATCGAAGTCGCTGTCAGCGAAGGCGACGAGATCAGCGAAGAAGACACGTTGATCACGCTGGAGTCGGACAAGGCCTCGATGGATGTGCCGAGCCCGTACAGCGGCAAGATCGTCTCGCTCTCGATCAAGGAGGGCGACAGCGTCTCCGAAGGTGACCTGATCGGCACCATGGAGATCGCCGGCGAAGGCGATGATGAAGGCGAAGACGAAGAGGACGCTGATGAAGCGCCCGCGGAGTCTGCCGATAGCGCCGAGAATGAAGACGCCGATGACGACGAGGATGAAGGCGGCGAAGGCGAAGACGACGGCGAAGCTAGCCGTCAGGAAATTCGTGTTCCCGATATCGGCGGCGGCGAAGGTGTCGAAGTAATCGAAGTTGCCATCAGCGAAGGCGACGAGATCAACGAAGAAGACACCCTGATCACGCTGGAGTCCGACAAGGCCTCCATGGACGTGCCGAGTCCTTACAAGGGCAAGGTCGTCGAAGTCTCGGTCAAGGAAGGCGACAGCGTCTCGGAAGGCGATCTGATCGGCTATGTCGAGGTTGCGGGTGCCAAGAAGCCGGCGAAGAAGAAATCGTCCCCGAAGAAAAGCGACGAGTCGAAGCCGGCACCGGCCAAGTCCGACGCCGAAAAGACGTCCGACGCCGGAAAGACGTCCGACACCGGAAAGACGTCCAAGGCCGACAAGCGATCCGACGCTCAGGCGCAGAAGGACGTCAGCGGTGAGCCGAGCCCGGAAGCGCGCCACAAGCATGGTGACGACAAGACCGAAGGTGCCCACGTGCACGCCGGCCCGGCCGTACGCAAGCTGGCCCGCGAACTGGGCGTCGAGCTCGGCGAAGTCAAAGGTTCCGGCCCTAAGGGTCGTGTCCTGAAGGATGACGTCGACGGCTTCGTCAAGCAGGTGATGAAGGATCGCAAGAGTGGCGGCGGCGCGGCGAAGGCCGGGGCCACTGGCGGCGCGGGTATCCCTCAGGTGCCGGCGATCGATTTCAGCCAGTTCGGCGAGATCGAAGAGAAGCCGATGAGCCGCCTGATGAAGGCGGGCGCCAACAACCTGCATCGCAGCTGGCTCAACGTACCGCACGTCACTCAGTTCGACGAAGCGGACATTACCGAGCTCGAAGCGTTCCGCAAGTCGATGAAAGCCGAGGCGGAATCCCAGGGTGCCAAGCTGACGCCGCTGCCGTTCATGATCAAGGCGTGTGCCTATGCACTGCGCAAGTTCCCGCAGTTCAACGCAAGCCTGCATCCGGACGGCGACAAGCTGATCATCAAGCACTACGTGCATATCGGCGTGGCGGTCGATACGCCGGATGGCCTGATGGTGCCGGTGATCCGCGATGCCGACAAGAAATCCTTGATCGATCTGGCCAAGGAGTCGGTCGAGCTGGCCAAGAAGGCGCAGAACAAGAAGCTGTCCCGCGACGAGATGAGCGGTGCCAGCTTCACCATCTCGAGCCTCGGTTCCATCGGTGGTACGGCCTTCACGCCGATCGTCAATACTCCGGAAGTGGCCATTCTGGGTATTTCCAAGTCGTCGATGAAGCCGGTCTGGAATGGTAGCGAGTTCGCACCGCGGTTGATGTTGCCGCTGTCGCTCTCCTATGACCACCGGGCAGTCAACGGTGCCGATGCGGCGCGCTTCACCGCCTTCCTGGCGCAGGTGCTGACCGATATCCGTCGTATGCTGGTCTGATCCGACGGTCGATGCGATCGACGCCAACGGCCTCTACGGAGGCCGTTGGCGTTTTCGTCTCTACCACGCCAGCGTGGTAGAAACGAAAGGCCGGATCCCGCGGCGGCGTTAGCCCAAGCGAGTCTTGTGCGCTACCGGATCGGCAGGTATCGTCTTGAGCCATTGACGGTGTCTTCTGCATCCTGTTTTCCATGTCACCGACCATTCCAAGAACCGACATCATTCTTCAAGGAGCCGTATCGATGCGTTTGATCCTCTTGGGCGCCCCCGGCGCTGGCAAGGGTACCCAAGCCCAGTTCATCTGCGAGCATTTCCATATCCCGCAGATTTCCACCGGCGACATGCTGCGTGCCGCGGTAAAGGACGGTAGCGAGCTGGGAGTCAAGGTCAAGGAGACCATGAACAGTGGCGCTCTGGTATCGGACGATCTGATCATTGCGCTGGTCAAGGAGCGCATTGCGCAGGCCGACTGCGCCAACGGGTTCCTGTTCGACGGTTTTCCGCGCACGCTGCCGCAGGCGGATGCGATGAAGGAAGCCGGCATCAAGCTCGATCATGTGGTGGAAATAGCCGTCGACGACGAAGAGATCGTCAATCGACTTTCCGGACGTCGCGTGCATCCGGACTCCGGGCGTATCTATCACGTCGATTACAAGCCGCCCCAGGAAGAGGGCAAGGACGACGTCACCGGTGAGCCGCTGATTCATCGTGACGATGATAGCGAGAAGACCGTACGCCATCGTCTTTCTGTCTACCACGATCAGACCGAGCCGTTGGTCGGCTACTATCAGCAGTGGGCGGCGGAGGATGCCGACGCAGCGCCGGCGTACCACCGTATTGCCGGTATCGGCGGCGTCGACGAGATTCGCGAACAGGTTCTCGCCGCACTCGAGGCCTGAGCATCCGATTCCTTGCCAGCCCGACTCTTTGCTAGCCTGAAACGCCGCTAGCCTGAAACGCCGCTAGCCCGAAACGCCGCTAGTCCGAAAAGTCGTCTCGAAATAGGCTCCGCCTCGTGGCGGAGCGTTCGTTTTGGCGCCGCGATGGCGCTATACTCCCCCCTTCTTTTTGCCGCCATTCCCCGGGACACCGATGCCGACGTTGCTGGCGCTGGACGCCTCCTCTACCGCCTGTTCCTGTGCGCTGATTCAGGATCAATCCATCGTTCAGCGTTTCGAGATCGCCCCGCGCGAACATACCCGCCTGCTGCTGCCGATGATCGACGAGGTTCTGGCCGAGGCCGGTGTATCACTGGAGCAGCTCGATGCGATTGCCTACGGGCAAGGTCCCGGATCGTTTACCGGCTTGCGAATCGCGGCCGGGGTCGCCCAGGGGCTGGCCTATGGCGCCGATCTGCCGTTGATGGGAATCTCGACGCTGGACGCTCTGGCGCTGGCTGCCCATCGCCAATGGCACGCGCGATATGTGATCGCGGCGCTCGACGCGCGCATGGACGAGATCTATGTCGCCGCCTATCGCTGCCATGAGGGGACGCTGACTGCCCTCCTGGAGGAGCGGGTCATGCCGCCTTCGAAACTCTCGCTGCCGCAAGGCGATGACGAACTCGAGTGGCTGGGGATCGGCAGCGGCTGGCAACTTTTATCTGCCATGCCTGTCGATGTACAGGCTGCATTGGTGCAGACCCTCCCCGATGAACTCCCGGCGGCTGAGGATATTGCACGTCTGGCCGCTGCTTCGTGGCAGCGTGGCGCCCGCGGTGGCTCCCCCCATGAAGTTATCCCCGTCTATCTGCGTGACGAGGTGGCGTGGCGTAAGACGTGAAAGGTCGAGGCTAACGGTGGCGACCTCTTTACATAAGGATATTGAACGATAATGGATGTTTTTCAGCTGGCCGCGCTCGCCATCATCCAGGGCTTGACGGAATTTCTGCCCATCTCTTCTTCCGCGCATCTGATTCTACCTTCGCAGCTGTTTGGCTGGTCCGACCAGGGGCTGGCCTTCGATGTCGCCGTCCATATCGGCTCGCTGGGGGCCGTGCTGTTCGCGTTTCGCCACGAAGTCTGGCGCATCCTTCACGCCTGGTTTACCCAGTTCGGCGAGCGCGGGCCGACCCCGGAAAGCCGTCTGGGGTGGGCGATCATCATCGCCACCATCCCGGCGGTGATCGTCGGTCTGTTGATCGAAGGCTGGGTCGAGAGTGCGGGGCGCTCGGTGCTCGTCATTGCCACGACGACGATCCTGTTCGGGGTGCTGCTGGGCGTGGCCGACAAGCGCGGTAGCCGGGTCAAGCCGCTCGAAACTCTGAGCCTGAAGAGCGCGCTGCTGATCGGCCTGGCCCAAGCCATTGCCCTGATTCCCGGCACTTCGCGCTCGGGCATTACCATGACGGCGGCTTTGATGCTCGGCTTTAGCCGGCAGGCCTCGGCACGTTTCTCTTTCCTGCTGTCGATTCCGCTGATTCTGGCGGCAGGGTCGTTGAAAGGATTCGAGCTGGTTCAGTCGGGTACCGCAGCCCAGTGGCACGAGATTCTGCTGGGCGTGGCGCTGTCGTTCGTGGCGGCCTGGATCTGCATCAAGCTGTTTCTGGCAGCACTGGACAAGATCGGCATGATGCCGTTCGTGATCTATCGTCTGCTGCTGGGCGTGGCGCTGTTCGTATGGGCGACGTGAATCCCGGCTCTCGGATGGCAGCCAGCGAGCCGCTGACCGTGGTCGGCGACTCCCTGATCGATCTCGCCGCGCGCTATGGATTGCCCTGGGCTTCGTCGGCGCCCGTCGGCGGGCTCGTCTTGCAATGTGGCGAGAACGGACTGGAAATCGGCGGTGACGTCAGACTCTACGGTCATCCGATACGTGCGGATTTCGTGACCGGAGCCGCGGCGCATCGCCGGCGTCACGGCGGCGGGCGCAGGCAGCTCGTCGCCAGAGCCTGCGGCTTCGGTAAGGGTGTGGTGCCGCAGATCGTCGATGCCACCGCAGGCCTGGGTCGGGACGCTTTCGTGCTGGCCTCTCTGGGGGCCGAGGTGTTGATGGTCGAACGCGTGGCGGCGGTCCACGCGTTGCTGCAGGCGGCTCTGCGGCAGGCGTCGAGCGACGACGAGGTGGCACAGATCGTCGAACGCCTTTCACTGAGACACGCCGACAGCGCAACGGCACTGGCGAAAGCAGTCGGCGACTGGCCGCACCAGCCCCAGGTCGTGCATCTCGATCCTATGTTTCCGCATCGGGAGAAGTCCGCCATGGTCAAGAAGGAGATGCGGCTTTTCCGCGAGCTCGCGGGCGATGATATCGATGCCCCGAGCCTGCTGTCGGCGGCGCTGGATGTCGCCACGCACCGCGTCGTGGTCAAGCGCCCACGCAAGGCGCCGCCTATCGAGGGCCCCGCGCCCAAGCACGTTCTGGAAGGCAAGACCAGCCGATACGATCTGTATGTGCATCGTTCGCTGAAGACTTGAGCCCTTTAAACGAGCGAACCGGGCATGAGCCCGGTTCGTCGGTTGGTCCTGGCTGAACTTACTGACGTTTCAACGTCATGTCGGCGCCGGACTGGATCGTCTGCATGTGAGTATCGAGGACTTCGAGATCGCCGTTGTCGAGGGGGCGTAGATAGTAGATCGTATTGCCGCCGGCGCCCTTGAGCTCGTAGATCGTCGGAATCTGCTGCGGTCCGGCATCCTTGAGCACCAGGAAATTGCCCTTGGTGATCATCGGCTCATCGCTTCGTCCCTGGTAGAGGCTGTTGAGCGAATAGGCGCCACCGGTGTCATCCATGTTCATCATTTCCAGATCGACCTGGATGCCCGAGCAGTTCGCGCAGGGCAGGACGCCTTCGTATTCACCGGCCGCCTTCTCGTAAGGGGACGGCGGCGTCCCGGCACAACCTGCGAGTGTCAGAGTCAAACCCAGCAGCCCTGCACCCATCAAACCTGAAGTACGCATTGCTTATTCCTTTTTTAGCAGAATGCGTTTCTCAGTATAGTTCGAAAATCCAGAGGCGGGAGATTCGCTGATGCGCTCTCTCGCTGCAGGTCGGTGGATGATGTTCTGCCGGCGACGTCCGCTCGCCAAGGATCTGTTGCCGCTGTTCCATCACCAACGAGCTATCACCCACGAGCTATCGCCAACCAGCTATTGCCAACCAGCTATTGCCAAAGAGCTGTCGCTAAAGAGCTATCGCTGGCGCCTGAACAGAATCAGCCACAGGGCTCCCGCGATCAGCAGTCCGCCGACAGCGTGCGCCCAGGTGACCCGCTCGCCGAGGAACAGCGCGCCCCACAGCACGCCGAACAGGGGGACCAGCATGGTGACCGTTAGTGGTTTGATCGGACCGAGATCCTCGACCAACCGAAAGTAGAAGAGGTAGGCCACCGAGGTGCAGGCAAGGCCCAGTGCCAGCATTGCCCACCATACACCGAGGTCGTTCCATACCAGCGCGTGTGGCGCGAGTGCGACCTGCCCCAGCATGAAGGGCGCGAGTAACAAGGTCGCCCCCACCTGTGAGCCCATTGCGATCAGCCGCGAATCGAGCCCGCCGCGCTCGGCTATCCAGCGTCTGACGGCGAAGCCGCTCAATCCATAGCAGCCAGCGGCGACCAGGCAGGCGCCGGCACCGATCAGCAGACCCCGGCTTAACGCGACAGGGCCGGTCCCCACCAGCACGCTGACGCCCAGCACGCCCAGCGCCACGCCGATCAGACGATCCCGCGTAAGCCGTTCCTGGAAGAACGTGGCGCCGATCACCACGCCCATCAGTGGCGTCGAGGCGTTGAGCATGGCGGAGTAGCCGGCAGGCAGATACTGGGCCGCGATACAGAACATCGCGAACGGAATGCCGGAGTTGACCATGCCGATCGCCAGTGACGTCTTGAACTTGCCATCGAACTGCCAACGCACGCCCAGTACGGCGAGAATCGCCACCAGCCCCAGCGCGCCGAACAGCACGCGGAAAAACGCGGTGGGAAACGCCCCCAGTGCCGGAGTGGCAATTCGCATGAACAGGAAGCTGGCTCCCCAAAGCGCGGATAGCAGAAGCAGACGGAGCAGCGACGGTAGCGGCATGGCATTTATCCTTGGTCATGATCGCCACGCAGCGTAAACCGGTTCGGCGGCGATGTCCGGCAGTTTTCGGCGTTCGAGCTCGACCGAGATACGCGAATTTTGTCGAGAACGCGCAAGCCAACTATGCTCAAGGGCCAGTGGAGTGATTCTGCTGTAAAGTCAGTCATCAAGGAGATCGACATGTACGAAGATCAAGTGAAAGGACGCACCGAGGAACTCAAGGGTCGCACTCAGGAAGCCGTTGGCGCTTTCACCGAAGACGACGATCTGCGCAGCGAAGGCAAAGCGCGTCAGACAGTAGGCAAGGTACAGGCCAATTACGGCGAGAAGCTCGACGAAGTCCGTGAGGCAACGGTCAAGAATCCGATCAGCGCGCTGGCGATTGCAGGCGGTGTTGGTGTGTTTCTGGGTATTATTCTCGGCCGTCGTTGAAGTTCGTTCGAACTTCTCGGCCAAGAGCGTTTCTCGATCCCGGCTTCAGGCCGGGGTCGTTGTTTTGGCTCGTGGAGACGTCTTGATCGGTAGCGTTGGAATGGCGCCTGTCAGGTGAGGCGATACCTTCGGATCCTACGGTTTTAGACAGGCCCACATCTTGTTGACCCCCCTTATCTACCTCGCCGCCGCGCTGGCGGAAATAGCCGGTTGCTTCGCATTCTGGGCGTGGTGGCGACTGGACAAGTCTGCACTGTGGCTTGGCCCGGGCGTCGCCAGCCTGATGCTGTTCGCGTGGCTTCTGACGCTGGTCGACAGCGATTACGCAGGGCGTGCCTACGCTGCCTACGGCGGCGTCTACATCGTCACGTCGGTGGTATGGCTATGGCTGGTCGAGCAGCGCCTGCCGGATCGGTGGGACGTGATCGGCGCGACGATCTGTCTGATCGGCGCCGGTGTCATTCTGTTCGGGCCTCGGGGTTGAAGGGCGTCGAAAGAGGGAAAGACACTGGAGGGCGATGTTTAGTCTGATGGTAACGAATCTATCCTAAACTCGGCCGGAATTTGACGCGAAAAAGTCTTGAGGCCAGTCTCAGACGAGGTCATTATCTGCGGCCTCTCGCCGGTTCCCGGGTCGGTGCGAGACCAAGACCGGGGTGGCATCGGGTCGGGACGCGCTGAATCTTCTGAGAAGTTAGTTGCACACTCATTCGACAAGCCCTTGACCACTGATTTGACTCGCCTTGGCCACTAGCGATAAGACCTTATCACTGTTGACTTTTCCCGATCTGGAAGCGAATTCATGAGCAAAGTCCTGATTGTTGGCGCCGGTGGCGTCGGTGGTGTCGTTACTCACAAGTGCGCCCAGCATCCCGAGGTATTCAGCGAGATCTGTCTCGCCAGCCGTAACGAAGCCAAATGCAAGGCGATCGCCGAGCAGTTGCCGCGTCCGATCCAGACCGCCCAGGTCGATGCCGACAGCGTCGAGGCGCTGGTCGCGCTGATCGAGTCGTTCAAACCGGATATCCTGATCCATGTGGCACTGCCGTATCAGGATCTGACCATCATGGAAGCGTGCCTGCAGACCGGCGTGCCGTATCTCGACACCGCCAACTACGAGCACCCCGACGAAGCCAAGTTCGAGTACAAGGAACAGTGGGCGTTCCAGGATCGCTACGCCAAAGCCGGCGCGATGGCCACGCTGGGCTGTGGTTTCGATCCGGGCATGACCAATATCTACTGCGCCTATGGCCAGAAGAATCTGTTCGACGAGATTCACCGAATCGATATCCTCGATGCCAATGGCGGCGACCACGGCTATCCGTTTGCGACCAATTTCAATCCGGAAATCAACATTCGCGAGATCACTGCGAACGGTCGTTACTGGGAGAAGGGTGAGTGGGTCGAGACACCGCCCCTGGCCGAGAAGCGCAAGTTCGATTTCGACGGCATCGGCGAGAAAGATCTCTATCTGCTCTATCACGAAGAGCTGGAATCGCTGTCCCAAAACATCAAGGGGCTCGAGCGCATCCGTTTCTGGATGACCTTCTCCGAAAAGTACATCACCCACCTGAAGGTGCTCGAGAACGTGGGCATGACCCGCATCGATCCGATCCAGGTCAACGGCGTCGACATCTCGCCGCTGCAGTTCCTCAAGCAGGTCCTGCCGGATCCGGCTTCGCTCGGTCCGCGTACCAAGGGCAAGACCAACATCGGCGTCATCCTCGACGGCATCAAGGATGGCAAGCGTCGCAAGGTGTACATCTACAACATCTGCGATCACGAGAAGTGCTACGAGGAAGTCCAGTCCCAGGCGATCTCCTACACCACAGGCGTGCCGGCGGTGACCGGGGCGATGCTGATGCTGGAAGGCATCTGGAAGGGCGAGGGCGTCTACAACGTCGAGCAGCTCGATCCTAACCCGTTCATGGAGCGCATCGGCGAGATGGGCCTGCCGTGGCAGATGGTCGAGCTCGACCCCGATCAAGACCCGCTGGCCTGAGCAGGAGATGACGACTATCGCCTCTCCCATCGCCGACTATCCCTTCGACGTTCGGGCCTGTCCGTCGCCGGCCTACGTGGTCGACGACGCGCTGCTCAGGCGCAATCTGGAACTGCTGGGCAAGGTGCAGGCCGACAGCGGCGCGAGAATTCTGCTGGCGCTGAAAGGGTTCGCCATGTGGAATACCTTCCCGCTGGTCAGCCAGTATCTGGTTGGAACCACCGCCAGCGGTCAGGATGAAGCGCGTCTGGGTGCCGAGACCTTCGGTGGCGAGGTGCACGTCTACTCGCCGGCGTTCACCGCGCCTGAAATGGACGTGGTGCTGCGCTATGCGGACCACCTGAGCTTCAATTCCCCGCGGCAGTGGCGGCACTTTCGCGACACCGTGAAAGCGTCGCCGCGTGAAGTCTCCTGCGGGCTACGCGTCAACCCCGAGCACTCCACCGGCGAGGTGGCGCTGTACGACCCTTGCGCGCCGGGTTCACGGCTCGGCACCCGGGCTGCGGATCTGGCGCCGGAGGATCTCGAGGGGCTGGAGGGACTGCACTTTCACGCGCTCTGCGAGCAGAACAGCGACGCGCTGGAAGCGACTCTGGATGCCTTCGAGCGGAAGTTCGGCCAGTATCTGGCCAGCCTGCGCTGGGTCAACTTCGGCGGCGGTCACCACATCACGCGGGCCGACTACGATGTCGAACGGCTGGTGCGAGTGATCCGTGACTTCCGGTCGCGCCACCCGCATCTCGAGGTCTATCTCGAACCCGGCGAGGCGATTGCGCTGAATACCGGTTATCTCGTCTGCAGCGTGCTGGATATCGTCGAGAACGATGGCCCGATCGCGATTCTGGACACGTCCGCCACCGCGCACATGCCCGATGTACTGGAGATGCCGTATCGTCCGGAGATTCTCGGCGGCGCCAGGCCCGGCGAGAAGGCGTACACCTATCGACTGGGCGGCACGACGTGTCTGGCCGGTGACGTGATCGGCGATTACGCCTTCGATCGTCCGCTCGAGATCGGGGACCGTCTGGTGTTCACCGACATGGCGCACTACACCATGGTCAAGACCACCACCTTCAACGGCATCCGTCTGCCGTCGATCTGTCGAATCGACGAGACGAGCCGCGAAGTGCGCACGGTCAAGACCTTCGGGTACGAGGACTACGCCCAGCGCTTGAGTTGAGCCCGAGTTGGCAATAACCGAAACGATTACGCCCCGCCATGCGGGGCGTTTTTCATGGCGAAGCCGGTTCGTGGCGCTCCAGCGAGGGGCTCCGAGACGTCTGATGCTGGGTGATGATATCCAGCAGCTCCTGGCCAAAAGCGGGGAGGACATGATCTTCGCGGATCAGCACGCTGCGTTCCCGATATGCCCAGGCGTCGCTCAAATGGCGCACGCTCAACCGCATGTGATTCTGATAGCGCAAGGCGCAGGACTCCGGCAGGATGCCGACGCCGACGCCGGCTTCGATCATGCGACACGCCGATTCGAAACCGAAAACCTGAATTCTGACCGGCAATGGCTTGCCGAATTCCAGCGCCTTGCGCTCCAGATAGTGAAAGAGGGTGCTGCCTTCGTGAAGCGTCACGTGGGGATAATCCAGCGCATCTTCGTAGGTGATCTCTTCGCGTTCGGTCAGCGGATGATCGAGTGGCGTGGCCAGGACCAGCCTGTCCTGACTGAATGGCAGCGTCTTCAGTCGTGAAGGCACTTCGACGCCCACCATGATGCCGAGAATTCCCATATCGGCGGTGCCATCGAGAACGCCGCGAATGATATCGCTGGTGAGCCGCTCCTGAAGATCCACCGTGATGCCGGGCCGCGTGGCGAGGAAATCGGCCAGTACCTCGGGCATGAACTCGATGACGGCGGTGGTGTTGGCGAATATCCGCAAATGGCCGATGGCGTCACTGGCGTAACCGGAGAATTCATTCTTGACCCGCTCGACCTGGCGCAGGATGAGGCGTGCGTGCTGCAGCAGGCGCTCGCCGGCCGGCGTCAGCTCGACGCCCTGACTGCTACGGTAGAACAGCCGACTTTCCAGTTGCGCTTCGAGAGACTTGATTCGGCCGCTGACCGCAGCGGTGGAAAGATGCGCGCGCTGAGCCCCGGCTGTCAGGCTGCTCTCTTCGGCGACATGGACAAAGATGCGCAAGTCCGCGAGATCGAAATGCATGAGACCGGACTCCTTCAGCGCTCGGCAGGCTGTGACGACGCCATGATTCTAGCATTACCGGGCGCCGATGCCCGGCGCGGGATGACCGCCGATGAAGTTCGCTGTGGCGTATTTCGCCGCTAGCGCAGTTGGCTATCCTTGCTGCCGCGACGGTTGTAGTTGGCGCGATGGGTTTGATGACGATCCTCTTCCGCCTGACACGCGATACACAGGCGCACGCCAGGAACGGCCTGTCGCCGCGCCTCGGGAATCGGCGCCTCGCACTCTTCACAGATCATCAGGCTAGGGCCCTGATTCCGAAGCCGTTGGCGTGCTTCCTCGATACCGTCTTGGACGGTGCTGTCGATCTGCTCCTGCACTGCGCCATCTTTTGCCCAACCGCTGGCCATGATCTTTCTCCTCGAGACTTTGCCTCTCGGCACTGTTTCAACATGGTGGCGATCCCGCGGCCTTGCAAGGCGTGGGCCAGCTGCAAGCTACGGAGGTGGCCGCGTCAATCCACGTCGATGAACTCGTGAGGCGCCTGGGTTGCATGCCGATGCGGGGTCTCGTGTACGCAGATAACACGACAGTTGGCGACATGGGTCACCTTGTGCGACACGCTGCCGATCATCAGCCCTTTGAATTGCCCCATGCCACGACTGCCCATCACGATGGCATCGACGCCCAGCCGCTCGGCCTCGGAGACGATCATGCGTGCCGGCGAACCCTGCTTGACGAGCGTATCGAACTCCCCGTTATAACCGGGGAAGGAAGGTAGCGTATCAAGCGCGGCATCGAGAATGGCGTGACCCTCGTGATCGGCGGTATCCACCGAAGCCGCCTTGATCGCCGCTTCGACACTGAGCAATTCGCCTTTATGCAGTTGTGGGTAAGGGTCGCGAACGTTGAGCAGATACAGCTTGCCCTGAACCGGTGCTGCCAACTGACAGGCAACGTTGAGCGCGATATGGGAGTCCTCGGAACCATCGATCGGGATTAGCAGAGACTTGAACATAAACACCTCGCCACCGTGAAAGCATCGAACGGAAGCGCTCGGGTACCGCCTGGTTGCTGATTACCTGTCGCTGCGGCGAGCCGAGTCGCCTTGCGACTCTCAACATAGGTTACCCGCGAGGAATGTCATAGCGGATAAATGTCGCACAGTGTGACGCACCCCAGGCTGAGCGGGGATGCATGCCGACGTTAGCGGTCCGTGCCGGGATGGAGCAGCGTCATGACATCATCGAGCCAGGTACGGGGGCCAACGCTATCGATCACCCGGATGGACTCACCACTATTTTCCGCGGTGAGATGGGCATCGGTTGCGACCAGCACGGTGCCGGGTTCCAGCAGGGGCAGCACCTTCCGCTTGAAACCATCGGGTACGACCACCTGATTGACCAGGTTGGTCGAGACCAGTTGGCCGGCAGTGCTTTCGTAACCGGGTACGCCAATTGCGATCCAGGTCGGCATGGAAAGAGTACGCAGGGGCACTTCATCGCTCTCTCTAGCCGGCGGTGGATGGAAATGGCCTTCGACGATATAGGCGCGCGTACCCGTCACCCTGTCGGGGCTGCCGATCTCGACGCGTGAACGGCCAATTTCGACGCCATTGCGATAGACCACGATCAGGCGATCGCTGCGGCTGAGAACCATCGAGACCGGGCCTTCGGAAGGAGGGTCCATGGCCCAGCGCCAGCTGCTGCCACTGGCCAACAGAGGAATCTCGACACCACTGCCAGTATGGGCATCGATGGGGCTCAATGGTCCCGGATGAACCACGGAGATCGGCGCCTGGCCCGCCTCCGCCACGACCACCGTCATGCCCAGGTTGGATGCATCGAACAACAGACGAGCAAATTCGGTCGGCAAGTGGACGCAGCCGTGGGATTCCGGGTAACCGGGCAGCCCGCCGGCATGCAGCGCCACGCCGTCCCAGGTCAGGCGTTGCTGATACGGCATCGGTGCATTGCCGTAGAGGTTGGAGTAGTGGTCCTTGTCCTTCTGGAGCACGGTAAAGACGCCGGTCGGCGTCTCGTAACCCTCGCGACCGGTACTGATGCTCGTCACGCCAATGAGGATCCCGTTGCGATAGACGTAGGCGCGCTGCTCGGTGAGGCTGACGACGACGGCCATCGGGCCGGCATGCCTGTCATCGCCACCCCAGATCCAGGCGCCGGGAGGAAGCTGGTCGATCGGCGTATCGACAGGGCTTGACTGTTTCTCGCCCCAGTAGGGCACGGCGAAGCTCGCTGGCGAAACCAGCAGGGTGACGATCAATAGCAGCAGTGTAATTCCCGTACGTGACATGCTGACTCCCTCGAACGACGCGCCGAAGAACGACGCATTCTCGATTCACGTCGTGCGCACTACCGGGATCGGTGGCTGCTGTAGGTGGGGCGGCCGCCAATGATGGGATGACCGCCATGAACAGGGTACTCGCTATCGACGTCGTGCGCGCCCCCGCGTGCACTCGATAAAGGCGATGCTTGATCAGCGTGTGCCGAGGAAATACTCGCCGGTGTCCTGTTGCTCGACGCGGGCCTGAGCGCACTGCGCCAGCGCCGAATTCATCAGCCATTCCCGTTCAGGATAGTAGGAGAAGATGAACTGGCCTTCCTTGAGCACGTCGATGACATCCCCAGCGACGCCGGGACGCAGAGCGGGGCATCCCCAGCTACGTCCGAGTCGTCCCTGACGCTCGGCAATGCCAGGATCGACGTAATCGGCGCCGTGCATCACGATCGCGCGGCTCATGGCGGCATCGTTGAAGCCGGGCTCGAGCCCATCCATACGCAACGAGTAGCCGTTCTTGCCCTCGTAGGTCTGGCGCGTCACGAACAGACCCAGGCTCGAGGCGTGTGAGCCTTCCTGGTTGGAAAATCGATCGGGAACGTCACCCCCGGAACCTTGACCATGGGCCACGACTTCACGGTACAGCAGCTTGTTCCGGGCGAGATCGAAAACCCACAGGCGTGGTGTCAGCGAGGAGCGGCTGTAATCGATGATCGCCAGGCGCTGCGCAGCTTCGCCCACGCCGTGGCGCTGGGCGCACTGCATGGTGGCAAGACCCAGGGCGATGACGTCGGGATCGGCGTCCGGGGCGAGGTGCTCGAGGGATGTCACGGTGGGTTGATACACCACATCGGCACGAGCCGGAAGATCGTGAGAGTGCGGTGGTGTCGACGCGACCGCGGCAGAGATCGACATCGACAACACGATGGCAGCCGTTACGGCTCTCGAAGTCAGGGAGTCGATAAAAGGCGCTGAGAGTAAGGACGCATAGGTCTTGATCATCGAAGCAGGCTACCCGAGGTGACGGGAAAGGCGTCAGCATGCGGGACAAGGCGAGACCCGGCAAGCGCCTCGGCGCCGAGTCCGCCACTAAAGTCTAAATGTAATTATTTGACCTTGTTCGTAAATTGGCGCGGATAACCATACTGCGACCGCCGTTGGCCCGCCAACATCCCTATCAAGGTACCTGCCGGATGCTCACAAGGCATTCTCTTCGCTTCAGGGGCACTAAATGATTACATTCATTGGATCGATCCTGCTATTGATAGCGGGCTACTTCACGTACGGAAAGTTCGTGGAGCGAGTGTTCGTCACCGATCGCAAGCGGCGTACGCCCGCTTTCACCATGCGCGACAACATCGATTACGTGCCGATGAACACGACGCGTAACTCGCTGATCCAACTTCTCAATATTGCCGGCGTCGGACCCATCTTCGGGCCGATCCTGGGTGCGCTGTATGGTCCGGTGGCATTCGTCTGGATCGTGGTCGGCTGCATCTTTGCGGGCGCGGTACATGATTATCTCACCGGCATGATCTCGATCCGTAACCACGGTGCGCACCTGCCGCAGCTGGCGGGCAAGTTCCTGGGCAAGGCGATGAAGCACATCGTCAACGGCTTCGCCATCCTGCTGCTGCTGCTGGTCGGCACCGTTTTCGTCACCTCGCCGGCGGCGCTGCTGGCCAACATGACGCCGCTGTCGATCACGCTGATCACGATGGTAATCTTCGCCTACTATCTGCTGGCGACGTTGCTACCGATCGACAAGGTCATCGGCCGAATCTATCCCTATTTCGGTGCGCTGCTGGTGTTCAGCGCGCTGGGTATCGGTCTCGGCATGATCTTCACCGGTGCCCCGATCCCGGAGCTCTCGTTCCAGAACATGCATCCGCAGGGCGCGCCGATCTTCCCGCTGCTGTTTTTGACCATCTCCTGTGGCGCGCTCTCCGGCTTTCACGCCACCCAGACGCCGATCATTTCGCGCACCACCGAGAACGAAGGCAACGGCCGCAAGATTTTCTACGGCATGATGATCACCGAGGGCGTCATCGCGATGATCTGGGCCGCTGCGGCGATGAGTCTGTTCCATGGCGACCACACGCTGTCCGACGTTCTGGCTGCCGGCGGCCCGGCCGCGGTCGTCAGTGAAGTGTCGACCACCATGCTCGGCGCCATTGGCGGTACGCTGGCGATTCTCGGCGTGATCGTGTTGCCGATCACCTCCGGCGATACGGCTTTCCGCAGTGCGCGCATGATCATCGCCGACTATCTGAAGATCGATCAGCGGCCCATCGTCAAGCGTCTGCTCATCGCCGCGCCGCTGTTCGTGATCTCCTACGCGTTGACCCACATGGATTTCACGCTGCTGTGGCGCTACTTCTCCTGGGCCAACCAGACCACGGCGGTCATCGCTCTCTGGGTTGCGACGATGTATCTGGTGCTGGCGCGCAAGCCGCACCTGATCACTTCGATTCCGGCAGTATTCATGACCATGGCGACTTTTACCTATCTGGCCTACGCGCCGATCGGCTTCGGTCTGTCGCTGCAGATGAGCTACGTGGTGGCGGCAATCGGCACGCTGATCTGCATCGCGCTGTTCATGAAGCGCGTCCGCCGGCTGAGCGGCGGCATCTTTGCCGTCGACGAGCCGGAAGTACCGGTCTTCAAGAATGGTAAGGCCACCGGATTACTGGCAACGAGCCTATTGTCGATATCGCGTTTCTGGTAACGCCTACCCGCCCAAGCAAACGGGCCCGTGCCATTGGCACGGGCCCGTTTCTTTTTGGCTCCGTCGTTGCCGAAGCAGGACAGAAGAAGGGATACCGGCTCGGTAGCCCGAGCCGGTCGCCGATCAGGACGCCTGGTAGAGCTTGTTCAGCGCCGCGTTCAGCGTTTTGCTGGGACGCATGGCGTCACTCACCCGCTCGCGATCGGGATGGAAATAGCCCTTGATGTCCACCGGCTTGCCTTGCGCGGCATTGAGCTCGTCGACAATGGCCTTCTCGTTGTCGCCGAGGGTCTTGGCGATCTCCTCGAACAGCGACTTGAGTTCGCCGTCTTCGGTCTGAGCGGCCAGCTCTTTCGCCCAGTAGAGCGCCAAGTAGAAGTGGCTACCGCGGTTGTCGAGCTCGCCGACCTTACGCTTGGGCGACTTGTCGGCGTCGAGGAATTCACCGTTGGCGCGGTCCAGCGTGGACGCCAGGATCTTGGCGCGAGCGTTGTCGAAGGTGCTGCCAAGATGTTCGAGAGACGCCGCCAGGGCGAGAAATTCACCCAGCGAATCCCAGCGCAGGTGGTTCTCTTCCAGCAGCTGCTGAACGTGCTTGGGTGCGCTGCCGCCGGCACCGGTCTCGAACAGGCCACCACCGTTCATCAGCGGCACGATCGAGAGCATCTTGGCGCTGGTGCCGAGTTCCATGATCGGAAACAGGTCGGTCAGGTAGTCACGTAGCACGTTGCCGGTGACCGAGATGGTGTCCTCGCCCTTGCGGATACGCTCGAGAGAGACTTTCATCGCTTCCACCGGCGCCAGGATGCGGATATCCAGGCCGTCGGTATCGTGATCCTTGAGATAGGTCTCGACCTTCTCGATCAGCTTGGCGTCGTGGGCACGGTCGGCGTCGAGCCAGAAGATCGCCGGGGCGCCGCTTTCACGGGCGCGAGTGACGGCCAGCTTGACCCAATCCTTGATCGGCGCGTCCTTGGTCTGGCACATGCGCCAGATATCACCGGCTTCGACGTCGTGGCTGAACAGTGTCTGACCGTTCTCGTCGGTGACGATCACGGTGCCGTCCGCCGGGATATGGAAAGTCTTGTCGTGGGAGCCGTACTCTTCGGCTTTCTGCGCCATCAGACCGACGTTGGGCACGCTACCCATGGTGGTGGGATCGAAGGCGCCGTGCTTCTTGCAGTCCTCGATCACGGTCTGATAGATCGTCGCGTAGCAGCGATCGGGGATCACCGCCTTGGTGTCGTGCAGCGCGTCGTCGGTGCCCCACATCTTGCCGGAGTCACGGATCATCGCCGGCATCGAGGCGTCGATGATCACGTCACTCGGCACGTGCAGATTGGTGATGCCTTTGTGGGAGTCGACCATCGCCATCGGCGGACGCTCCTTGTAGAGCGCGTCGATATCGCTCTTGATCGCGTCCTGCTGTTCGCTGGGCAGCGATTCGATCGAGCTGTAGAGATCGCCGATGCCGCTGTTGGCGTTGAAGCCCGCGAGTTTGAGCGCCTCGGCGTGCTTGTCGAGCACGTCCTTGTAGAACTCCTCGACCACGATACCGAACATGATCGGGTCGGAAACCTTCATCATGGTCGCCTTCAAGTGCAGCGAGAACAGCACGTTGCGCTTCTTGGCATCCTTGATTTCGCTGTCGATGAAGTTGCGCAGGCGACGGCTGCTCATGCGCGAAGCGTCGACGACTTCGCCTTCCTTGACCGCGAGGCCGTCCTTCAGGGCGATGTGGGTGCCATCTTTCTGCTGCAGTTCGATCTTGAGCTTGCCGGCCTTGGCGATCACGGCGGACTGTTCGCTGCCGTAGAAGTCGCCTTCGCTCATGTGGGCGACGTGAGACTGGGAATCGCCGCTCCATTCGCCCATGCGATGCGGGTATTTGCGGACGTAGTTCTTGACCGATTTCGGCGCGCGACGGTCGGAGTTGCCTTCGCGCAGCACCGGGTTGACCGCGCTGCCTTTAGCCTTGTCGTAACTCGCCTTGATGGCTTTCTCTTCGTCGCTCGAAGGTTCGTCCGGGTAGTTCGGCAGCGGGTAGCCCTGGCCCTGCAGCTCCTTGATCGTCGCCTTGAGCTGCGGACCGGCAGCGCTGATGTTGGGCAGCTTGATGATGTTGGCTTCCGGCGTCGTCGCCAGCTGGCCAAGTTCGGCCAGGTCATCGCTGACGCGCTGCTCGTCGTTCAGTAGGTCCGGAAACTGGGAAAGCACGCGGGCGGCCAGCGAAATATCGCGAGTCTCGACCGTGATACCGGCCGTACCGGTAAACGCCTCGATGATCGGCAGCAGAGAGTAGGTGGCCAGTGCAGGCGCTTCGTCGGTCAGGGTGTAGATGATCTTCGGGGTATTGGACATGTCTATTCGTTAACCTCTCTTTGGCAATGGCACGAGTATCGCGTGCTTGACAGCAATTCGAATACGCTTCGCGCCAGTGGTGCGATGAAGACGCTGGCGATCGATACGTCGGACGGGCGTCACCGGTTGATATCGTCCGTCATCACCGGTTCGCCCGCAGGACGCCATGCAGCACGGCGCCGGTTCCCCTTTGACTGAAGCAACCGTGGGTCAACCGGCAGCGTGGTCCTGAAAGCGGTCGTGACGGCTGTGAATTGAAGTTGTCGACAACCTGCGGTCGCGACAGAGTATACCAGCGCCACGTGACCAACGCATTCACGCGGCGCGCCCGCGACAGCGCCTCGACTAGCCGAACGACACGATCTCCACCCAGTTGGTCTTGCGACCGACCGGGGCGTCGCTTAAATAGGTCAGCTCACCGCTGGCGGAGTCGATGCGGTAGAGCGACAGGTGATCGCTCAGCTCGCCGGCGGCGACCAGATAGCGTCCGGCAGGATCGATCTCGAAACCTCGGGGCTGCTTCACCGTGGGCTGATTGGCGACGTACTGCGGCTTGCCACTCTGCGGATCGACACGCAGCGTACTCAGCGTGCTGCTGGTACGCTCGGAAAGATAAAGATAGCGACCGTCCGGAGTAATGTGCAGATCGGCTGCCCAGATGCGTGGCGTATCGTCACCGGCCGGGATCTCCTCGCGGGGCATGCCTGGCGCCAGTTCCAGCGTATCCGGCAGGCCCCGACACACGCTGACCTGGGACAACGTGCCGTTGTCGGCATTCAGTGCAAAGGTCGTTACCGTCGCGTCGAACTCGCCCAGCACATAGACGAAGCGGCCGTCGGGTGAGAACACGAAGTGACGCGGCCCGGCCCCGGCGGCGGTCTCGGCAGCGGGCGGATCGTTGGGGGCGAGCGCACCGTCCGCGAAATAGAACTGGGCCAGCCTATCGTCTCCCAGATTGGTGGCGAAGACGTGATGGTTCTCCGGCGTGGTCAGGATCGCGTGGGCGCGGCTGCCGGTTTCCAGGGTCTGGGTGGCATCGCCGGCCACGCCGTTGCCGTCGATGGGGCTGACGCTGACCAGGTTGCCGCCGTAGGAAGCCGCCAGCAGGTAACGCCCGGATCGATCGGTGGCGATATAGGCCATGCTGCCGTAGAGCGCGCCGCTGCCCAGTGGCGTCAATCCACCGGTGTTCGAGTCAATGCGATAGCTCAGTACCCGCAATGGATCACTGCGAATGGCGGCGTAAAGGAACTGCTTGTCCGGGCTGACGGCCAACGGCATGACGTTCTCCGCCGCCTCGGTGGTGGCTAGCGGGATCAGCTTTTCGGTCTGACGGTCCAGGCGATAGCTGCCAATGGTCCCATCTCCTGAGCTGGCGACGTAGACGACAGTATCGATGGAGGGCTCGACTGGGTTCATGCGCTTTCCTTGACGGTGGGAGGAACAGATCGAGATATCCGCCGCCGCGGCCTCGTGCATGAAATGTCATGCACGAGGCGGGCGATGCGGAACGGTCGATGGACAAACCTTCTTTTTAGCATTGAGCGTCTGGCAGCGTCGATTGTCGATAGGTCGACAAGGCGATGGCCCGCATCGGTCGCTCGTGCCGATAGCGCATAGCGAAAACCGGCTGGGTAGCGGGTTCCATCCAGCGGTGGGACGTCAGTTCGCCGATTCCAGCCGGCTTCTCAACAACCTGAGAATGGCGCGTTCGTCCGGGCCGGTCAGCTTGTCGTCCGCCTCCAGTTCGGTCTCCACCAGTTTGCGGAAATGATCCAGCGTCCGGCCATCGAGATAGCTTTCTACGACCCGCGGATCGATATAGCTCGCCTTGGCGATACTCGGCGTGTTGCCCAGCGTCTTGGCGACGCGCTCGACCGCCTGGCGGACGTTGCCTTGGCTGATCTTGTCGTTGTCCCCCGGGCCGAGCTCTTCCAGCGCCAGTGCGGCAATCGACGTGCCGGCCCAGGTGCGGAAATCCTTGGCGCTGAAGCGTTCGCCCATGACCTCATGGATGTAGTCGTTGAGATCGTGACTGTCGACTCTCACCTTGCGGCCGTCGTCGTCGAAATACTTGAAGATCTCGTAGCCGGGAATGTCGTCGAGCTCGCCGACGATCCTGGCCAGGCGCTCATCCTCGACCACGCGATGCTGATGCTGGCCACTCTTGCCCTGGTAGTCGAATATCAGCTCGTCACCGTCGATGGTCAGGTGTTTCGAACGCATGGTGGTCAAGCCGTAGGACTCGTTCTCCTCCCGGTAGCGCTCGCTCCCCGGTCGAAAGTAGGCGCTGTCGATCAGCCGCACCATGCAGGCGAGCACCTTCTGCCGGGGCATTCCTTCGAGCGTGAGATGCTGGCCGGTGACGCGACGCATGGGCGTCAGCCGTAAAGCAAATTCGACGATGCGGTCGAATTTCAGCACTTCACGCTTTTCGCGCCACTCGGCGTTGTAGACGTACTGCTTGCGGCCGGCGCTGTCGCGGCCGGTAGCGTGGATATGGTGACGTTTGTCGAGCACGATCTCGACATCGCGCCAGGCCGGCGGGATCGCCAGCGACCGGATCCAGTCGCGCCACGCCTTGTCGTTCAGCGTCCTGCCGTTCGGTGTGCGATAGGTGAAGCCCTTGCCGCAGCGATGGCGGGTCACCCGCCTTGCGGGGGTCGTGGTCATGGCAAGCTCCTTTTGCCCGAACCGATGGTCGATGCTGTCCGTCATCGTGATGGACAGGTTCGAGATCAGAATAGACCAGCATCGGCAAAAGGCTCGTCGATAGCCCGTTTGGCGTAGACTGAGCGTGATTCAATCCAGGGATGGGAACCGTATGTTAATGGGGCGCTTTCAATGGGTGTGGCGTCAGCTACGCCGCTCTTTGTGGTACCGCGCAACGCTCTTTTCGTTGGGCGGCGTGGTCACGGCGTTGGTCGCCTGGCTGGTGACGCCCTGGCTGGACGTGCCATCGGTGGTCAGCATCGGGGCTAGAGCCGTAGACAGCATTCTCAATATCATCGCCTCGAGCATGCTGGCGGTGACCACGTTTTCGCTCGGCGCGATGGTGACTGCCTACGGTTCGGCGACCAGTAACGTCAGCCCGCGGGCCAATCTTCTGCTGATCGAGGACCGCGTGACGCAGAACACGCTGGCAACCTTCATCGGCGCCTTCCTGTTCAGTCTGGTCGGGATCATTGCGCTGGCGGCCGGCATCTACGACGAGGATGGCCGGACACTGCTGTTCGCGGCGACGCTCGTCGTCATCGTGATGATGGTCTACCAGTTGATCAAGTGGGCCGGTTATCTGACTCGGCTGGGTCGGGTGCGAGACACCATCGACAAAGTGGAAACGGCGGCCAGGAAAGCGCTCGAAGGGCGCATGGATCAGCCCTATCTGGGTGGTCAGGCGATGCCTGCCACGGTGCCGGAAGGGCTCGAGCCGGTTCGCGCCGGCAAGGTGGGCTATCTTCAGCACATCGACATGCCGCTGCTGGACTCGCTGGCCGAGGATCTGGGCCATGCTATCTACGTGCAGGCCTTGCCGGGAACGTTCCTCGACATGACCAGAGTGCTGGCGTCGACGCCCACGCTGGATGATGCACGTGCCGAGAAAATTGCCGAGGCCTTCACGATCAGCCCGTCGCGGCGTTTCGAGGAGGATCCGCGATTCGGCATCATCGTGCTGGCGGAGGTGGCGTCGAGAGCGTTGTCGCCGGGAATCAACGACCCCGGTACGGCAATCGACGTGATCGGCTGCGGCGTTCGGGTGCTGACGCCATGGGTGCGTCATGCCGAGGGCGGTATCGACGAGTCGGACCAGCCGGTCCGGCATGTGTATGTCGAGGCGTTACAGACGAAAGACCTTTTCGAGGACTTCTTCACTCCCATCGCTCGCGACGGCGCCGCGACGGTAGAGGTCGGCATTCGCTTGCAGAAGGCGCTGAGTGCGTTAGGCGCCATCGGAGACAACCGCGTCAAGCGCCTCGTCGACGAACATCGTGAACGGCTTATCAATCGCTTCGATATCGGACTGACGCTGGAAGAGGACCGTCAGCGTGTGAAAGCGGCGCGGCGGGCATGAACCGATTCCGAAGCAATGTCGGGAAGCCTTCGACCCGCGGCCCCGAACGAACAAGGCCGGCGATCAGCCGGCCTGTTGAAGAAGTGCGTTTCGCCCCGTCAAGACGCCTATTTCGGGCTTCGGCACGTTATCACCTGATGATTCAGTTCAAGCCGAGCACCCCGCGCAGCGTCGACAGATCCTCGGCGAGCACCGTCACCGGCCCGGTCAGCGCGCGGCGATCGGCATCGCTGACCTCGTCGTAGGATTCGAAGCCAGCATTCGGGTCGTCGGCGTCCAGGCGATAGTCGGCCAGGGTCGCTTCCACGTCGTCGAAATTGTCCTGTACTCGAGCGACGAAGTCGGCGTCCTCCTTGGCTGCCAGCGGCTTGAACAGATCGAAAATTTCGCGGGCGCCGTCGACGTTGCCCTGAAAATCCCACAGGTCGGTGCGGCTGTAACGATCCTCTTCGCCGGAAACCTTGGTTGCCGCGACCTCTTCCATCAGCGCGGCAGCGCCGCCAACGACCGTTTGGGGCGGAAAGGTCAGGTCCTGAACGCGGCTGTCCAGATCGTTGACGTCGTCCATCAACCCCTGAGCATAGGTCTCCATGCCTTGGGTGCTGTTGTCGTGGAACAGGGCGTACTCGAGACGGTGGAAACCGGTGAAATCGGGATCCTCGACGCCTTTCTCGTAGTCGTCTTCGCGCGCGTCGATGCTGGCATCGAGATCGGCGAAAAGCTCGGCGATCGGCTCGATGCGCTCGTAGTAGACCCGCGTCGGCGCGTAGAGCGCCTGGGCCTTGTCCACGTCACCGGCCTGAACGGCGGCGGTGAAATCCTCGGTATGCGAGACCAGCTGTTCCAGGTTGTCGAGCACATAGAGCTTGTAGTCGGCGACCGGGCCCACCAGCGCCGCCGGCGCGACATCGGCGTGAGCGGTGGTGGTCAGCGTCATGGTTGACGAGACAAGGCCGAGTGCACCGGCGGCGAGCCACGTCTTGGGTATGATCGTCTTCATTGTGTGTCTCCATTGAATGATCCGGGTGCCAGTCGGCGGTCATGAACCATCGGCTCGTCGTCGCGAGCGGTGTTGTCTTCCAGAATCGAATTGGCTCAAGCGGTCGCGGCCAGCAGGCTGCGACCCAGAAAATCGGTATCGTCTTGCGCGCCGGGCAGTACGAAGAAGTAGCCACCGCCCACCGGCTTGATGTACTCCTCCAGCGGTTCGCCGTCGAGACGCTGCTGAACGGTAATGAAGCCGGCCTCCAGATCGGCCTGAAAGCAGAGGAACAGCAGCCCCATATCGAGCTGGCCATTGGCCTCGACGCCGTTGGAGTAATTGAACGGTCGGCGCAGAATGCGATTCCCCGCCGTTTCCGGCGTGCGCGGATTGGCCAGACGGATATGGGCATCGAGCGGCGTGATCTCGCCCTCCGGGTCCGATGAGTAATCGGGAACGTCCTGCTCCTTTCCCTCCAGGCCGTCGTCGGAAAGCGGCGCGCCGCTCATCTTGCGACGACCGAAGATCATCTCCTGCTCGTGCAGCGGGGTACGGTCCCAGCGCTCGACGAAGTTGCGAATGATGCGCGCTGCCAGATAGCTGCCGCCGTTGGCCCAGGCCGGCTCGTCGTGGTGCTGGCCGACCCACACCAGTTCGTCCATCAGCGCTTCGTCGTCGCCCTCGGGGTTGGCGGAACCGTCGCGAAAGCCGAGGAAGTTGCGGGCACTGCCATCGACATCGCCCGGCGCGGGCGGTAGCAGCGGCACGGTGCCTTCCTGCTTCCAGCGGACCATCAAAAGCCCCGGCGTGTTCTTGATGATGTCGCGCAGGGCGTGGTAGCCGGTATCCAGCGTGTTGGCGCAGATCTGCAGTGCCAGGTCGCCATGACAGCGCGCGGCCTCCAGCGCGTCGTTGGGAAAGCCCTGCATACGCTGCAGATGCTTCGGGCGAGCCTCGCTCAGGCCGTATCGGTCATCGAACAGCGAGTCGCCGAGCGCGACCGTCATAGTCAAACCATCCGGCGCGATCACGGGGCCCAGAATGCCGGAATCCGGCGGCGGGAACAGCGGATCGCGCTCGGGGATCCTGCCGCCCTGGGTGAGAAAGGCGATGCGCTCGGTGAGGATCTTCAGCAATGTCTCCAGATCATCCCGATCCCGCGCCAGCACGTCGAAGGCAACCAGCATTCCGCTGGCCGGGCGGGGCGTGACGACCCCCTGCTGATGGAGGCCGTGGAACGGGTAGCGCAGCTGCGAATCCTGTTGCTGCGGTGCGCTGGTCACGTCCTGACCATGGCCGGTGGCGGCCAGCGCCCGGGCGGGACAGGCGCTGCCCAGCGCGAGACCGCCGAGTGCGACGCCAAGCCCGGACATTCCCGCACCTTTGAGAAACCGGCGGCGTTCGAGTTTCATCGAGACGTCGATTGCCTTCGATTCAGAAGCCTCGGCTCCGCGAGGCTCGTTCTCACGAGGCTTGTTCTCACGAGAGGGGGGCTTGAGTGAAAAAGGGCAGCGTGATGAACGATCGGACTGACTCATAAGCGATAAACCGGGTCGTTAACCTTCCAGAGTGAGTGCAGGGTTGATGCCGGTAAGTGACCTGGCCAGCGCCCGGGTTGCCTGCAGCAGGTCGGCATCGTCGGCGGCGCTTCGGGACGCGGACGAATCGGCATCCGCCTGAAGGTCCCGCTGCAGGGCGGCAAGATTGGCCTCGAGTGTATGGAGAGTTGCCGGAGACTGGCTTTCCAGTAGCGGCGACAGCAGCGAGACGATCTTGTCGGCGCCTTCCGTCAGGGCGACCAGATCGGCGAGATCGCGCTGCCCGATGGCGTCGTCGCGATGATGATCGAGCCATGTCTCGAGAACACGTGAGCTGCCGTTGGCCAGCTGCGCGGGTGGAATCGAGGCGCTCTTGAGCCGGGCGGTCAGCGTATCCACGTCCGCCACCAGCTGTTCGGCCGCGCCGTTCAGACCGGCCGTGCTCTGCTGCTCGAACAGGCCGCCGGCGAGGCGCTGGAAACCGACGAAAGCGGGGTCGTTCTCGCGCTGTTCGAAATCGGCGGCATGGGCGTTGAGACGCTGGTCGAGATCACTGAACAGACCGATCGGCATGGCCAGATGCAGATCGACACGACGCGCGTCCCGATAGGCCTGCTGCGCCGCCTCGAGATCGCCGGCAGCGATGGCGTCACGGAGTTCCGCGGCGCTGCGGTGGAGCTTTCGCAGCTGCAGAGTGGTATAGACACGATACTCGGCCAGCGGCCCGACGAAGGCCGTGGTGGAAAGCGCGGGCGTCTCGGCATCTGATTCGCCGGCGACGACGTGCAGGGTGCCGTGGGGATTGCTGAGCAGGCCGCAGGTCATCGCATAGTCGCCGGCTTTGAGCGTGGCAGTCAGCGGCTGGCGCAGGCCGGGGGCGATGTTTTCGCGCTCCGCGAGCACCATGACGCCGTCGACGATCTCCCACTCGATGGCTCGATCCGATCGATTGACCACGGTGAAGGTTCGTTGACCGGCGGGGACTTCCAGACGATTCGGCTCACAGCCACTGGCGGTGACGTCGACCCAATAACTATCGTTGTTCGGCGATCTGACTGCCTCGAGCGACAGGATGAATACGCCCAGGGCAAACAGCATCAGCAAGAACGACATGACGAGCCCGAGGCGCATTGCGCGAGGTGACGGCGGGACAAGTTCAGTGTTGCGAGTCATGGGGTCACGCTCGCTCTGGCCGGGCGTGCGCTGCCGGCGTCACACGGGAGGCCGGACGCGGCCGCAACAGCCATAGCGCAATGAGCAGATAGCCGACATAGGCCGTCACTTCACTGACCGTGGGGGCCGGCTGGTAGCCGAAGATTCCCGAGAACAGCGAGCCCAAAGGGGTGTCCAGCGGCAATAGGTCACTGAGGTCGAAGACCACCTGCTGGGCATGATTCCACAGCCCGGCTTCATGTAGCGCACGCACCGATCCGGCAAACAGGCCGGCGGCTACTAGCAGGATGAACAATCCGGTAGCCCGGAAGAAGTGGCCCAGCGGCAAGCGCAGGCTACCGCGATAGAGTGCCAGCCCCAGAACGACGGCCACGCCCAGGCCCAGTAGTGCCCCCAGTGGCGCATGGGCATTCCGGCTCTGCTGAAAGACAGCCAGCAGAAAGAAGATCGATTCCAGCCCCTCGCGCGCCACGGCGAGAAACACCATCGCGATCAGCGCGTAGGTGTGCCGCCGACCGGCGCGGAACGCCTGGTCGAGCGCCTGATTCAGCTCGTGGCGCATGCCTCTGGCGGCACGACGCATCCATAGCACCATCCAGGTCAACACACCGACGGCGAGAAAGCCAACCACGGCCTCGAACAGCTCCTGTTGACGCTGCGGAAATTCCGCGCTGGCAAATTGCAGACCTGCGCCAAGCAACAGGGCGAGAGCGGCAGCGAGAAAAATGCCGATCCAGACGGCGGGCATCCACGCGCCACGCCCGGTCTGACGAAGATAACTGGCGATGATGCCGACGATGAGGGCCGCTTCCAGGCCTTCCCGCAGCATGATGAGAAACGGTACCAACATGGCAGAAATCCAGTGACGAGTCGCGATGACCGATGAAGAGTCGTACAAAGGTTAAGGATTGGCGTGAATGATACTTGTTATCAACTGCAGCGGGTAATATTTTTCGCCCTTTCGACGCCAACGTGTAAAGCACGTCATGGAGGACGTCACTGGGAAGGGCGGCAGCGGGGCGAAACAGGCCGATCTGTTCTGAAAACGACATTGAGCTATCCAGAGACGGTGTCGCTGTCGCTGAGAGATAAAAACGCATGCGTCGTGTCGTCACAGGGATTACAGTCGAATCAGGTCGTCAAGGCACTGGAAAAGTCGCCTGACGGTCGCTGTCACGAGTCGTCCGACGCCGATGAAATCGCCATGGATCGAGACCGACAGACGCCAGGGAACCCCGATAACAATAATCGTCCTATATCCTTGGAGGAGACGTGAAATGGCAATCCATCCCGTGCGGGGCCCCGGCCGCGCCAATGCCGTCCCGGAGCCGCAGACACTCGGTTTTCTGCTGCTGGAAGACTTCACCCTGATCTCGCTGGCGTCGGCGATCGAGCCGCTGCGCATGGCCAATCAACTGGCCGGTCGCGAGCTGTACCGCTGGTACGTGATGACCATGGACGGTGCCCCCGTGCGGGCCAGCGACGGCATGCAGGTGACGCCGGACGCCAGCGCCTACTCGCCGCTTCGGCTCGATTGGCTGGTGGTCTGCGGTGGCGTAGCACCGCAGCGTTCCGTCACGCCCGCGTTGCTGACCTGGCTACAGAGCCGCCACCGCCAGTTGAGGCGAGTCGGTTCGGTCTGCACCGGCAGCTGGGCGCTGGCCCAGGCGGGACTGCTAAACGGATACGACGCCAGCATTCACTGGGAGTGTCTGGCCGCGATTCAGGAAGCCTATCCACGTACGGCCTGGAGCACCCGGTTGTTCTCGATCGATCGCGACCGTTTTACCGCTTCCGGGGGTACCGCGCCGCTGGACATGATGCTCAACCTGATCGGCCGCGATCATGGCCGCGAGCTGTCGGCGGCCATTTCCGAAATGTTCATCTACGAACGGGTTCGCGGCGAGGAGGATCAGCAGCGAGTGCCGCTCAAGCACGTGCTGGGGACCACGCAGCCGAAGCTTCTCGAGATCGTGGCGTTGATGGAAGCCAACATCGAGGAGCCGATCGAGCTCGACGAACTGGCAAGTTACGTCGATGTTTCCCGGCGTCAGCTCGAACGACTGTTCCAGCGTCATCTGCACTGTTCGCCATCGCGCTACTATCTAAAGCTTCGCCTGACGCGGGCGCGGCAGCTACTCAAGCAGACCCCGCTACCGATCATCGAGATCGCTTCGGCCTGCGGTTTTGTCTCCACGCCTCACTTCTCGAAGTGCTACCGCGAGTTCTTCGGCACGCCTCCGCGGGAAGATCGCGGCGAGACGTTGAAGATTCAACGTCTGGAGCCGGCATTCGTGCCGCTGGCGGGAAGCGACCCGTTGATGCAGTCCAGCAGCGCGACCGTGGCGTTGAGTCACGCTCGCGGAGAACCGACCTACGCCAGTATCGCGCTGAGCTGAAAGGCACGATTTTCGTTCATGGATCGGGCGGCCGCGTGCCGCCCGATGTCGTTTTTTGCCGCCTGCTGCTTGCCGCTTTGCCGCTCGCCGCCGGGTGTCTTGACAGGGGTCTTGGCAAAATGTCTTGACGCCGACGGCTACAGGACGACTCTGGCCAGAATCACCACGGCCCCGAAAGTGGCGACACCGGCAACGACCGGCCAACCCAATGAGCGCGTACGACGCCAGACGACGAGCGTCACCCCCAGACCGATAATCGTCGCCAGCCAGCCGGCGATGTCGGGCGTGCGCGGCACCAGCGAGACGCCCAGTACTGCGGCGATCATCATCGGCCCCAGAATCACCAGCCATTTGGGCAGGGCATCGACGGCGCCGTTCGGGTCGCTGCGTTTCAGGCGTTTCTGCATCCATAGCAACGGCAGCAGCCGCATCAGATACGTCCCCAGCGCGGCGATCACCATGCCTATCCAGAGTGAGAGGCTCATGAGTGACCTCCTTTTCTCGGGGCGATCGTCTCCGGCAGGCGGACGAGATAAAAGCAGAGCGCCCCGCAGGCAGCGGCCAGAGGAATGCCGATATTGGTCAATCCGGTCAACGTGCAGAGCAGGGCGATCGCGATACTGACACCCAGCGCTGCGGCCCAGCGCCGGGACGTGAAGCGCGGCACGATCAGTACCACGAACAGTGCCGGCAGCGCGAAAGGCATGACCTCGCCCAGCAGCGGCCAGCGGCTCGTCAGCCACTCTCCTCCCACCGCGCCCAGCAACGAACCCGCGATCCAGCTGAACCAGGCCAGTAATGCCGCGCCCAGGAACCAACCGACACGCTGGTGCTCGGGCAGCTGCGGTAGCCGGCTATGGGCGAGAGCAAAGACCTGATCGGTAAGACCGTGCATCAGCCACGGCCACCAGCGGCTTTTCGGTAGCCACGGTGCGATGTTGGGGGCGTAGACGACATGGCGCACGTTGATCAGCAGGGTCATCGCCACGGTCAGCCAGAGTGGCGAGCCGCTGGCGATCATGCCGACGAACAGGAACTGCGAAGCGCCGGCATAGATCAGGGTCGAGATCGCCAGCGTTTCGATCGTGCTGAAGCCGGCCTGGGCGGAGATCAGACCGAACGAGATCGCCACCGGGATATAGCCGCCCAGCAGCGGAATCGCTTCACGCATTCCTGTCAGCCAACCTTGGGGCCGACGTGATATCCCGATGTCAGACATTCGATACCGCTTCCTTGGCTCGACGAAACCTTCATGAAGAGAGTAGCCGGCGGCGGTGCGGCCATGTCGTGCAGACGACAGTCCTGAGCCGGATCGACTGTTCTATCCAACGCGCTCTCGCGCGTCAATCGCGTCTCGCCTGATCGCCACCGTCGGATCCCACTGTCGCAGACAGACAAACGGGCGTGACGCTATCGGAACACTGGGATTCGCTTTCGGTCGCCGGGGCGCGCGGGCGCAGGGATATGCTGCTGCGAACGCTCGTCTTCGGGCATTCGACGAAGCACCCCGGCGCCGCGACGGTCCGAAAGACGCACAAACCCAGGAGGAGTTCCGCATGCCGAGGTCAACGCTCCACGACGACGCCATCATCATCGACGGCCTGATCATCGCCAAGTGGGATCGTGCGCTGTTCGAGGATATGCGCAAGGGCGGCCTGACCGCCGCCAACTGCACGGTATCGGTGTGGGAGGACTTCGAGGCGACCGTCGATAATATCGTCGCCGTCAACCAGCTGATGCGCGACAACGCCGAGCTGGTGCGCCCGGTACACACCACCCGCGATATCACTCGCGCCAAGGAAGAGGGCAAGACCGGCATCATCCTCGGCTTCCAGAACGCCTACGCCTTCGAGGACAAGCTGGGCTACATCGAGATATTCAAGAAGCTCGGCGTGGGCATCACCCAGCTCTGCTACAACACCCAGAATCTGGTCGGCACCGGCTGCTACGAGCGCGACGGGGGCCTCTCCGGATACGGGCGCGAGGTGATCGCCGAAATGAACCGGGTCGGCATGATGTGCGATCTCTCCCACGTCGGCTCCAAGACCTCGGAGGAGGTCATCCTCGAGTCGCAAAAGCCGGTCTGCTACTCCCACTGCCTGCCCACCGGGCTCAAGGAACACCCTCGCAACAAGTCCGACGATGAGCTCAAGTTCATTGCCGATCACGGCGGCTTCGTCGGCGTCACCATGTTCACGCCGTTCCTGCGGGCCGGTGTCAACGCCACCATCGAGGATTACGTCGAAGCGATCGTCTACATCATGAATATCGTCGGCGAAGACGCCATCGGCATCGGCACCGACTTCACCCAAGGCCAGGACGAAGCGTTCTTCGAGTGGCTGACCCACGACAAGGGTTACGCCCGCCGCCTGACCCGCTTTGGCGAGATCATCAATCCCAAGGGCATCCGCACCATCGGCGAGTTTCCCAACCTGACTCAGGCGCTGCTGGATCACGGCCTTGCCGAACCGGTCGTCAGGAAAATCATGGGGGAGAACTGGGTGCGGACCTTGAAGGACGTCTGGGGCGAATAAAGCTCGAAGCTCAAAGAACAAATTCAGAGGTAACCGATATGACCCTGACGGCCCCCGAACTGCCGATCGACGTGGACAGCGACACCGGCGTCTGGACCACCGATGCGCTGCCGATGCTCTACGTGCCGCGCCACTTTTTCATCAACAACCATGTGGCGATCGAGGCGGCGCTGGGCGTCGAAGCCTATGCAAAGATCCTCTACGACGCCGGCTACAAGTCGGCCTGGTTCTGGTGCGAGAAGGAAGCCGAGCTGCACGGCATCGAAGGTGCGGCGGTATTCGAGCACTACATGAACCGGCTGTCACAGCGGGGGTGGGGGAAGTTCACCACCGAGTCGATCGATCTGGATGCGGGTACCGCCAGGGTATGTCTGGAACACTCCTGCTTCGTCTACCAGCTCGGCAAGACCGGCAAGCGCGAGGAGTACATGTTCACCGGCTGGTTTGCCGGCGCCATCGATCAGATTCTCGAAGCGCGCGGCAGCGACGTGCGGACTCGCGCCGAGCAGACCCAGAGTGGCGCCGAAGAGGGCTGTGACGTCGGCTACTTCGAGGTCCAGCCGCGCTGATTACGCCTTTTGGCAATTCGCAATTCTGTGTACCAGAACGCTCGAAGCGGCACATTTTTCACAACGATGCCGTCCGGGTCCGAGGAGATGACTGGCAATGGCCCACGAAGCCCTGTTCAAGCCGATCCAGATCGGCAAGCTGACGATCCGTAATCGGGTGGTCAGCACGGCGCATGCCGAGGTCTACGCCACCGACGGCGGCATGACCACGGATCGCTACGTGAAGTACTACGAAGAGAAATCCAAGGGCGGCTGCGGGCTCTGCATCTGCGGCGGGTCGTCGCCGGTCTCCATCGACAGCCCCCAGCAGTGGTGGAGTTCGGTCAACGTCGCCACAGATCGCATCATTCCGCATTTCCACAATCTCGCCGATGCCGTTCACAAGCATGGCGGCAAGATCATGATCCAGATCACGCATATGGGTCGCCGCTCACGCTGGGACGGCCATCACTGGTCGACACTGATGTCACCGTCCGGCATCCGCGAGCCGGTCCACCGCGCCACCTGCAAGACCATCGAGGAAGAGGAAATCTGGCGGGTGATTTCGGATTTCGCCCAGGGCGCCCGGCGGGTGAAAGAGGGTGGGCTGGACGGCTGCGAACTCTCCGCGGTCCACCAGCACCTGATCGATCAGTTCTGGAGCCCGCGGGTCAACAAGCGCACCGATCAGTGGGGCGGCAGCTTCGAGAATCGCATGCGCTTCGGCATGGAAGTGCTCAAGGCCGTTCGGGCCGAGGTCGGCGAGGACTTCTGCGTCGGCATGCGCATCTGCGGCGACGAGTTCCATCCCGATGGCCTGTCCCAGGACGACATGAAGCAGATCGCCGCCTACTACGACGCCACCGGCATGGTCGACTTCTTCGGCGTCGTCGGTTCCGGCTGCGATACCCACGATACGCTGGCCAACGTGATTCCCAACATGTCCTATCCGCCGGAGCCGTTTCTGCATCTGGCGGCGGGCATCAAGGAGGTGGTCTCGGTCCCCGTCATCCATGCCCAGAACATCAAGGACCCGACCCAGGCCGAACGTATTCTGGAAGGCGGCTACGTCGATCTGGTGGGGATGACTCGTGCGCATATCGCCGATCCCCACATCATCGCCAAGATCAAGGCGGGGCAGACCGATCAGATCCGCCAGTGCGTGGGGGCCAACTACTGCATCGATCGCCAGTACCAGGGGCTCGACGTGCTCTGCATCCAGAACGCGGCGACCTCGCGGGAATACATGGGCCTGCCACACATCATCGAGAAGTCCACCGGACCGAAACGGAAAGTCGTCGTGGTCGGCGGTGGCCCCGGTGGGATGGAGGCGGCCCGCGTGGCGGCGGAGCGCGGCCACGACGTCACCCTATTCGAAGCCCAGCCCCAGCTCGGCGGCCAGATCACGCTTGCGGCCAAGGCGCCGCAGCGCGACCAGATCGCCGGCATCACCCGCTGGTACGAGATGGAGCTCGCGCGCCTTGGCGTGGAGATCAAACTCGAGAGTCGCGCCGACGACTCGACGATCCGCGATCTGCAGCCGGACGTCGTGGTGCTCGCCAACGGTGGCCATCCGTTCCTCGAACAGGTGCCGGAGTGGGGCGCTGAAGACGGCCTGGTGATCAGCAGCTGGGACATCCTGTCCGGCAAGGTCGAGCCGGGCAAGAACGTACTCATTTATGACACGATGTGCGAGTTCAGCGGCATGTCGACGGCAGATTACTGCGCCAGCAAGGGTGCAACGGTGGAGATCGTCACCGACGACACCAAGCCCGGCGTGGCGATCGGCGGTACCACATTCCCGACCTATTACCGCAGCCTCTACCAGAAGGCGGTGGTGATGACCGGCGATCTGGCCCTGCACAAGGTCTATCGCGAGGGCGACAAGCGGGTAGCGCTGCTCGAGAACGAATATACCGGCGAGCAGGAAGAGCGGGTGGTCGATCAGGTGATCGTCGAGAACGGCGTGCGACCGGACGAATCGCTCTATTACGCGCTCAAGGAGCGTTCGCGCAACCGCGGTCAGATCGATATTGAAGCGCTCTATGCGGTTCAGCCGCAGCCGACGCTTGCCGAGAGTGGCGAATTCGCGCTGTTCCGGTTGGGCGACTGCGTGGCGCCGAGGAATACGCATGCGGCGATTTACGATGCGCTTCGCCTCTGCATGCACTTCTGAGCCACGAGCCACGAGCCACGAGCCACGAGCCACGAGCCACGAGCCACGAGCCACGAGCCACGAGCACTGCTCTAGCGCCGACTGCGGTGATTAGTTGCTAAAAAACAGAGCAATGAGTTCGCAGAATCAGTGGGGATTGCGCGGCCCAGCCGCGTTCACAATCTGAGCTCGAAGCTCGAAGCTCGAAGCTCGAAGCTCGAAGCTCGAAGCTCGAAGCTCGAAGCTCGAAGCTCGAAGCTCGAAGCTCGAAGCCTGCGGCTAAACCAAGGAGCGAACCATGCTCAATTCTTTACTGCCGCTGTTGATCTTCGCGGCGCTGGCGGTGGGCGTGATCGGCGCGCTGCGTCGCGCACGGCTATGGCGTCAGGGGCGGCAAACGCCGGTCGTGTGGGCCCACCTTTTTCTGATGCCGAAGCGCTATCTCAACGATCTGCATCATGTTGTCGCCCGCGACAAGGCGATGGCGCACACCCACGTGGCAACCGCCGGGGGCTTCGTCGCCGCCATGGCGCTGGCGCTGGTGGTCCACGGGCTCCAGTGGCGCAACCCGATTCTCGGTGGGCTACTGCTGGCGGCAAGTGCAGTGATGTTCCTCGGTGCGCTGGCGGTCAATCACCGCCGTCTCAACCCCCCGGAAAAACTATCCAGTGGGCCTTGGCAGCGGCTGTCGAAGAGCCTGTTGGCGTACTCGGTCGGGATGTTTTTGATCAGCTTGCCGCTGGTGGGTGTGGCGCCGACCGTGCTGGGTGGCGGCGTGCTGGCGCTGATCCTGCTGGCACTGGTCGCCTGGGGCCTGGCCGAGATGCTGATCGGCATGGGCTGGGGCGGGCCGATGAAACACGCTTTCGCCGGCTCGCTGCATCTGGCGTTTCATCGCCGACCCGAGCGTTTCGACGATCAGCATCGTGATCCGAATTCGAGCGAGCGTCATGACGCTCATCGAGGCAGCCGTTCCACCGCGCTGTTTCCGCTCGATCTGACCGCGAAGGTGCTCGGCGTGGAGAAGCCCGCTGATTTCCAATGGCAGCAACTGCTCGGGTTCGATGCCTGCGTACAGTGCGGCCGCTGTCAGTCGGTGTGCCCGGCCTACGCCGCCGGCCAGCCGCTCAACCCCAAAAAGCTGATCCAGGACATGGTCGTGGGCATGGCCGGCGGTTCGGACGCTCGTTACGCCGGTAGTGGTCATCCCGGATTGGACGTCGGTCGCCATCATGGTGCGTCGAATCAGGCCATCGTGCCGCGGCTGGTCGAGGCCGAGACGCTATGGGCCTGCACGACGTGCCGCGCCTGCGTCGAGGAGTGCCCGATGATGATCGAGCACGTCGACGCCATCGTCGACATGCGGCGTTTCCTGACGCTGGAGCGCGGCGAGACGCCGGAGAAAGGCGCCGCGGCGATCGACAACCTGATCGCTACGGACAATCCCGGCGGGCTCGACAACGCGTCGCGGCTCGACTGGGCGGCGGATCTGGAGATCCCGCGTATTCAGGATCGGCCCGCAGGCGTCGACGTGCTGTTGTGGCTGGGTGATGGCGCCTTCGACATGCGCAACCAGCGCACCTTGCGCGCGCTGGTCAAGATTCTGCGCGCTGGCGGCGTCGATTTCGCCGTGCTCGGCGAGGAAGAGCGCGACAGCGGCGACGTGGCCCGACGGCTGGGGGATGAAGCGACCTTCCAGCGCCTGGCCGAGCGCAATATCGCTACGCTCTCTCGCTATCGCTTTCAGCGCATCGTCACCGCCGACCCGCACAGCTTCCACGTGCTGGGCCGCGAATACGGCGACTTTGGCGGGAATTATCACGTGCTCCACCACTCGACCTTTATCGCCGAGCTGTTCGACGCCGGCCGCATCAGCGTGGCAGCTCCGGCCCAGGCTGAAACCGTCACCTACCACGATCCCTGTTACCTGGGCCGTTACAACGGCGAGTTCGCCGCGCCTCGACAGGTGCTCGCCGCGCTGGGGCTGGAAGTCGCTGAGATGGCGCGCTCCGGCTACCGTTCACGCTGCTGTGGCGGCGGCGGCGGGGCGGCGCTCTCCGACGTGCCCGCCGATTTACCCGGTCGCGCGCGCATCCCCGACATGCGCATTGAGGACGTGCGCGAGACCGGCGCGACCACGGTCGCGGTAGCCTGTCCGCAATGCACCGCGATGCTCGAGGGCGTGGTCGAGCCGCGCCCGCGGATCAAGGATCTGGCCGAGCTGGTTGCCGACGCGCTGGTGGAGCCCGTTAGGGCGACGAACGCTACCAGCGCGCCAAGCCAAAGCCGCGAGGAGGAACCGGCATGAGTGTCAGACGACTCGACCCGCACGCCGAACGTATCCGTCGCAACCGGCTGCATCCGCGCCATCTTGAATTTGCCCGCCCGGCGTGGCGCTGGGTCAGTCGTGAAGGCGTCGTCCGCATCGATCCGCATGCCCTCGGCGCGATCGGGCCCAACGGACTCAAGCGCATCGATCGCAGCGGCGCTGCGGTGGAGGCGAGCCCGGCGGCGGCTGCCTCGACGAGCGCGGAGCCGGGGCGGCGCCAGGTCGTCATCGATCAGCCGGTGGGCCATGTCGTGGTGGTGCCGGAGCTGCCGGAAGGGCGGCTCAACGACCACGACCGCGACCTGTTCGGCCTCGCCCGGCAGCTCGCCGACGGCCATGACCTGGCGGTGACGGCGGTGACCTTCCTGAGCGGTGTCTCCGGTTTCGAGGACGCCGGTGCGGACCGCGTCGTCGATCTCTCCGCCAAGGTCGGTGACGGCTACGGCCCGGTGTCGCGCCTGGCCGCACTCGTCGATGTAGAAGCGGCGCTCTCGCCCCAACACTGGATCTTCGCCGATTCGTTGCCGGATGGCGGCGATCTCGGGCGGCGGCTGGCCGCGCGTCTCTCTCTTCAAAACGCGAGTCAGAGCGCGAGTCAGACCGCGGGTCAGGGCGCTAGCGCGGTCGATGCCCGTCCGGCGACGCGGGTCTGGCAGCTCAGTGATGGCCAGACGCTCTCCCGCGCGGGGGACCGCCAGGACATTTTGCGTGACGTGCCTCGGGTGATGCTGGCGCTGCCGGAGTGCGCCGAACCGGTCAGCGAAACATGCCACGAGGCGCGGGTCATCGAGCTGGCGACGATGGCTGGGGATATCTCGTCGGCAGCAAACGAAGCGCCGGCGTCCGGGGTCATCGACCGTGGCCGCGTCGCCGTCGACCCCCAGGAGATCCCGCTGGCCCAGGCGCCGTTCATTCTCTCTGCCGGCCGCGGCGTTCGCGACTGGGAGGGCTATCATCACGCCGCCCGCGTGCTGGGGGCCAGCGAAGGCGCCTCGCGGGTTGCCGTGGACGACGGCAACATGCCACGCGCCCGGCAGGTCGGTGCGACGGGCACGTTCGTTTCCGCCAGCTGCTACATCGCCGTGGGGATCTCCGGCGCGGTTCAGCACTTGCAGGGCATCGCCAGGTGTCAGCGGGTGATCGCGATCAACAACGACCCGAGCTGCGATATGGTCAAGCGTGCCGACCTGGCGCTGATCGCCGACGGCGACGCGGTGCTCGCTGCCGTCTGCGAGCGTCTCGGCCAGCCGCGAGACCAGACCGGTTCGGACGGGTCTTGGAAGGACGAGGAGTCGCAACATGCCGCAGCCTGAACCCCAAGCCACAGCGACAAGACCTCATGGCGTGAAGACTGCGGCGCTGGTATCGAGCGGCCGCCACCCGGTCTCCGGACGCGCCGGGCGCGCGCGAGAGGATGCCCGAGCCGTCGAGATGGGCCTGGCGCTGGTCGGCGCCGATTTGTCGCTGGTGCACGCAGGCGACCCGGAGCAGGCTTCGCTGCGGGAGTCTCTCGAAGGATATCTGGGGATGTACCACGGCCTCGACGGCGGGCGTCCTGATGATGAACGCGACGGGCAGGTGTCGCTCCTGCCGCTGCGTGCCGGCGAGGATGCGGTAGCGCCGCTTGCAGCGTGGCTCGAGCGCAGTGGCGTGAGATTGGCCTTGACCGGCCAGCGCGCCGAGTGCGGCGAGGGCTCGGGCATGGTGGGATATCTGCTCGCCGAGCGGCTGGGCTGGGCGATCGCCACCGGCGTTGCCGCTATCGAACGTTGCGACGAGGAGAGCGTGACGGTGCTGCAGGCGCTGCCCCAAGGCCAGCGTCGGCGCCTCGAAGTCCGCCTGCCGTGTCTGATCGCGGTGGACGCTGCTGCCGAGGCGCCACGTCAGAGCGCATTCGGCCCGGCGCGACGCGGACGCATCGAGACCGTCGACGATCTGCTGCCCGCGGACGAATCGCGCCTCGACACCGGCAGCGCCGACTGGCGCTGGCAGCCGGCCCGCGTGCGGCCCAAGCGTCTCAAGGTGGTCAAGTCCACCAATGCGCGAGATCGTTTCAAGGCCGCCGCGGCCAAGTCCTCCGCGACCGGTGGTCAGGTGCTGACCGATCTCTCTCCGGAGGAGGCCGCCGAGAAGCTGATCGATTATCTGCGGGCGGAAAAGCTCCTCGCGCAGGACGATCAGTAATCCATCAGCTTCGGCAGCCGTTCCGATAACCGCTGGCCGCCGAGCACGACGCGCGCTGGATCGACGGGGTGAAATGCGCCGTCGCGGTAGATTCGGGCCTTCTCGCGGTCGAACGTCACGATCGGCGCCAGATCGGTGCGACGCGATTCCGGCAGCATCATCAGGGTCAGATTATCCAGAATCAGATGGCTGCCGTCGTCTCGTCGATAACGTAGCACGGCGTGGTACGTCGGTGTCAGCTTGTCATCGGCGGCGAGAAAGTCGAGCCGATCCGCCGGCGTGCCGGCATCGATCAGGATCTGGTATTTGGCGATGGCGAAATCCTCGCAGTCGCCATATTGATCTTTGGCTAACCGGTCGAAACCCTTCCAGGTATCGATTTTCTCGAACTGCTGGCGAGCGGCGTTATTGACCACGCGATTGACGTAAGCGAGCCTCGCTTCGCCCCGATAATCGTTTGCCTTGTCGACGAACTGCGCCCGGGTGAGCGTGACGGCCGAAGCCGTGGGGTCGTCCCAGTAGACGAAACTCGCCGAGTGCGCCGCCGCGGCATGCAGCCCGATCAGGCACAGTGCCAAGACGCGAACCAGTTCGCGAGGTACGCAACGTAATGAGTGCGACGAAGACATGGCGCTCCATGAGTGACTTCCATTATCTCGAAACCGACAGATCGACGATTCGCGTATCGACGTCGTCCCACCGTTTGAGATAAAGATTGGCGTTGCGAGGCTTATTTTAGCGGTGTGATGCGTGGTGAACGCCAACAACGTCGAGCGGGAGGTGGAATATGATGATCGTCGATCTCATCGATGGCGAGGATTTTCGTCAACGACTGGTGTCTCTAGGCGTACGCATTCCGGAGGAGGCCTGCCCGGAAACCTGCGCGCGGCTGGCCGCGGGCTGCCATCGCGCCAGAGGGGTCGAGGGGCTGGAACCGGCCATTCGCGAGCTAATGCAACGCACTGACGTGATGCTGCCATCCGTCCGGGAGGCGATAGAGCGCCATCTGCTGCCGGTCTTTAGCGCTGACTGATCATCGGATCCTAAACTATCCGGCTAGGCTTTGTACGAAAAGTCGGCGAGCGATGACTAGACAAGGAAAAAATCAACGAAAAAGCGGAGTTTACGGGTTGTAAATGAGCATTTTGAGGCGATTTTTAACGCCGTATTGTCGAGCGCAGGCAGTTTTCGTACAAAGCCTAGAGGCGGCGCAATCCCCACATGAAATAGACGCCGCCGATCAGCGCGGCGATCAGGCCTGCCGGCAACTGATAGGGGAAGAACAGGTTCCTGCCCAGCCAGTCGGCGGTGACCATCACCAGCATGCCCAATAGCCCCGCGCCGATCAGCTGATGGCGCGCGCCGTGGAAGCCCATCAGCCGGGCCATGTGCGGGGCCATCAGGCCGATGAACGAGAGCGGGCCGATCACCAGCGTTGCGGCGACGGTCAGTAGTGCCACCAGCGCGAGCAGCAGCAGGCGGCTACGATCCACGTCCACCCCCAGCGCTTTGGCGGTGGGAGCACCCAGCGGCAGCAGTGTCAGCCAGCGCTGCAGCGGCAGCGTCAACAGGGTGAGCACCAGCGCGATCACCACGATCCAGGCGGTCGACGTCAGGCTGGCGTAATAGGTCGAGCCGCCCAGCCACGAAAGCAGCTGCTGTGCGCGGGGATCTTCGCTGGCCAGCACGATGGCGCGCATCGCATCCAGCAGCGACGAGATGGCGATGCCGGTCAACAGCAGACGCTCTGGCGCGAAACCGCTGCGACGATTGCAGACGATCAACACTAGTAAGGCGACGACCGCGCCGCTGAATCCCATCACCGAGCCGCTGAGCGGGGCGATGCCCAGCGGCAGCAGCATCAGCGCGATCACCCCGATCGCCACGCCGGCGCTGATCCCCAGCACTTCCGGGCTGGCCATCGGGTTGCCGGTCATCCGCTGCAGCAGCGTGCCGGCCAGGGCCAGCATCAACCCGGCAGCCGCAGCCGTGGCCACTCTCGGCAGACGCCAATCGGCGATCAGTGTCAGATCGTCGAGCCCCGCCAGGCTGGGAACTTTCGCATGGGCGTCGAGCCTGAAGCCGACGACGAGTGCCAGCACACAGGCGACGATCGTCAATCCTGTCAGAATCCATAGCCGCCGCTGCGGGCGCGATTCGCGAGGCAGGGTCAACCCCGTGCTGGGTGTCGGTCGCGTGCCGCCGACTTTGAGTCGTGGCAGCAGCCACAGCAATAGCGGCGCCCCTAGCGCTGCCGTCATGGCGCCCGTCGGCAGCAGTGAAGCGGTGAATGGCGCCAGTTGTTGCACGGCCAGATCCGTCACCAGCAGCAGCAGAGCCCCCACGATCATCGACCAGACCAGGCGCTGGGGTAGCGTACGCGCGCCGGAAAGCCGCGCGATGGCAGGAGCGGCCAGACCAATGAAACCGATCAGGCCGATAGCGCTGACCACGCAGGCGGTCATGAAAACGCCGAGCCCCAGACCGGCGAAACGTAGCTTGCGCAGCGAAATCCCCAGGCTCCTGGCACCGTCCTCCTCGAGATCGAGAAGTGACAGCGGGCGTAACAGCAGCAGCGCCAATACCACCACGATGGCCAGACGCAGGATCAGAAACCGGGTGTCATCCCAGTTGTCCTGGGACAGCGCGCCGGAGCCCCAGATGAACAGTCCCGACAGGCTCTCCTGATGGAACAGCAGTAGCGCACTGTTGATGGCACTGAAATAGAGACTGACCACCATCCCGGAGAGCACCACTACCATCGGCGCCAGGCGGCGCTTCCAGGAGAGCGCGAAGACCAGCAGCGTCGCCACGATGCCACCCAGCAGCGCGATCCATTCCTTGCCGGCCAGCATCCAGCTGGGCGCCCACAGTGTGGCGATCACCAGCGCCAGCTGGGCACCGCTGGTCACGCCCAAGGTGGCCGGCGACGCCAGGGGGTTGCGCAGTACCTGCTGCATCAGACACCCGGCCAGCGCCAGTGCCGCCCCGCCCAACATCGCTACCAATAGCCGTGGAACGAAGGTGTAGTGCATCACGATCTGGCGAATCTGCCCGTCGTCTGGAGCGACGATGGCTTGCCACCAGCGCCCCGAGAGATCGGCGAACTGGGTCTCGAGAGTGATATAGCCGAGGATCAGCGCCAGCAGGGCCAAGCAGGCCGCGAACCAGACCGGCGTTCTCGCTCGCAGCATCATGGGCGGCCTTCCGTCGCCGCGGGGCTCGGAGTGCTGACCGCAACCAGCGAACGAGCCAACCGTTGCAACGAGATCAATCCGCCGTAGGGCCAGACGGGGTCGATGTAGCTCACGCGGCCCTCGCGCACGGCCGGCAGGTGCTGCCAGATCTGGTTGTTGTCGAGCTCGTCACCGACGCCGCGCGGGTAGGGTTTGATGATGACGATGCGCGCCTCGGGGTGCTCCGCGAGCCGATCGATCGGAATGCTGGCATAGCCCCAGGCGTTGGTCGGGCCGGTCCAGGCATTGGTCAGGGCCGTGCGCGAGAAAAGGGTTCCAATCATGTTGCCCTGGCCGAAGACGCGAACGTGCTGGGCATCGCTGAACTGGACGATATAGAGAGGCGTCGCTGCATCCTCCAGGTCATGCGCCGCCTGCTCCAGAACCTGGTTCGTCTCGGCGATCAGGGCTTCTGCCTGGGGTTGGCGACCGGTCAAGCTGGCGACCTCGCGGGTCATCGCCAGGGTCGCTTCGTAATAGGGCTGATCGGTATAGAAGTTGTCGATCACCTTGACCGGCATCAGCCGCTCGAGACGCGCGTTGTCGCGAGAAAACAGCGCGCTGGTCATCAGCAGGTCCGGCGGATTCTGGGCCAGTAGCTCGAGATTGGGCTCGTTGCGCAGCCCCATGTCCAGCGTCGATTCGGGGATCGCAGGCGCCTTGACCCATTCGTCGTAATTGGGAATGTCGGAGACGGCATACGGCTCGACACCGAGCGCGACCAGCGTCTCTGCCACGGTCCAGTTGGAGGCGGCGATTCGTCCTGACGATGAGTCGTCTCCAGCTTGCGCACCCATCGACACGACGGCCAATCCCGACATCAGGATCAGGACGATCGTGGAGAGAACGGTGGAAGGGCGGGCACGCGACAAAGCGACGAATTCCTGATGACGGACGGTAAAGACTCGGGCGCCCTCCGATTCGAAACGCGGGCGGCGGAAGTCGCTGCGGGCGATGATGGTAGATCGAATGACAATCGTTATCAATCAGCGCTGGTGATCGCACGCTAATCGTTAATACACATAAGACTGATTGTCATTTAGAATTACCCGCAGAACAATATCCGGCAGCTCGCTGCCGGCTCCTACAACGTCATACAACGGGCATTCGATCCGATGAAACCAGGGAACACTCTAGCCGCCATGAGCGGTGCGTTGCTGTCTGTCTATGCGGCGGCGGCCACGGCGCAGGATGCCAGCGTGACCAATGACACGGTAGTGGTCACGGGAACGGCACTCAAGGTCGATACGCCACTGCTGGAGACGCCGCGTGCCACTTCCGTCGTCAATGACACGGAGCTGGAAAAGCGGGCGGTCAATCGATACGACCATGTGTTGCGTTACCGCGCCGGTGCGCTATCGGCGCCGTATGGCAATGATGCCAAGGCGGACTGGTTTTTCTTTCGAGGGTTCTCGGGTGAGGATTCGACCTATCAGGATGGCTTGCGCCTGTTTCGCGAGGCGGGTTACCTGTGGTGGAAAACCGAGCCTTTCGGTCTAGAACGGGTCGATTTCCTGAAAGGGCCGGCGTCGATTCTCTACGGTGAGGCGCCTCCCGGTGGCATCATCAATGCTGTCAGCAAGCGCCCGACCGAAGACGCGCAGGGGTTGTTCGAGATCCAGGCCGGCAACAAGGGGCATCGTCAGGTCGGCATCGACACGTCCGGTCCTGTCACCGACAGCGGTGACGTGCGCTATCGTTTCGTCGGTCTATTCCGGGACCAGGATGGCGAGCTCGACGGCACCGATAACGAACGGGTCTACTTCGCGCCGAGCCTGGCGGTGGATCTTTCCGATCGAACGACGCTGACGCTGCTCGCCAGCTACCAACGCGATCACGGCACGCCCGCCAACGTGTTCTATCTCCCTTACGGTTCCGTCGACGATACGCCGTTCGGCAAGGTGGACCGTGATACCGACCTGGGCGACAACGACAACGACCGGCTCGAGCATGAGCAGATTGCCGTCGGCTACGAACTCGAACATACCTTCGACGATACCTGGAAATTTCAGCAGAACGCACGGTTCGCGTCCCTGGATCTCTTTCTGCGTACGGCTTATCCCTCGTACATGCTCGATGATCGTAACGCTCAGCGGGGTCTGACCTACCGCGACGGCAGCTATGACGCTTTCACCGTCGATAACCGCATGATCGGCACCTGGTACACCGACAACACCGAGAACACGCTGTTGGTGGGGCTGGATTATCAGCACCTGGATGCCGACTATCTCAGTCGTGATAACTTTGCCTACGACCAGATCGATATCTTTGATCCACGGGATAGCGGCGCGGGTGTACCTGGCAATTCGGCCTACTACGATCAGGGCAAGGAGCAGATCGGCGTTTACGTCCAGGATCAGTTACGCCTGTACGATCGCTGGATTCTGCTGGCGGGTGCGCGCCATGATAGCGTCGACGTGACCAACAAGCAGGATGGCGGCGACGATCAGAGCTACGACGACACCCAGATGTCCTATACCGGCGGCGTCATGTACCTCGGTGATTACGGCCTCTCGCCGTACCTGAGCTACAGCGAATCGTTCACACCCAATATCGGCAACGATCTCGACGGAGATGCTTACCAGCCCAGCGAAGGCAAACAGTGGGAGCTAGGGCTGAAGTACGCGCCGAATTGGCTGGATGGATACGTGACGGCCGCTGTTTTCGACTTGAAGGAGAGCGACACGCTCTTTCCCAGCGGCGGCGCTTCCAGTAACCAAGGTGGAGAGCGCCATTCGCGCGGTTTCGAGCTGGAAGGCGTGGGTTACGTGACCGACAATCTCCAGGTCACCGCAGCGTACACCTACACCGATGTGACGGTGGATGTCAGCGATACCCAGAAGGAGCTCCGGGCCGGGTTGATACCGCGTCATCAGGCGTCGCTATGGCTGGACTATGATTTCACGCGGGGTGCGCTGGATGGACTGGGCCTGGGTGCCGGGGCGCGTTACATCGGTACCAGTGTGGACTCGCCTCAGTACAGCGATACCCAAGTGGAGGCCTATACCGTTTATGACGCGATGGCGAGCTACGACATCGATTCGCACTGGACCGCGCAGGTCAACGTCACCAATCTGACGGATAAAGAGTACGTCAGCGGTTGTGACTACTGGTGCTATTACGGCGAGTCACGCAGCGTCATCGGCAGTCTGAAATACCGTTGGTAAACAATTTCTGCACTGAACCTCTGCCATGAATAGAAGCCCGGCCAATGCCGGGCTTTTTGTTGGATGACGCCTGGCTTGCGACATCTGGCGTCATGCGCAATTCAATAATGATTCTCGTTTCTATTCATATTGATCTCGGGACGCTATAGAATGGGCCCGCTTTTTACTCCGCCCGCCCCATATCGATAGGTCCAAGGCTAATGAACTCAGGTATCGCGTCTCCCGAGAACAGACGTCTCTTCGGCAGGTTGGCTTTTGTTGCGGTGACGATGGGCGCGCCGCCTTTCATCAATGCGAGCTGGGCGCAGAGCGCCTCCGGCGAGAGCCAGTCTCTCGAGACGGTCACGGTCACGAGCCAGGCGATTCTCACGCAAGGCGATACACCGCCGCCGGCTTATGCGGGCGGGCAGGTCGCTGCCGGCGGACGGATCGGCGTTCTGGGCGAACAGGACACGATGGATGTGCCTTTCAACGTCATCAGCTATACCCGCGAGCTGATCGAGAACCAGCAGTCGGATACGCTGGGCGACGTGCTGCAGAACGACGCCTCGGTGACGGTCGGCAGGGGATTCGGCAACTACTCGGAATCGTTCAAGGTTCGTGGCTTCGATCTCTACGGTGACGATATTTCCTACGGCGGGCTCTACGGGGTACTGCCGCGCCAGTTGATCAACACCAGCATGATGGGGCGCGTCGAGCTGTTCAAAGGATCGAGTGCCTTCGCCAACGGCGTGCCGGCGGGGGGAACCGGTGTCGGGGGCGCGGTCAACATCGAACCCAAGCGGGCGACCGACGAGCCGATCACGCGGGTCGGCACCGGGTATCGCTCGGACAGCTACGGCGAGACGCAGCTCGATGTCGGACGTCGCTTCGGCGCCCAGAATGAGTACGGGGTGCGGGCCAGCGTCAATCGAGGTCGTGGGGACACGGCCATCGATGACGAGAGTCGCAAGAATACCTCGGCGATCGTTGGGCTGGACTATCGCGGCGATCGCGCTCGGGCATCGCTGGATGTCGGTCACCAGAAATCGGTCATCGATGGCGGGCGGCTGAACGTGAACCTGACCAACTACACGGGTGATTCCGTGCCCTCGGTGCCCGATGCCGACAGCAATTACACGCCGAGCTGGAATCGCGCGAGCCTGGAAACCAATTTCGCCATGCTGCGCGGTGAGTATGACTTCAGCGACGCCTGGACCGGCTATGCGGCCATCGGCGGTAATCGCACGCATGAACGGAGTCTGGCCGGGTCGCCAAGCGTCATTAACGACGATGGCGATGCCACGGTTTCACAGCTCGATACGGCTTATCAGTCGGAGACCTTCGCCAGTCAGGTCGGGCTGCGCGGGCAACTGGATACCGGCCCCGTTTCGCATCAGCTGAATCTGGGTTATTCCAGCGTCTACTTCCGGAAAGACGTGGCGTTCGATGGCATCTTCACCGGGGCGCCGACCAATATCTACGACCCGGCCGATGTTCCCGTGCGTGAGCCCAACTACCCCAGCGGCGATTTGAGCGACCCCACGACGACCGGGCGTACCTATAACAACGGCGTTTCTCTGTCGGACACGCTAGGTTTCTTCGATGATCGTGTGTTGCTGACGCTGGGCGGGCGATATCAGGAGATCGAGGTCAACAACTACGACGGCAACACGGGGGCCCGCGATAGCCGTTTTAGCGAGTCGCGCGTGACACCTGTCTACGGGATCGTCTACAAGCCGACCGCCGCCATTTCGCTTTACGCCAATCATATCGAGGCCCTTCAGCAGGGCGAGTCGGCGCCGGCGCAAATCGGGGGGGCGCTGGCCAGCAACGCGGGTGAAATACTGGGCATCGTGCGCTCCAAGCAGGACGAGATCGGCGCCAAGTTCGATTACGGCAAGCTCGGCGGCGGCATCAGCCTGTTCCAGATCGAACAGCCGCAGGTCAGCATCCAGGACAATACCGCCGGCTACAACGGCGAGCAGCGCAACCGCGGCATCGAATTGAGTGGCTACGGCGTGCCGCTGGATGGCGTACGCGTATTGGCGAGTGCGACCTTCATGGACCCGGAACTCCGCAATACCACCAATGGCGAAAACGATGGCAACGACGCGCCGGGCGTGCCGACCTATCGCTATGTGCTGGGCGGTGAGTGGGATATCCCGCACATGGACCGGCTGACGGCGACCGGCCGAATCATTCGGACCGGCTCGCAGTACGTCGACGAGGCCAACAACCTTGAAGTCGATCCCTGGAATCGTCTCGATCTGGGTTTCCGCTACACCATGCCGCTCAACGAGGCCAGCCTGATCTGGCGCGCGGGTGTGGATAACGTTACCGACGAGGATTACTGGGAATCGGCCGCAACGACGGGCAACCAGACACTGGTTCAAGGCGAGTCACGGACGCTCAAGCTGTCGGCGACGGTCGAGTTCTGAGACGCAGAAACACGGACCGAAACAGGAAAAAGGCGCTCCCGAAGCGGGGCGCCTTTTTCGTTATCGCTGATCGGATGGCTCGTCGGCCGGAGGATGGTTACCGCGTAAGTGTTACCGGGCGGCGACCTGCAGCGTTGCGGGCTGATCGACCCCGAGGTTGGCTCGCAGCGTCTCGCTGTACCAGTCGACGAAGTCGATCACGCCGAATTCGTAGGTCGTCGAGTAGGGGCCGGGCTGGTAGGCGAGCGAGTTGATGCCGAGCTGGTTCTCCTCGGCTAGACGGCGGTCCTGGTCATTGGTGGCATCCCAGACCTGGCGCAACCGCTCGGGATCGTAGTCGACACCTTCGACGGCATCCTTGTGGACCAGCCATTTGGTGGTGACCAGCGTCTCCTGCGGGCCCAGCGGCAGCACGCGGAAGACTACGGCGTGGTCGCCCATGAAGTGGTTCCACGAATTGGGCAGATGCAGGATGCGCAGCGAGCCCATGTCGGCGTTGGGCATGTGGCCCATCAGCTTGTTGCAGCCGGGCTTGCCGTCCATGGTCATGGAGACGATGCCGTCGATCAGCGGCGTGCGGGTGAGTCGGTTGCGCTTGCCGAAGCGGGCCAGCTGCCACGGCACTTCGCAGGCGGTCCAGTCGGCCTGCTTGCGGGCGACCAGATCGCGATATTCGCCGGTGGAGCGCGGATCGTCGGTATCGTCGAATTCGATCAGCGAGTTGAGCAGTTCGGGGTGGGCGCCGTTGCAGTGATAGCACTCGCGGTTGTTCTCGATCACCAGCTTCCAGTTGGCGCGCTCGACGATGTTCGACTCCACCGCGACCTTGACGTTGTCCATCTCGTAGGGCGAGAGATAGTGCTCGAGCGAGACGAGGAAGTCGTCGATCGGCTCCGGGTCGTCGCTCAGGTTGATGAACACGAAACCGCCCGCGCTCTTCACCGCCACGGGCTTGAGACCGTAGGCACTCATGTCGAAGTCGGTACCCATATCGCTGCCGGCGAACAGTAATCGGCCATCCAGTTCGTAAGTCCACTGGTGGTAGGGACAGACCAGCTTGGCGACCTTCCCCTTGTCCTTGAGACACAACCGCGAACCGCGGTGACGGCAGACGTTATGGAACGCCTGGATGCGGTTCTCGGCACCGCGCACCACGATGATCGAGTTGCTGCCGATCTCCAGCTTGAAGAAATTTCCCTTGGCGGGAATCTCGCAGCTCATGCCGGCGAACACCCACTGCTTTTCGAACACGTGATGCATGTCCAATGCGAACAGACGCGAATCATTGTAGAACGGCTGTGGCAGCGAGAAGTGGGGGTTTCGCTGGTCCAACATGTCGGCCACGGCTTGACGGGTATCGGCGAGCGAATCCTCCAGGCTGTCGCGTGGAAGTGCAGACATGAACGCATCCTCATCGGGGTGTAGCGTCGCCTCCGCATGGCGGCGGGAGCGATCGGATCATTGACGTGTGACAGTGGCGGCGACTTCATCCTTCGAGCTGTCCTTCGAGAGAAGTGTCGCCCAGGTGCTGGCGATGAAATTGTCCGCCTGCGACATTCGTCGCGTCGAGGGCGACCGACAGGTAAAAATCGCGGGCATCGCTCTGAAAATCGACGAAGGAACCGGCGAGTGAAGCGCGCGCCATCGGGAGATCGTCAGCGCAGCAGATAAGCGGGTGCGCGCCGACCGATTATCATCGCTTTGGGTACGGTTGGCATGCCCGTGTCGTTGACGGGCAAGTCGATCAGCGCGGGCGTGTCCAGAATCCGCTCATGAGAGTCATTCACTGGAAACGGCGGCGCGGGGCGATATCAGTTCGCCGAAGCCATTTCCCTGATCGAGCGCGGTGGCGATGGAATTCTTCAATCCGGTCAATACGCAAACCTGGACCAACGGCCGGCATCAGGTGCGATGCGTCAAGGTCATTCAGGAAACCTGGAACGTGCGGACGTTCTGTTTCATGGCCGACCAGCCGGTGATGTTCTTCTTCAAGCCGGGGCAGTTCGTCACGCTGGAGCTGGAGATCGCCGGACAACCGGTGATGCGGTCCTATACGATCTCGAGCTCGCCGTCGATTCCCTACAGTTTCTCGATCACCGTCAAACGCCTGCCCGGCGGCCGGGTCTCCAACTGGCTCCACGACAACCTCAAGGTCGGTGAGCCGATGGTCGTGCATGGGCCGGTGGGCGATTTCAACGTCATCGATCATCCGGCGGAAAAGGTGCTGATGCTCTCGGGCGGCGTCGGTATCACGCCGCTGATGTCGATGACGCGCTGGTTTTTCGATACCAACGCCGCCGTTGACCTGGAGTTCATCCACTGCGCCCAGGCGCCCAACGACATCATCTATCACCGCGAGCTGGTGCACATGTTCTCGCGGCTGCCGGAGTTCCGGCTGCATATCGTCTGCGAGCGCAGTGACGAGCTCAGCCAGGCCTGGTCCGGGTTCCGCGGCTACCTGACACGTCAGATGCTGACGCTGATGGCAGCCGACTACCTGGATCGAGAAGTGTTCTGCTGCGGCCCCGCGCCCTTCATGAACGCGATCCGTCAGGTGCTGTTGGAAGATGGTTTCGACATGTCGCGCTATCACCAGGAGTCCTTCGGGGCGACGCCGCTGAGCGTTCAGGAGGATGTGCTGGAACTCGCCGAGCAGGCCGAAGCCGATGCCGAAGAGGTGGATACCGCCGACCTGGTCCCGGTCGAGTTCACCGGGAGCGGCAAGAGTATCCGCGTCAGCGAGAATGACACCATTCATTCGGCCGCCGCCAAGCTTGGCCTGCATATTCCCAAGGCCTGCGGGATGGGGATCTGCGGCACCTGCCGGGTGATGAAGCTGGAAGGCGAGGTCGAGATGGAGCACAACGGCGGCATCACCGAAGAGGACGAAGCCGAAGGATTCATCCTGTCGTGCTGTTCGAAGCCGCGGGGCAAAGTCGTTATCGATTTCTGAGCTACGAGCTACGAGCTACGAGCTACGAGCTACGAGCTACGAGCTACGAGCTACGAG
>NZ_MSDP01000024.1:0-32490 GCF_001937155.1 Salinicola sp. MH3R3-1 | reverse complement strand
GCTCGTAGCTCGTAGCTCGTAGCTCGTAGCTCGTAGCTCGTAGCTCGTAGCTCGTAGCTCGTAGTGGCCTTATCGCGTGCGCGTGCCCACATCCAGCCCCAGCGACAGCGACAGCCCGAGAACGGCGTCGCGGGGAAGCTGGCCGACGCCGGAAGGCGTGCCGGTCAGGATCACGTCACCCGGTTCGAGGGTGAAGGTGCGGGTCATCTCCTCGAGCAGCGCCGGCAGGCCGAACAGCATGTCGCTGGTCTGGCCGCTCTGCTGGCGCTGGCCGTTGATATCGAGATGGAAAGTCACCGCTTCCCAGTCGACATCCCCTTCCACCGGCACGAAGCGTGACAGCGGGCAGGCGCCGTCGAACGCCTTGGCCCGCTCCCACGGATGGCCTTTCTCCTTGAGCGCGGACTGCACGTCGCGCAGGGTCAGATCCAGCGCCAACCCCGCGCCGATCACGCCGCTCATCGCGTCTTCCGCGCTGACCTGGCTCATGCGCTTGCCGATCAACAGCGCCAGCTCCGTCTCGAAGTGCACGTCGCCATGGCTGAATTGGCGTTCGATCGGGTCTTCGAGCTCGACCGCGCTGGTCGACGGCTTGATGAACAGGATCGGCGACGTCGGCACCGGATTGTTGAGTTCCTTGGCATGTTCGGCGTAGTTACGCCCCACGCAGAGAATCTTGCCCAGCGGCAGGCCGGTCTCGAGACCGTCGGTAAATCGGGTGATGAAAGGCATGGCGAGCTCCAGGGCAAAGGCGATGACCGTAAACGAAAGAAGCCGCCGCTGGCGGCGACTCAGCGAGTCTACCTCCAACGGCGGCTTATGGCATCAGCCCGACCTGCCGCGAATCATTACCTCTCGAAAGCGGTTCGCGGCGAGATCACTGTAGCCCTCGCACTGTTGTCTTAGTGCGTGTCCTGCTGCGGCGTCCACACTTCGTCCGGCTGGTGAGCCAGGAACGAGGGCCGCTCCTTCTTGGCGCCGAACGGTTGCACGCAGGCGTTGTCGCGACGGTTGTAGACGAAAAACGCGTTGCTGCGCGGATCCGGCGACATGTTGGCGTTGGAACCATGCAGCGTGTTGCAGTCGAACATCAACAGCCCGCCAGCGGCGCCAGTGGGCGCTTCGATACCGCGCTGCTCGATCAACTCACGTAGCGCGTCGTTGCTCGGCACGCCGAGTTCCTGCTGCTTCAACGACTGCTTGTGGTTGTCGTCCGGCGTTTCGCCCAGGCAGTGCACGAATACCTTGTGCGAACCGGGGATCAGCATCAGCGGACCGTTGAAATGATGGTTGTCCGTCAACACGATGGAAGCGCTGACGGCGTGCATCCCCGGCATGCCATCTTCGGCGTGCCAGGTTTCGAAGTCCGAGTGCCAGTTGAAGCCCTTGCCGTGGAAGCCGGGCTTGTAGTTGATCCGCGACTGATGCACGTAGACATCGCCACCGACGATCTGGCGGGCACGGCCGACCATTCGCGCATCGTTCGCCAGCTCGGCGAAGCGCTGCGACAGATGATGAATGGCGAACAGCGAACGGATTTCATGGCTGCGCGGTTCGGTGATCGAGAAATCGCGATCACGAAAGTCGTCCCGGTCGAGCATGACGGCCAGTTCGGCGCACAGCTCGTCGAGTTCTGCCTGACCCAGGAAATTGGGTTCGAAAAGAAATCCATCGCGTTGGAAACGATTCAGTTGCTCGTCGTTCAGCGGGCCATCGAGATGGCGGCCCTTGACGACGTCCTCCTGCCGTTGTTGCCAGAGCGCGTCCTGCGGCTGGCGCAAACGAGTCGGGTAGCGATCCTGCTCCGTCCACGTGGAATTCTGGGTTTTGGGGGATGCGGTCTGTACTGACATCCAATCACCTCCGAGTTTGTGATCAGGTTTCAGATCCAGTCCTAGGTGCGGTGCACCATGGGATAACGCTAGGCGCTAAACTTGATTAGGAAAGGGTCAATAAATCCTCAGCTGTTTTTCAGTGGGATACTCATCCTAGAAAAGAGTACGGGAATTTCAATACTCCGACAGTCGGAGCCGATGGCTCTCGTCTAGTGCATCCACGGTGCCAGCCGGCGTTCGCAGTCACGATAACTTATGTCAATTCCGGCCAAATGAGCGTCAGATCGGCTCAGATCAGGACACGCGAACGCCATCGTCCGTTCATCACCACGTCATACCGTCGCGCCAGACTATCGCCCACGAAACGACGATGCTCAAAACCTTCACCCTCTCCAGAGGTGCGTCATGATTCGCGTCACGCTCGATCTCACCTGCTCGATCTGCGACCACGACCAGTTCTTTCTCCCGATACGCGCCGAGGAGAGACAACAGGTGCGATGCGCCAACTGTGCCGCATTCAAGTGCTATTCCGCGGATCTGGAAAAAGCGATGATCGCCCTGTCTCGCGACCGGAAACGTCGTTGCGGACACGGGCACGCCAACGCCGCGTGATGGCCCGCGCGACGGTTTGAGGGTCAAGTTCAGGCGGGTGACACCCAAGACAGGCCGAGGCGGTTCACCGCACGGCGATCAATCCCGAGCCGAGGACCGGTGCCCCGCTTCACCGGAAGTGTCGTCTCGGGGCTGGCGGGATCCCGGCATTTGCCGGGCCGTGGGTTCCCAATCGCGGTAGGGCCGCATCGGCTTGACCACCGAGTCGCGATAGAAAGAGACGAAGGGCTCCACGATCAGCGGTGAATGCGCTTTCGGTACATCGCCGAACTCGCAGCGGAAATTGGCGCAACCCGTGGTCGACTCGGCGCCCGTCTCGCTAGCCCAGGCAATTCCCCAGCCCGTGCCCCCGCTCATCATCCAGCCCACGATCAGGCAACATCCGAGGGTTTTCATGGCATCCCCATCCCGTTGATCCGCCGACGTGGATTCGCCAGTCTTGCCGGAAGCACGACGAAAACCCCGAGTGTAGGGAGAGCCAGCGGCCGCTGCCGCCTGAAAGGTGTAGTACCCGGAACGCGAGAAGGGTGAGAAATCGAAGCCGCCGCTGCGGCAATTGCGCGAACCGCGCGCCCTACCACCAGTGCAGCGGATAGCGGCGATGCCGTGCCAGATTATTGATCAACACCGCAATCAGCAGCATCAGCAGACAGCCGGTCGCGACCGGAAAGAACGCGTAGGACCAGCCCAGCGTATGGAGTTCCCCGGAACCGATCACCGCGATCAGCGCCGTCGCCCCACCCGGCGGATGCAGCGTATGGGTCAGCTGCATGAGCAGGATCGAGGTCGACACTGCCACCGCCGCCGCGACCCAGCTATCACCGAGCAGCTTCCAGACCAGCACGCCGCACAGCGCCGAGAGCACATTGCCGAACAGCACGTTACGCGGCTGGGCCAGCGGGCTTTCCGGCGCGGCATACAGCAGCACTGAGGTCGCCCCGAAAGAGCCGACCATCAGAAGCGAATGGGTTTGAAGCGACTGAGCGCTCACCCAACCGACGCCTGCCATGCCCAGAAACGCCCCCAGCCACGACCAGATGGCATCGCGCCAATCCGGTGCCTTCCGGTTCGGTGGCGAGCCCTTCATCTTGCCGAGATATCGTTTGACCATCGTGACGCTGGGACCAGTAAAAAAAGGAGCGCTATAGTGCCACTCGTCACCGGTTCCGCCAAATGGCGTCTAACGTCTACCGACCGCTAATTCTGACAACGCCTCTGTGCTAATCCCGCCCCTATTCTGATCCCACCGCTATTCCGACACCGCCTCTATTCTGACGTCGGGAGATCCCTGGCCAGGCGGAAACCGGAAAAAGCCCAACGGGCATGCGGGGGGAAGAAGTTTCGATAAGTGGGACGAATATGGTCTTCCGGCGTTACGCAACAGCCGCCACGAAGAATCATCTGCCCGGACATGAATTTGCCGTTGTACTCGCCAAGGCTCCCTGGCAACTTCTTGAACCCTGGATAAGGCCGATAGGCGCTGCCGGTCCATTCCCAGACATCGCCGAACATCTGTCCCGACATTTCCTCCGGCGATGCAGCGGCAACCGGCTGCAAATGGTCCTGCTCGATGAAATTACCCTGCATGGGGACATCACGCGCGACCGTTTCCCACTCGGCTTCGGTCGGCAGCCGGGCGCCGGCCCACTGGGCATAGGCGTCCGCCTCGAAGAAGCTGACGTGACAGACCGGCGCATTGAGATCGACCGGCACCAGGCCGCCGAGGGTGAAGTGATGCCAGGCGCCATCGCGTTCGACCCAATAGAGCGGTGACTTCCAGCCTTCGGCTTTGACCGTGGCCCATCCGTCCGCCAGCCAGGCATCGGGCTTGTCGTATCCTCCCGCCTGCATGAACTCGAGAAACTCGCCATTGGTGACCGGGCGGTCGGCGATCTGGAAGGCTTCGACGAACTGACGGTGCCGGCCCATCTCGTTGTCGTAGGCAAAACCCTCCTCGGCTTCGTCATGGCCGATGAGCCGAATCCCGGCGGGATAGCCATGCCATCGAAGCTCGCCGGTCTCGTGTGCGGGGGCCGGTGCCAAGTCGTTTCGGTAGACGGCGCCGAGCGGGTTCTGGGCCAGAATATGCTTGATATCCATGAACAGCAGCTCCTGGTGCTGCTGCTCGTGAGGTAGCCCCAATTCGACACGCCGGAGGATCTCCTCGACATGGGCTTGCGGGGGTTCCTCGAGGAGTTCCTGCATCGCCCGGTCGATATGAGCCCGGTAGCGATAGACGTCGTCGACGGTCGGCCGGGAAATCATGCCGCGGTCGGCGCGCGGAAACGGCACACCGTGCGTCTCGTAATAGGAGTTGAAGAGGTAGTCGTACGCGGGATCGAGGGTCTGATAAGCGGGGTGAAAAGGCTTGAGGATAAAGGCTTCGAAGAACCAGCTGACATGAGCGAGATGCCACTTGGGCGGGCTGACGTCCGGCATGCTCTGCACGATGTAGTCTTCCTTGTGCAGCGGCGCGCAGATCGCTTCGGTGGCGGCTCGAACACGCTGATAACGACGCAACCATTCCTTGGCATGGAACGTGTCGGACGTCTCCCTCATCATTTCCTGGCCCTGTGGCATCGAATTCCCTCCCAAACGGCTCCATGGATTTCTGTCGAGCGAACGCTCGGCAACGACCATCACGGCCCTCGCCCGCTCGCCCAACAGCACCTTAACGATAGCCCCGGAATCAGAGGACGTCATCGTCACCAAGGCAACGATGCGTAAGTCAAACGACGGCAGGCGGTATCGACGGCTACAGCTAACGCCGGTTGAGGCGTTTCCTCTGAATATCGAAGACCACAGCGCTACGCCAATTCAGGGTCTCAGCCACAAAAAAACCGCCGGATTCGGCGGTTTGGAATACCTTGGTTCACCCAAAATCATCACCGATGGCTCGGTGGCGGGAGGTGAATCGACCATCGGTCTACGCATTACGAATTCGTCCCGGCATAGGTCACTGGCCACCTTTTCCCGTAAAACAGCCAGTTACGGGGCCCAAACTGTCAACGCACGTCTATAAGCGTCAACGCAGCTGACAGTTGGTTGACACGGAACACCTCAGAACATTAGAAGAGCGTCTAAATCAGAAATATGTTTATAATCTAGAAGGGCAGTACTATAAATCTCAGTTTCATATAGCTTCCCAATCTTGAATTTTATATCATGCTCAGTCAAATACTTTGCAATTGTATTGCTTTCACTTAATGAAAGCGGCCTGACAATCAACTCTTTTCCGTCTGTAAAAAACTGATCGTTACACAATACAGAATCAAACTTTTTAAAGCCCGCACTTTCCATGAATTTTATGAATTGACCAGCTGTTTTAACCGCCCGGTTTCTTGAAGACCTATCCACCCCGAAATTAAAGTTATTTACAACTTCTTCAATGCTATCAATTTTAGAAACCAAAGCTTCTAATAACCCACCCACTCCTTCAGGAAGATCTATCTTCTGAATCTTATCTTTAAACGCATTTTGTACCATATCACCTTGCAGCGCATTGAATATAGGGTGATACTTATTTGAGTTTAAAGCCTCCTCATCACCCAGCACTACATTTAACTGATCCCTCAACTCGATAACCCCCATCATATCATCAGAGTAATATATTGTTCTGAGATCCCTGGTGTCGAAAGGAAGCTCAGTTCCATTTTCAGCAATCAATATCACTGGCTTGGACGTTGAATGCCTCACACCTAATTCGTACATTACGTTAGCATTCAAATCTGTCAAGTTTACTATAACTAAATCATCATCTACTAGATGCGATATGATTCTCCCCGATATAGAACCTTGATTATTGTCTTTATGTGACGCTTCGCACGAATAGCCATGCCTCTCAAGCACTGGTTCCAGGGCACTTGCAATCAAGCCATCAGTTGCTCTTCTTGTTTTAGAATTACCACCCCCTATTGGAGTTACAATAAATGCGGACTTTTGTTGACCTTCTCCACTGCTTTCACTGTTAGTTTTCTTCCTTTGAGTCATATTCAACTTCGCTCCCTTGAGTATCTTCCAGACTTTTCATAATATTATTTAAAGCGTTTGACGACCTGCATTGGCCTAACTTTACGAGACTCTTATCAGTTTCAAAGACTATAAAATCAACCTCTAAATTCTGTAAAGGCCGCCTAAGAGACTTAGTACAGACCTGCTCCTTAAAAGCCTGAGGACAAACACTAATAAGCTTATTCAAGCAAACTTTATAGCATCTTGAGAAAATTGCATTCTGACAAATGTGCAAAGTTTCGCTAAAATCGCTTATCTCCCCAGCTGCCATATCGTCCACAAATTTCTCAGCCCAGCTTACTCTCAGTCCATTTTGAGGAAAAACCACGCACTCACTTCCCATTTCTATGCTCTAGCAAGAGCCAAAGAAACCGGGTCTTGAGCGGCCTTTACTTTTCTTGTCGCTATGTTTTCATAACTATCATCGTCAACCGGCTTCTTTTCTACATCGTTTCCACGCTATAAGATATTTTCTCGAACTGCTTATCTGCTATTTTCCTCAGCTCTTTATAAATTTGCTCCGCTCCTAGTCTCATAATATATAACATGACTATCATGGCACCTAAAAAAGCAACAAACATTCCTATAATGCCGAATATTGCTTTGAGTAGTAAATTCTTCAAATCACTTGTTCCCTTGGTCGGATCTATCTTTTCTTTCGATGCTAGACCCTTGGGATTTTTGAGCGTCTGACGCGCTCTTTCCCTTTTCCCACCCAACACAATTTCTTGTTCCCAGGTACCAGCGATCCCTTATTCACTTTGCGATCCTGTATCCGTTCCGATCGGCTTAAGCCGACCTCAGTAACCTTCTAATAAGTTTTAGAAAGCCTACCACAGCGTGCACTAAATCGAGCTTACGACAATGGCCGCAAGCGAAACGCCATGGCCATCCTGATCCCGCGCAAAGGGCTATAGCATATTGCTATATATAGCATATTGCTATACCCTGTTCTCAACGCTACAGGGAAGGTCGCATGCACATCGTCACTCAAAAGCGCATCTGGGAAGCCATGAGGACATGGCCTCAGTCCTCGACCGCGCTAGAATCATGGTTTCGAATCATGAAGGTCAGCGAACCGAAAGACTTCGCAGCGATGAAAGCCATCTTCCCTGCAACCGATAAGGTCGGCCGTCACCACGTTTTCGACATAGGCGGCAACAAGATCAGGCTGATCGCCATCGTCCATTACCGGGCCAAACGGGTGTATATCCGCGACATCCTGGACCACAAAGAGTACGACAAGGGCAAATGGAGGAGTGACACATGAACGCCATCCTTGACCAAGCCGCCGTGCATTGGGCTCACATCGCCCCTCTGCTCTCCGAGCCGGCCAGCGACGACGAGTACGCCGCCAAGGTAGAAGCGCTGGATGAACTGCTCGACACCATCGGTGATGACGAGAATCATCCTCTAGCTGGCCTGGCCGAACGCCTCGGCGATCTCATCGAGGCATATGATGAGACACATCGTCCGTTGCCCGACGCCTCCGATGTCGACGTATTGCGCTACCTGATGCGAGAGCATGGCGTATCCCAAAGCGGGCTACCCGAAATTGGAGCGCAACCGGTGGTTTCAGCCGTCCTGGCTGGTAAGCGCTCCTTGAACTGGCGACAGATATGCGAACTCTCGGATCGATTCGGCGTGCCGACTGATGCCTTCAGGGGGCCACAGACGACTCGAGGGCAAGCGAGGTCCGCAGCCGGTCGCCCTGGAGCAACTCTATAGCGAGATCGGGTATCTAAAGATGGAACTCGATTGGCTGAAAAAAAATGTCGCGAGGCGGGATCGGGCGCAAACCCTGGATGTGCCTGGTGCCGGTAAGTGGACTCGAACCACCGACCTACGCATTACGAATGCGTTGCTCTGCCAGCTGAGCTATACCGGCCAGGCGGCGCCTATGATAATCATCAACGCCGAGACGGACAACTGAAAACGCTATCCGCAAATCGTCGTAAAACAGGCGGTTGGCGTTGATGCCTAGGCGACGATCGCGATCATTTCGTGGAGGTCGCGTTGGGGTCCGGGGCGGAGACAAACCCGCCGCTGTGGTGCGGCACGGCGGCGTCCAGCGCGAGGCCGCCGCCCAGCGCCTGGACGAGCTGCACCGAGCGGTCGAGACGCTGCGAGTCGACCTGGGTCAGGCTCTGTTCGGTCGATATCAGTTGCTGCTCGCTGCTCAGCACGTCCAGATAGTCGACCAGCCCGGCGCGGTAGCGCTCCTCCACCAGACCGTAGGCGGAACGCGCGCTCTCCAGCGCCTCCTGCTGGCTCTCGCGCTGGCGATCCAGAGATTCCAGCGTGGTGATGTCGTCCGCCACTTCCCCCAGTGCGGAGATAATGGTCCGGTTGTATTGCGCCACGCTCAGGTCGTAGTCGGCATCGGTGCTGTCGAGGTTGGCGCGCAGCCGGCCGCCTTCGAAGATCGGCAACGAGATCGCCGGCGTGACGCTGCCGGATTTCGCCGCTTCGCTGAAGAAGTAGTCACCCAAGGCCGAACGGAACCCCGCCATCGCCGAAAGGTTGATGTTGGGGTAGAACTGCGCCTTGGCGGCCTTGATGCTCTGAGAGGCGGCCTCGACCCGCCAGCGCGCGGCGACGACATCCGGCCGATGGCCGATCAGTTCGGCGGGGATCACGCTGGGCAACGCGGCGATGGCCGGCGAAAGCGCCGTGGGCCGGGGGATCGACTCGCCGCGGTCCGGCCCCTTGCCGAGCAGAATGGCCAGCGAGATTCGCTCGCTGCGGATCGATTGCTGCGCCGACTCCAGCGATTGGCGAGCGTTGGCGGCCGTCACCTGCGACTGCAGACTCTGGGATTCGTTACGGATGCCGGCCCGCAGCAGCTCGTCGTTGATATCGTTGATGCGCTGCGCACGATCCAGCTGGCGTTGAGCCACGTCGCGCATGGCGTAGGCGGTGGCCAGGCTGACATAGGCCCGCGCCACGTTGACCGATAGCGTCAACCCCGCCGCGCGGTATTCGATCTGCTGGGCACGCGCTTCGCCCAGCGCGGCCTCCCAGGCGGCGCGGCTACCGCCCCAGAGATCGAGATCATAGTCGAACGAGACCAGCAGCGACCGCGAGGTAGAGTAGAAGTTGCCCTGCCCTTGCGGATCTTCCACCTTCGAGACCCGCGACCGCGAGACTTCGGCGGAAGCATCGATGCTGGGCAGTGCCCTGGCTCTGGCCGAGGCGATGGCGGCATTGGCCGAATGCAGCCGCGCCTGGGCCACGGCGATGTCCGGCGAATCGCTCAGCGCTTCCTGAATCAGGGTGTCGAGTTCGGGGTCGCCCAACCGCTTCCACCAGTCGATCTCGGGCCACGCCGCCGGCGACACCGGGGTCCGCCCGAGAACCTCGGTCACGCTCAGCTGGCTGATGGGCGTCAGCGTCTGCTGCGGTTCGAGCCCGGCATAGTTGGCACACCCCGAAAGCGTGAAGCCAGCAAGCGCGATGGCGCCGACCCAGCCGGTCGCGCCACGTACCGATGACGCGCCATAAGTAAGCGACGCGCCATGCAAAGGCGACGCTCCATGCAAAGGCGAAAGGAAATCAGACATCCGTCTCCTGATCAGTCAAATCCGGGATAATTAATTAGCAGTATAACAATTCAAACGACATGCCATCTACCCGGGCTGGTGATCCTGAGGTTGGACGGGCGCCTCGACCGATGCGGGGGCGTCTTCCAGACTCTCGACCTCTTCCGCCTGTTCCTGGCGATACAGCGACCAGGCCACGATGAACAGCGCCGCGATCAAAGGACCGAGCACGAAACCGTTGATGCCCATCAGGGTCATCCCGCCGACCGTGGAGATCAGGACCACGTAATCCGGCAGTTTGGTCTCCTTGCCCACCAGCGGCGGACGCAGGAAGTTGTCGACCAGCCCGATGACCACGACGCCGACGAAGATCAGTATCGCGCCCTTGACGTAGGCCCCGGTGATCAACAGATACGCCGCCACCGGCACCCAGACGATGGCCGAGCCGATCGCCGGCAGCAGCGACAGGAACGCCATCATCACGCCCCATAGCAGCGCGGCTTCGATGCCCAGCGCCCAGAACGCGACACCCCCGATCACCCCTTGGACGATGGCGATGATCACGTTGCCCTTCACGGTGGCGCGTACCACGGCGGTGAACTTGTCGATCAGTTTGTAGGTGTACTCGTCGCTCAGCGGAATGGTGATTCGGATCATTTGGCCAAGCGAGCGCCCGTCCCGGAACAGGAAAAACAGCAGATAGAGCATGATCCCGGTGCTGACCAAAAACTGCAGGGTGTTCTGGCCGATGCTCAACATGTGCGTCGCGATCAACCGGCTCCCCTGTTCGAGCGCGGAGGCCAGGCGGTTGCTGATATCGGACAAGCTCCCGAAACCGGCATCACCCAGCCAATCCTGGATCGAAACCGGCAACGAGCCTTGAAACTGCTGGACGTAGTGATTGAAATCGATATCACCGCTTCCCACCCGCTGATAGACGCTAGCGCCCTCGCGCACCATGGCCCCGAAGATCAGCGTTATCGGCAGGATGACGATGAACACGCACGCCGCCACGCTAATGAGTGCGGCCCAGTTGCGACGCCCGTGGAGTCGACGTTCCAGTCGACGCTGCATGGGCTGGAACAGGATCGCCAGAATCACGGCCCACAGGACGGCGCCGTAGAACGGTAACAGCAGCCATACGAAAGCGATGGAAACTAGCGTCAGCAGTAAGATGAACGCCTTGTGCTGGCTCAGAGAGTTCATGAAGATTCCGAAGTCAAAGTGTCTTGACCCCTAGCATAGCGGTCTGCAGGCGTGGACGTTCACTAGAGAATGCATGTCATGTCGATAAGCGGCTGAAAAAGGGTCTACAAGGCGGATTTGAGGATGATTTGGCGAGATTCTGAAAAAATTTTCCCCATTGCCGCCCAGCCGATTCAGCCACTTACTACACAAGACTTAACATGGGATAACTGGACGAAAAACTCGACACCGTACAACCCTTGTACAGCACTGGTTGCTGTGCCAGCATACGAATGCGGGACGAAGAAGATTGTAGGGCCGACAAGGAACGTCGGGCCAGCAGGAGCCGGCAAGGACGCCGGCAAGATCGGGCAAGGATGCCCAGCAGGACGCGGCAAGGAATGCCATCACCACGATCGGTCGAATGGCCGGTCTTCAGCCAAGGAGGGCTGTCTGTGAAAGATTCTATTTCATGCACCCGTTGCGGTAACGCTCAATCCATCTCGACGGAAGCCCATCTGGAATGGGACGAGATCAGCTGCACCGAGTGCGGCGAGTTTCTCGATACCATCGGGCACTGGGCGGATTCCCATTCACCCAACTACTCGATCCAGATTCTCAATCAGTGTCGTGGCCTGACGCTCAAGATGGCACGAGAGAATCAACCGCTCAACGATCAAACCTCCACCTGGAGAGCGAGCGCGTGATCAAGGTAACGTTAGACCTCACCTGTTCAGTCTGTGGTCATCAACAGTTCCATCTGCCGATGAACGACGGTGAAGGTCAAAACGTGAGATGTGCCAATTGTAGCGCCTTCAAATGCAGAACGCTGGACCTGGAAAAAGCGCTGAGTGCCGTTCACCGGCCACTGTCCAGCGTCAATCCTGCAGCCGCCTGATCCATTACCCCCAATCTTGTAAACCGCCCGACAATGGGCGGTTTTTTATTGATCAACAACTACGCTTAGCGGGAACCGGCTGGATCAGTGCGGGAAGCCATCAGGTACATGGAGCGGCCATGAACTCGGGGCTACGGCGAGCAAGGAGAGCTATATGGTTGAGATCGCGCAGTTGAAAGAGTACATCAGGGACGAAGCCCACGCGTGTCAGGAGCGTCTGGCCGACTTCAAAAAGGCCCTGCACGCGAGCGAGGCCAACCTGCGCGAATTGCAGAGCCGCGTGGAAGCGTGGGTCGAGGATCTCGATCTCGACGACATCGAGATCCATCGTGGCGAAGCCCATCATTCGCTCGAGAAGTATGATGAGACGTTCGAGATCACGCTTCAGGTACTGACGATCACGTTCGGTAGCTGCAAGCTGCACGTCGAGCCGGAGGAGCAGTACCTCCATGGCAATCGGATCCTGTTGTATGCCTCTTCGGACGAAGATGACATCAAGGAGATCATCGAGTCCGAGGACAAGTACTACTTCACCGACCTGCAGTTCGGGCAGAAACGCGACCTGTCGAAATACACCGAGCTCGACGAGACCAGTTTCTACAAATTGCTTTACGCGTGGCTCCGCTCCTGAGCGGATCTCGGCCCGGCATGGCGGGAGTCTCCCGCGCTTCGACTTCCGACTGGCGCCTCCCGGCTTTGGATTCTCCGCTTCAATTTTCAGCTTCCCCAAAAAAAGGCCCCGACAGTGTCGGGGCCAAGTGCGTTCCGCAGGAAACGAAACTGCGGGCAGTCTAACGGGAACGGCGGGCGGCAATGCCTTGACAAGGGATGTTTTTCGCCTGCAATTCTTGCCGCGGTCGTCGCCTTTCCCCTCGCTTCGCCGCCTGGCCTGAAGACGTCATCCAGCGCGATCGCCTACTCGATTCCCAGCCCTGTCCCCGACCCGATTCCGGTATCGTCGAGCATTCGCTAATTTGCCGGCCTGCGCTCATACTCGGGTTAACTATCGAGTTGACGATCAAGGCTGTCTAACCAGGTGGTCGAATCAGGTTGTCGAACCAGATTAACGAACCAGGTTGACGAATCAGGTCAGCAACCCGATCGACGATTCGCACGGACCTCGCCAGACGCGCACCGGTCATCATGATCCGGTCGACACATCCCGCGACGCCCCCATTTTTTGTAGCACGCCGTGACGGAAGTTCATGGCGCTTATTACCTCGACACTCGACGAATTTTCGAGTGGCACCGCCTATCGCCAGCGGGCGTGTTTCGTTTTTGACCATGGCATGGAGTTCAACGCCTCGGCGCGAGCAGTGATTTTACTCGCCCGGCGGCTGGAGATTACCAATGCATCGATGCGTCATGTCACCGATCATCCGATATCGCTGCTCCTCTGGGGGTGTCAAGTGAAGGCCCGGTGGCGGTGGCGCAGCGGCCGCGAAGAAGTCACGCCGCCGTGGAACACTCGAACGCCCGTACGCGAAGAGCTGTTCGGCCCCGAACGGCTCGAGCAGCACGCCCAGAGCCTGGCTCTGGCGCAGCCCATCACCCTGCATCCCCCCCGCGTCCAACCGCTGAATCAGCGCCTGCAGGAGAACACGGTGGCGCTGCGGATCGCTTATCGCAGCATCGTCGACGAAGTCGCCAATCGCCACAGCATCGTGCCCGCCGCGGAGTGGTTGCTCGATCACTATCATCATGTCGAAAAACATGTCAGCGACATCGTCGAAGATCTACCGCCCGGATATTACCGTCAGCTGCCGAAACTCGCCGATGGCCCTTTTGCCGGTTACCCCCGAGTCTTCGGGCTGACCTGGGCCTACGTCGCGCATACCGACAGCCACTTCGACCCGATCACGTTGACCCGATTCATCACCGCCTACCAGCGCGTCGAACCGTTGACCATCGGCGAGCTGTGGGCGATCGCGATCAGTCTGCGGCTGGTGCTTGTGGAAAACCTGCGCCGGCTCTCCGACCAGATCATGCATGCTCGGGATGCCCGTGCCGAGGCCGATGCCCTGTGCGAACGCCTGCTGCTCCCCGGCGCCGGCAGCGAACCGCTGCGGGCCTACGCCGATCTGGACATCGACGATCCCTTTGCCGCCCATTGCTATGCCCAGATGGCCAAGCGCCTCCGCGATCAGGACCCCGGCAAGACGCCGGCCCTGGCGTGGCTGGAGCAGCAATTCAGCCGCCAGGAGATATCGATCGCTGCGGTGGTGCAAAACGCCCATCAACGCCAGGGCGCCTCCAACGTCAGCGTGCGCAACGTGATCACCAGTCTGCGGCATATCGCCGATTTCGACTGGGCGACCCAGGTCGAACAGGTCAGCCTGGTCGACCAGCAGCTACGCGCGAACAGTCGCTTCGCGGAGATGGATTTCGCCACCCGGGACCGCTACCGCAACGCCATCGAACAGCTGGCGCGGGGTTCGCACCGGGAAGAGCTTTACGTGACCGAACAGGCACTTTCCGCGGCACGAGCGGCCCCGCCCGCGGACTGCCAGCCGGCCGAAGCAGAGCGGCTTGCCGATCCAGGCTATTACCTGATTGCCGATGGCCGCCGCGAACTGGAACGATCGCTCGGCTTCCGCCCGCCCCTGGCGCTGCAGGTTCGTCGTGGCGTGCTGAAACTGGGTCTAGCCGGTTATGCCTGCGCCACCGGGCTAATCACGGTGCTGTTGATGGGGTTGGCAGTCTGGACATTGAATGTGGTCGACCTGCCGTTCGTCTGGCAACTGCCCTGGTTACTGCTGATCTTCCTGCCCGCCTACGAAGTGGCAACGGCGCTGGCCAATCGCGCGCTGGGCGAAGGCGTCGGCGGCGAGGCGTTACCCGGGCTGGCGCTCGAGGAAGGCGTTCCGCCCACGCTGAGGACGTTGGTCGCGATACCCGCCATGCTGACCGAGGCGGTTGCCCTGCGCGAGCTGATCGAGCGCCTGGAGGTGCATTATCTCTGCGGTAACGGGGGGGATCTGACTTTTGCCCTGCTGCTGGACGGTCGCGACGCCGACACTGCCGAGTTGCCGGGTGACGATACCTTGCTGAGTATCGCCGTCGAAGCCATGGCGCAGCTCAATCAGCGCCACGGCCCCGCCCCTACCGGCCCGCGATTTCTGCTGCTCTATCGGCGCCGACTCTACAATGCCAGCGAAGGCTGCTGGATGGGCTGGGAGCGCAAGCGCGGCAAGCTGACCGAGCTCAACCGTCTGCTGCGCGGTGCCGACGACACCTCCTACGTGTCCGTCGATGGTTACGCGCCCTGGGTGCCCTCCGAGGTGCGCTACGTGGTCACGCTGGACAGCGATACACAGCTGCCACGAGACACGATCGCCCGGCTGGTCGGCAAGATGGCGCACCCGCTCAACCAGCCGGTGTTCGGTGACAGCGACAGGGTCGTCCGTGGCCATGCCATTCTTCAGCCTCGAGTCACGCCCTCGTTGCCCATCGGCCGCCAGGGCTCGCGCTATCAGCGGCTGTTTTCGGCGCCGGGCGGCATGGATGTCTACACCGCCGCGGTATCGGATCTCTATCAGGATCTATTCGGCGAGGGTTCGTTCGCGGGTAAAGGCATCTACGCCGTGGATGCCTACGAGCGAGCGCTCTGCGGTCGTATCCCCGAGAACAGTCTGCTCAGCCACGACCTGCTGGAGGGCATCTTCGCGCGCGCCGGGCTGGCTTCCGACGTCGAGGTCGTCGAAGCGTACCCCGAACGTTACGACGTGGCGGCCAGACGCCAGCATCGATGGACGCGTGGGGACTGGCAGCTGCTGCCCTGGTTCTGGGGTCGTCGCGCCGATCGTCAGGCACTGACCGCGGTGGGCTGCTGGAAGATCGCCGATAACCTGCGCCGATCGCTGCTGGCCCCGAGCCTGTTCGGGGCGCTCATGATCTGCGCCTGGCTACCGCTGACCGCCGCGCTGGCCGCCATGGGTCTGACCCTGGCGTGCCTGATCATTCCGGCGCTGATCCCTATTGTATTTGCACTCAAACCCCATCGCCGCGACGGTAACTGGCGCCATCACTGGCGAACGCTTGGTCGGGACCTGCGTACCGAGACGGGACGCTGCCTGCTGAGCCTGACCCTGCTGGCGGATCAGGCCTGGCAGATGAGCGATGCCATCGTTCGCACCTTGTATCGCGTCTACGTTTCCCACCGCCATCTACTAGAGTGGACCACGGCCTCCCAGCTGGCCGGAGGCGAACGTCTGGGGGTTGCCGGCTTCGGTCGAGAGATGGCCGGCGGCACCCTGCTGAGCCTGGCCCTGGCGCTGATCCTGGCGGTCATCGAGCCACCGGCGTGGGCCCTTGTCCTGCCCCTGCTGGTGCTGTGGCTGGTGGCACCGCTGATCGCGCTGTGGACCAGCCGGGCCCCAACCGATACCACCGACAATCTAAGCCTGGCACCGCCCCAGGCTCAGGCGCTACGCCGCATCGCCCGGCGTACCTGGCAGTTCTTCGATACGTTCGTGACGCCCGCCTCTCACGCGCTGCCGCCGGACAACTTCCAACTGGATCCCAAGCCGGTCATCGCCGAGCGTACCTCGCCGACCAATATCGGGCTCTATCTACTGGCGTGCATCGCGGCGCGGGATTTTGCCTGGATCGGCACCCATCGCGCGGTGGAACGCCTGGAAGAGACCCTGGCGACGCTCCACGCGATGGAGCGCTGCAAGGGCCATTTCTACAACTGGTACGACACCCGGTCTCTCGAGCCGCTCGAGCCGCTCTACGTCTCCACGGTGGACAGCGGCAATCTGGCAGGCCACCTGATCACCCTGGCCTGCGCCTGCGAAGCATGGATCGCGCACCCCCATGTCGTCGATCCCCGCGAGGGGCTGAGCGACACCCTGCTGCTGTGCCGCGAGGATATCGCCGCCACCCAACGGCTGGACGAGGAGACACGAACGGCGCTGCTGAACGAGCTGGAAACGCTCGCGCCCCATCTCGAAGCGACCGCCTACGGTATCGAGTACTGCGACTTGCTGCGTCAGTCGATCGACACCTGTCAGGGTCTGCTCGCCACACAGACGCTGGCGACATCGGGCGTCGTCGATGCGGCGACCGGAGAAGTATCGCCGCAGCGCTGGCTGCTGATTCTGCAGCAGTGTCTCGACGAGCATCGCCGCGACGCCGAGGATACCGAGCCGGTTTCTCGAACGGCGCCTTTTGAAGCGGCGCTGTCTCGCGCGCCGCTGGAAGCCGGCGATCCGACGTCAGACGGCTCGGCGCCTCCCATGAGCCTGCGCCAACGGCTTCGCGCGCTGGCCGACCAGTCGCGCCAACTGGCCCTGGCGATGGATTTTCGCTTTCTGCTGGTGACCGAACGCAAGCTGATGTCGATCGGCTACGCGCCGCGAGAGGATCGGCTGGACGACGGCTGCTACGACCTGCTCGCCTCCGAGGCACGTCTGGCGAGTCTGGTGGCGATTGCCAAAGGCGATCTGCCCACCCGCCACTGGTTCCGCCTGGGCCGCGCGGTGACGCCGTTGAAGGAAGGCGTCGCGCTGATCTCGTGGTCGGGATCGATGTTCGAATATCTGATGCCATCGCTGGTGATGCGTGCGCCACTGGGCAGTCTGCTCGAGCAGACCAACCGCCTGGTCGTGGCCAGCCAGCGCCAGTACGCCAAGCCCCACGATATTCCCTGGGGTGTCTCGGAATCCGCCTACAACGCGCGGGATATCGACTTCACCTATCAGTATTCCAACTTCGGCGTGCCGGAACTGGGCCTCAAGCGTGGCCTGGGCGACAACCTCGTTATCGCGCCCTACGCCACGGCGCTGGCCACCATGGTCGCGCCCCAGGCCGCGCTGGAGAACTTCGCTCGGCTCAGGGCGATGGAAGCCGAAAGCCACTTCGGGTTCTTCGAAGCGATCGACTTCACCCTCACGCGCCTGCCCGTCGACAAGAGCTTCGTCATCGTCCGCAACGTCATGGCTCACCATCAGGGGATGACGATCGCGGCCATCGCCAATGCCCTGCTGGAAGGACGGCTGCGCAGCCACTTCCACAGCGAACCGATGATTCAGGCCAGCGAGCTCCTGCTGCAGGAGCGCCTGCCGCGGGAAGTGGCAACGCTGCCCTCGCCCAACGACGCCGATCATGCCGCGCCCTCGAGCACCGTCGCACCGGCGGCGGCCGTACGTCGACTCGAAGGAGAGCCGACCTCGCAGCCGGTCACGCACCTGTTGTCCAACGGCCGCTACAGCGTGATGCTGACCGCCGCCGGCGCCGGTTACAGCCGCTGGCAGCAGCAGGCGATAACGCGCTGGCGCGAAGACGCCACCTGCGATGAATGGGGAAGTTTCATCCTGCTGCGCGAGCACGATAGCGACGCCTGCTGGTCCGCCGGCGCGCATCCGATCAAGGGCCCGGCCGATTACCGGGAGGTAGTATTCGCCGAGGATCATGCGCGCTTTACCCGTCGCGACGGTGATCTCACCACCGTGCTCGAGGTGCTGGTCTCCGGCGAAGACGATGGCGAAGTGCGTCGCGTCTCGGTGACCAACGGCGGCCGCCATGCCATCACGATCGACGTGATGTCCTACGCCGAGCTCGTGCTCACCCAGCCGCCCACCGACGATGCCCACCCGGCGTTCGCCAAACTGTTCGTCGAGACGGATTTCGTCCCCGAGTACACCGCATTGACCGCGACACGGCGTCGGCGCGCGGCCCAGGAAGCGCCGATCTGGGCGGCCCATTTCGCGGTGGTCAAGGGTGAGTGCGTGGGTGAGCCGCAGTACGAGACGGACCGGGCCCGCTTTCTGGGTCGGGGGCGTCAACTCGGCAATGCCAGTGCGCTCGGTCACCAGCCGCTGTCGAATACCACCGGCGTGGTACTGGATCCGGTGTTCTCGCTGCGTTACACCCTGAAGATCGCCCCGGGTCACGCCGGCCACATCGATTTCTGGACGGTGGTCGCCGAGAGTCGCGACACGCTGCTGGCCCTGATCGACAAGCATCACGACATCAGCGCCTTCGAGCGCGCCCGGACCCTGGCTTGGACCCAGGCCCAGGTGCAGCTGCGCCATCTCGACATCGACCTAGAAGAAGCCGCGGATTTCCAGCGCCTGGCGGCGCCGATCCTCTACAGCGATGCCCGCTTCCGCCCACCGTCCCAGACGCTGAAGCGTGGCCTGTCGATACAGTCCAACCTGTGGCCGATGGGCATCTCCGGCGACCTGCCGATCGTGCTGCTGCGCCTTGGCGACCTCGAGGATATCGCCTGGCTCAAGCGGCTGCTGCGCGCTCACGAGTACTGGCGTGCCAAAGGCCTGGGCGTCGATCTGGTGATCATCAACGATCGCGCCCACTCCTATCTGCAGGAGCTGCAGGATGCGATCGAAACGGCCGTTCGCTCCAACCGCCCGCCCACGCATATCGAGGGCAATCTGGCGCTGGGCTCGGTCTATACCTTGCGCGCCAACCAGCTGAGTCTGGCCAGCCACGAACTGCTGCTGGCCGTGGCCCGGGTCGTGCTGACGGCCCGCAAGGGTGCGCTTCCCGCCCAGCTGGATGCGCTGCTGGATGCGCTGCTGGCAGCGCCGACCATTCGGCACGACGCCAGTGTCGGGCCCCGGGCTCGATCGGGTATCACTGAACAGGATCTCGCCAGCCAACAGGGCAAGAGCGAGGCGCAGGCGCCTTATCGGCGCCCGGCAGTGGCCCCTTCCTCGCGCCCACCGCTGGGAGATCTGACGTTCTTCAATGGCTCCGGCGGCTTCGACCATGACGGCCGCGAATATGTCTGCGTGCTGGACGACGGCGCGACCACGCCGCAGCCGTGGATCAACGTGATCGCCAATGCCGGATTCGGGTTCCAGGTCTCGGCGGAAGGCGGCGGCTACACCTGGGCCGACAACAGCCGCGAGAACCAGTTGACCCCGTGGTCCAACGATCCGGTCAGCGATCTACCCGGCGAAGTGATCTACGTGCAGGACGCCGACAGCGGCGAGCTGACCACCGTCACCGCCAATCCCGGTTCCGGTTCCGGTTCCGGTTCCGGTTCCGACTTTGACTCTAACGGTTCCCATCGGCGCGAGGCCGGGCATCCGGTCCGTCACGTCGCGCGCCACGGTTTCGGCTATACCCGCTTCGAGCACGACACCGCCGAGCTCTCGATGGCGCTGTTGCAGTATGTCCCGCTGAACGATTCGATCAAGATCTCGCGGCTGACACTGGAAAACCGTACCGCCAGGCCACGCCGACTGATCGTGACCGCCTACACCGCCTGGGTGATGGGCACGTCGCGGGCCCGGACCGCGCCCTTTCTGGTGTCGGAACATGATACCGCCACTGGGGCACTGTTGATGCGCAACCCCTGGAACCAGGCCTTCCCCGGACGTGTCGGATTCGTCGACCTGGACGGACACCAGAGCGGTTGGACCGCCGATCGTCGCGAATTTCTGGGTGAGGGTTCGCTGGCCGACCCCGAAGCGCTGACCGAACAGCGCCCGCTGGCGGCCAGCGTCGGTGCCGGATACGATCCCTGCACGGTACAGCAATGCACGCTGACCCTCGCCCGCGGCGAGTCAGTCGAAGTCGTGGCATTCATGGGCCAGGCCGATAGTGACGAAGCGGCACGCGAGCTGATCGAGCGCTATCGGCACAGCGATCTCGACGCCAAGCTGGACGAGGTCGAAGCCTACTGGCAGGCCCTGCATGGCACGCTCCAGGTCAGCACGCCAGACCCGGCCATGGACCTGATGCTCAATGGCTGGTTGATGTATCAGACGCTGGCCTGCCGAGTCGTGGCCCGCTCGGCGTTCTACCAGGCCAGCGGCGCCTACGGTTTCCGCGATCAGTTGCAGGATGGCATGGCGCTCACCTTCGCCATGCCGGCGCTGGCCCGCCACCATCTGCTGCGTGCCGCCGGCCGCCAGTTCGTCGAAGGCGATGTCCAGCACTGGTGGCTGCCGCATTCCGGCCAGGGCGTTCGTACCCGGATCTCCGATGACCGGGTGTGGCTCGCATTTGCCGCCGCGACTTACATTCGGGCGACGGACGATACCGCCGTGCTGGACGAACGCGTCGGCTTCCTGGAAGGCGCCCCGCTCGCCCCCGAGGCCCACGACGATTTCGCCCAGCCGCTGGTGGCCGACGAGGCGGCGTCGCTGTTCGAGCACTGCGCCCGCGCCCTGGATCAGGCCCTCGAACAGTTCGGCGAGCATGGCCTGCCACTGATCGGCACCGGTGACTGGAACGACGGCTTCAATCGCGTCGGCGAGGCGGGTCGCGGCGAGAGCGTATGGCTGGGCTGGCTGTTGCTGCGTACGCTTGCGCTGTTCGCGCCGCTGGCCGAGGCTCGCGTTGCCCCGGAAGACCGGGCCCTCGCCGCACGCTGGCGGGAACGCGCCGAAACGCTACGGCTGGCGCTGGAAAACGAGGCCTGGGATGGCGAGTGGTATCGTCGCGCCACCTTCGACGATGGCCAGTGGCTGGGCACCCACGACAACGACGCCTGCCGCATCGATGCCATCGCCCAGTCCTGGGCCGTGCTCTCGGAAGGTGCCGATCCCGACCGCGCCGCGCAGGCCATGGCGTCGGTGGAACGCCATCTGATCCTGCCCGAGAAACGGCTGGCGCTGCTGTTCACCCCGGCGTTCGACAAGACTGCGCTGGAGCCTGGTTACATCAAGGGGTATCCGCCGGGGCTGCGCGAGAACGGCGGGCAGTATACCCACGCCGCGATGTGGTCGATCCTCGCCTTCGCCAAGCTGGGGCAAGCGGACAAAGCCTACGCGCTGTTCTCGCTGCTCAATCCGATCAACCACGCCCTGACGCCGGAAGCCGTCCAGCGCTACCGCGTCGAGCCCTACGTCATCGCTGCGGATGTCTACTCCGAGGCGCCTCACGTCGGACGCGGCGGCTGGACCTGGTACACCGGCTCTGCCGGCTGGATGTATCAGGCCGGGGTGGGCGGCATCCTGGGGATTCGTCGCGAAGGGCTTCAACTGATCGTCGCACCCTGCATTCCCGATTCCTGGCCGGGCTTCTCGGCCACCGTCAATCTCGAGGGCAGCGCCTGCCTGATCCGGGTCGAACGCGCCTCGGAGGGGCAACCGGCCGGGGCGACGCTCGATGACGAACCGCTGGAGGACAGCGCCACCGAGGCGCGGCTGACGCTAGACGGCCAGCCGCACGTGCTGGTCATCCATCTCGCCCAACGGGAGTCGACCTGACAAAATGCGCCCTGTATCGGGCGCGTGTCGAACCTCGAAGGCGTGAGGCTAGCGGTATTTCGACCCCGGTTTGCGGGCCGATACCCCGAGCCATCAGAACGAACTCCACTCCTCGGCCGCTTCCTCACGGGCCGGCGACTTGAGGGCCGGCCGTTTCAGCGATGCCGGCCGGGGCGTGTCTCGACTGGCCGCCGTTGGCGTGGCTGCAGCCGGAGCGGGCCGGGCGGCGTCGCCAGCAGAGGCGGCGCCTTTGAAGAACGAGACCTCTTTCAGCAGGCTGGCGGCCTGGCCCTGCAGTGACCGGCCGGCGGCGCTGGATTCTTCCACCAGGCTGGCGTTCTGCTGGGTCACGCCATCCATCTGGGATACCGCAGTGTTGACCTGATCGATACCCTGAGACTGCTCGCGGCTGGCGACCGCGATTTCGCCCACCAGAATAGTCACCCGCTCGACACCGTCGACGATCTCTTCCAGCGCTTGACCCGCTCGGTTGACCAGTTCGGTGCCGGTACCCACCTGACCGATACTCTCCTCCACCAGGTGCTTGATCTCCTTGGCGGCATCGGCGCTGCGTCCGGCGAGATTGCGCACCTCGTTGGCCACCACGGCAAACCCGCGACCCTGCTCACCGGCGCGGGCAGCTTCCACCGAGGCATTCAGCGCCAGCAGGTTGGTCTGGAAGGCGATCTGGTCGATCAATCCGACGATGCCGGCGATCTTGCGACTCGACGTGTTGATGCCTTCCATCGCCTTGACCGCCTGCCCCGCCACTTCGCCTCCGGCGCTGGCCCGATGGCTGACATCGTGGACGAGCTTATCGGCTTCGGCGGCGTTTTCCGCGTTCTGGCGCACGGTCGAGGTGATCTCGTCCATCGAGGCCGCCGTCTGTTCGAGGCTGGCGGCCTGCTCCTGGGTCCGACGACTGAGATCGTCGGTGCCCTGGGCAATTTCGTCCGCCGCAATGCTGACCGATTCGGCATTGTCACGCACGCTCATGACGACGCGGGAAACCTGGACTTCCATGGCCTGAAGCGAGCGCAGCATCGCACCGAACTCATCCTTACAGGTGATATTGATCGGGGTGTTGAGCTTCCCGGCGGCCATGGCGTTGGCGAATGCCTGGGCTTTCCCCAGCGGCGTCATGATGCCGCGGATCAGCCATAGCGCTATCAACGTTCCTATGACCAGCGATACGAGCATGATCCCGACAATGGCATTGCGACTCCATTCGTATTCGCTGACAGCGCCCGCGAACGCCTCGGCAGCCTGGGCACCGTTGCGTTCGATCAGGGTTTGAATGGCGCCGAGCGTCTCGGGATATTGCGCGCGCAGCGTGGTCGTCGCGATGACTCGGGCTCGGTCGAAGTCATTGCCGATCATCGCCGTGTTGAGCTCGGCGATGGTCACTCGCAAGTCGGCCAGCGCCGTGATGAAGGCGTCCGCCATCTCGCGCTCCTGGGGGCCGCCGATGCGTTGCGGGTAATAGTCGCTCCAGGCGGCATCGATGATGGCATCGTTCTCCGCGATCTCCTGCTGCGTCGTCCGTGCGGACTCGGGATTGCGATCCCGCTGCTCCGCGGTGATCTTGACCCGGTTGCTGAGCAGAGCGCGATCGATGTGGCTGAGATCCTCCAGGGTCAGCACGTTCCCTTCATAAGTCTTTCCGAGAGCGGCGTTGGTCTGCCCCAGGCTGAACAGCCCGACGACTCCGACGGTGAACAGCATGGCAATACAGGCGCCCAGGCTCGCGGCCAGGCGGAGTTTCACGCTTCGATTCAGTAACAGCATGGCAAAGCCCCGATAGGTGCCCTTGGCTCAAGCCTCGGGCGAATGGAACTGGTCTCGGCAGACGGGAAGTTCTCCGGGGGGAAATTCACTTCATGCCGCGAGACGCTCTATCGGCAGACGTACAACAAAGCTTAATTTTATTTAGCTATCTTGGCGTAAAACTTTTCCTATGGGTGCAGTAACTCCTCATATCCCCCACTAGAAATTCGTTATGAAAAATATTCTATATCAGATGGTTACCAAAGAACTCGCCTTCCGTTCCGTCAGGAAAAATCTCTACAGAACTGCGGTTCTCAAATCGAGGACGGTATGAATTTAATCGTACTTTTATCCTACAAAAAAACCAGGACGTACAAGATTTCGACGACCCCGAATGCCCTCGGCAAAGTCGTAGAGGCAGTTGCGGGGCTGCCGTAAAGAGCCCCAAGCGCCGGATGAGGCCACTCTGCACCGGGTTTCAGCTACGATGGCCTAACGCCTCGATCAGCTGCACCTTGTTCATGCCGCTGCGCCCTTCAATCTTGCGCTGCTGCGCCAGCTCGTAGAGCGCCTCACGGGAAAGCCGGGAAAGATCGGATTTGCCGGCCTTGGCTGACTTCGTCGCCTTGGAGGATTTGGCAGTCGTCCCGGCCTTGGCAGACGCTCCGGACTTGGCAGACGTTTTAGATCCAGCAGTCTTGGCAGCGGCTTTACCACCTTTTCCCTCGTCGGTTTTCTTCCCCTCCGGTTCGACCCGACCCCGCTTGAGGCTGCGCTTGAGCACCTGCATCAGATCGATGACTTCGGCGCCCTCTTCGTTTTCGTCGCCCTCGTTCCCTGCCTGGGCGCGGGTCGATTCGATCGGCGCGATGTCCTGACGACGCCGACGCTTCTGGCGTACTCGTTTCTTGAGCGCTTCGATGTGCGGGTCGATCAACTCGTCGGGGTCGAAATGCTTGGCGTTGAGTTTGTCCATCGCCTGGTGAATCTGCCGCACGTTTGGCATCCGGTTCACCCGGCGGTTCCAGTCCGATGCTCTGCGGCGTGCGCAGCTCGTCGTGGACGCGCAGCGCCTCGGCACGCAGGATGCCGTTTTCGGCGATGATCGCCACCAGCACCTCGCGCCCGCGCATCACCAGCGTGGCGATACCCGCGCGCCCGGCATTTTCCATCGCCGCCGCCAGCAGCCGATAAGGCTTGAGTGCGCCGCTGCCGCGATTCGAACGGGAATCCGGCACCAGAAAATAGGCGCGTCGAAAATAGAGCGGGTCGAGCTCGTCCAGCGAGACGAACCGGCTCAGTTCGATCTCGCGCCGATGTTCGAGCGTGGCGTCCTCGATCTCTTGGTCTTCGACGACCACGTAGCGGTCCTCTTCGACCTCGATGCCGCGTGCCAGCTCGCTCGACTTGAGCGGCTTGCGCCCGGTCTCGCTGAAGAAGCGTCGGGACAGCGGCCTGCCCTGGTCGTCGACCTCTTTCAGCGTGATGTCTCGCGCGTGTTGGGCGGGGTAGAGCCCCACAGGGAGACTGACCAGCCCGAAGGCGATGGTGCCGGACCAGAATGGGCGCGGCCCGCGGAAGCCGCTGTCGTGATGGTGCTGCTTGTCCGGCTTCGAGGTTTCCGGCTTCGATGTTTTCGACTTTGTCGTCTTCGACTTAGGCACGTTTGCGCTCCTGGGCCAGGCTGGCCTTGAGCGACGAGGCGATATCGTCGGACGGATCCTGCCGACGGCGACGCTTAACCTTGACTCGCTTGCCGCTGCGTTTGGCCTCCACCAGCGCTTCCAGCCGCTGACGATATTCGTCCTGATAGGTTTCCGGCTCGAAGTCGGCGGCGTACATCTCGACCAGATCGGTCGCCATCTTCACTTCGCCGGCGTTCAGCTTGTCACCGCCGGGCGGCTCGAGGGCATCGGCATCGACGACCTCGTCGAGATGGCGCAAGGTGATCAGCACCGGATGGCCGTCGTAATCACGCAGCGCACCGACATAGGCCTTGTGCCGCATCACCCAGTGAACCAGGCCTTCCCGCCCACTGCTGGCGAGTGCGGCGGCGAAAGCGTCGAACGTGTCGTCGTCGCCATCCGGCCCGAGAAAGTAGGGGCGCTGATACCACTGGTTATCGATCGCGCCTGCCGGTAGAAAGTGCATCACCTCGATATCCCGCGAGGGCGCCGGCGCCAGTTCGTCGAGCTCCTCGGTGTCGAACAGGATGCGATCCTGCTTGTCGATGACGGCCTTGTGCCGGTCGTCGAGCGATACGGTCTTGCCGCTCTGGGGCTCGATCATCGCCTGATGCACGGGGCGCTGCCGGCGCCGGTCGAGCAGGCGAAAATGGACGTTGCGGTCGCTGACCGCCGTATAGAGCTTGACCGGCACTCGCTCTTCGCCAAAACCGATGACACCTTTCCAGACCGCGCGAGCGCTCATTTTTCTGTTCTCCTCACCGCTCTCTCCCCCTCGAACATTCTGATCAACATCCCCTCAGCCCTTCAGATTTCCATTCCGGCATCGCGGCAGCGCTTCTTGGTCAGTCGCTGGCGGGCGTCGTCGAAGCCCGCCCACGGGTCCTGTTTCATTGACGACAGCCGGCGGGGCAGGTTGGTCAACGTGTACTGATCGGCGCTCAGTTTCGGCCCCAGATCCTCCCAGCGAATGGGCGTCGCCACCGGCGCACCGGGTCTGGCACGGACCGAGTAGGAAGCCACCGCCGTGGCGCCGCGGCCGTTGCGCAGGTAGTCGAGAAACACCTTGCCACGGCGAGCCTGCTTGGACATGTTGAGCGTCAGCTGATCGGGATGACGCTCGGCGCAGCGTTCGCACACGGCTTCGGCGAACCCCTTGGCGGTCTCCCAGTCGGCATGCGGTTTGAGCGGGACGACCAGGTGCAGACCCTTGCCGCCGGTGGTGCGCAGAAACGCGGTGAGTTCGAGTTCGGAAAGCGTCTGGCGCAGCTCGCGGGCGACATCGATGACCGCCTGCCACTTGCAGTCCGGTGCCGGGTCGAGATCGAACACCAGCTGGTCGGGCCGCTCGAGATCGTCGACACGGCTGTTCCAGAGGTGAAATTCGACGGTTCCCATCTGCACCAGCGCCACCAGATCGGCGGCACTGCGCGCATAGAGATAGTCGTGCTTGCCGGATTTTTCAGCGATCGCCACGCTCGGCAGATCGTCCGGCATGGTGTCGCTGGGATGCTTCTGGACGAAACACTCCTTGCCGACACCGCCAGGGCAACGCAGCAGCGTCAACGGTCGCTCGGCGAGCCCGGGCAGGATCCACTCGGCTTGCTCGGCATAGAATTCGGCCAGCGCCCGCTTGGTGATGCCTTCGTCCTCGAACAGCACCCGATCGGGATGCGTCAGCCGAATGCCCTCGATCTCGACATCGCCGCCACTGGATTGCGTCCGGATCGATCGCTTTGGGGCGGAAGATTCACTCGCTTTCTCGCTCATGGACGGCTCCGTCGCTCGTTGCTGGCTCAGCCGAATATCCTGGGGATCGCGATCCTCGCGCAGGCCGCGAAAGCGCGGATGGCGCAGGCGGCCATCGTGGGTCCATTCACTGAAATTGACGTCGATCACGCGCTTGGGCGTGACCCAGTGGCTGCTGGCCAAATCGGGAATGTCACGCTCGACGAAAGGCGAAGTCTTGCGCGGCGCCCGCGCCAGTTCCCGCTGCCACTCGGCGAGCTGAGCGTGGGAGAATCCGGCGCCGACCCGACCGCAGTAGCGCAGCTTGCCGTCGTCGTCATAGGCGCCGATGAGCAGCGAACCGAAGCCGCTGCGCGAGCCTTGCGGATCGGTGTAGCCGCCGACCACGAACTCGGCCTGACGCTCGGTCTTGGTCTTGAGCCAGTCCCGATTGCGGCGTCCGCGATAGAGGGAATCGGCGCGCTTGGAAACGACTCCTTCCAGGCCCTGGCGGCTCGCCTGTTCGAAGAATGCGCCGCCCTCGCCCTCGATATGATCGGTATAGCGCAGCAGGCCACGATTGCCGATCTTCACCGCGTCACAGGTCTGCGCCAATAGCGTCTTGCGATCGCGCAGGGCGACGTCGTCGAGCGCCATACCCTCGAACCCGAGGCCGTCGAGATAGCGCAGATCGAAGATCTGATACACCAGCCCGGCGGTCTTTTCTTCGCTCAGCGCCCCCTGCAGGCGCCGGAAGTCGCTGATACCGTCGCGTCTCAGCGCGACGACCTCGCCGTCGAACAGCGCCTTTTCCACTGGCAGCGCTTCGATCGCCTCGGCGATCTCCGGAAAGCGGTCCCGCCAGTCGTGACCGTTGCGCGTCAGCAGGCTCACCTTGCCGCGGTCGAGCCGCGCCAGAATACGGTAGCCGTCGAACTTGATCTCGTGGAACCAGTCGTCGCCGGCCGGCGCCTCGTCGACCAGAGTGGCCAGCTGCGCCGAAGGCCGGGCCGGGAGGCTCGCCTTGCGCGCGCCCTCGAGCTGACCGGGATCGATCTTGACGGCCGGAGCCTTGCGGCCACTGGAACGCTTGCCTTCGGTTTTCGCTGAGGTTTTTGACGATGAGGATCGGGAAGATGGGAACTTCGTTGACGACGAGTTCTTTGAAGAAGACTTCGATGCCGAGCCTGTCGATGAAGAGGCTGCCGATGAAGAGGATGGGGACTTCCCTTCGGCGATCTCCGTCATGCGCCGATTCGAAGCCACGCTGACGTCGTCCAGGCTGTCGGGAACATGGGCGTCGGCGGCGTCGTGGCGCTTGATCATCAGCCACTGTTTACCGTCCTCTCGCTTTCCGCCGCTTCCTCGGCCACTCATGCGCTTGAGCGTCCAGGCGCCCTTGAGCTTGTAGCCGTCGAGCGCGAAATCGATCTGGCCGTCGTCGTGCTTGCCGGTCACCCGCCATTCGCCACGATCCCAGATCATCACCGTACCGGCACCGTAGCCATCGGGGATCACCCCTTCGAAATCGCCGTAGTCGAGCGGGTGATCTTCGACCTGAACCGCCAGGTGTTTCTCGCCGGGCTCGAGACTGGGCCCCTTGGGCAAGGCCCAACTCCGTAACACGCCGTCCTCTTCCAACCTCAGGTCGTAGTGCAGATGACTGGCGTCATGTTTGTGGATCACGAAGCTCGACTGCGAACGCTTCCTGCCGCGTTTGCCGCGAGGTTCCGGCGAGCGCGAAAAGTCACGCTTGCGGCGGTAGGTTTCGAGGTCAGCCATCCGTTGCTCCCACGATGATCCTGCGAATCGATAGTCTTCAGCGTAGCCAATGCCCCACCCCGCGCCAGACGCTCTTTCACGAACTTGCGACGGGATCGACAAACCGGCGCATCCTCACTGCCATAGACGGCGACGAGACGAAGCTCAATCGCCTCGAGGTCGATGTCATCTCCCAGATTGGAATTCTTCGGGGGATGCTTTGGGAGTGCAAAACGCTTTCGACAATCTCTTCGAAAATCCCGGCAGGGTTGAAACTTCCCGGCGCCATCGGTCCTGCCGAGTGGTTTCCACCAATCGGAAAGATTCCGTACGTTTAGCCTCTTCGATATCAATGAGGCTGGCGGTATAACGCCCCTTTTCAGTGTGCAGAATAGCGATGATAAGCTCGATGAAAATCGCTTCCTGGCTCATGTTGCCAATGACGCAATGCGCCTAAAATGCCTTCCCGCCGTCACGGTTGACGATGATCTTGGGCTGACGCTGCCTTCGGAAATCGAGGAAGAGTATCTGAGCGTAAAACAGCAAGACCAGGAGCGTACTGCAGCTAGTCATTGCCGTAATCGCCTGACCATGATTGGTTATCCGTTCCATGATTGGCGGGTTCCGCTGCCCATGATCTTCAGACTCCCTCGCGTCCAGCGTCGACTTCTACTAACCCGAAAGGCATAAATCAATTCCGTCAAGCGAGGGGAATCAGAAACGTTATTCTGGGTTAACGATTTCACTTTCTCCTGACGACAGCGCCAGCATTGATCGTAGAAAAAACTCAGTCCGAAAACGATCAGATGACAGAATGTTTATATATTACCGTTGTGAGCCTCCCTATAACGAATGTTGATTACCGCCCTTGGAGCGCCTTCTTCGATACAAATAAATACCAAAATAGTCGCCCTGTTTAATCTGAATCAGTAGCGCCTTTTCCAAAGCGAACTAGCTTCAGTGAGCACGGAGCCACTTCTTCAATCAGGTAGGGAGACACCCATGTTTCAACATTCATCGAAGCTTCAGTATCCGGTCAAGGTAGACAAACCCGATCCGCAGTTCGCCATGCTGCTGCAGCAGGCGATCGGTGGGGTCGAAGGCGAAATCCGCGTTGCCATGCAGTACTTCTTCCAGGCGATGGGCGCGCGTGGCGATGACCGCATTCGCGACCTGCTGATGTCCACGGCCACCGAGGAGCTCTCTCATATCGAGATGCTCGGCCACGCCGTCGCCTTGAATCTTGAGGGGGCGCCGGTCTCCTATCAGGAAGAGTCGGCCAAGGATCCGATCATCAACGCGATTCTCGGCGGCGCCAACCCGCGTCACCTGCTCTCTTCCGGCCTTTCCGCCATGCCGGTCAATGCCAACGGCGTGCCGTTCGACATGAGCCACGTCTATGCAACCGGCAATATCGCCGCGGACATGATGGCCAACGTCGCCGCGGAGTCCGGGGGGCGCGTACTGGCCTCGCGTCTGTACAACTGGACCAGCGACAAGGGCATGAAAGACTTTCTTTCGTTCTTGATCGCGCGCGATACCTACCACCAGCAGCAGTGGTTGGCGGTCATCGAGGAGCTGGGCGGCCTCGAGAAGAATCTGCCGATCCCCAACTCCACGCCTGAAGCTCACGAGGCGATGGAGCACTCCTACTACTATCTCAACACGCTGACCGACAAGGACGCCCCGATGGGACGCTGGAATCAAGGTCCGTCGCTGGATGGCAGAGGCGAGTACTCGACGCGGCAGAAGCCGGAACCCGAAGGCCAGGAACCCTCTCTGGGCAAGGCTCGCGAAGGCTCCGGCGCTCAGAAAGAGCAGATGTAAGCCGAGACTACCGGCCGCTGCGAGCCAGGAGCGATAACGACGGGCCTCGAGATATCGAGGCCCGTTCTCGTTTGAAGGGTGGCCCAAGGTGGACCACGCTTTGAACAACCCCGACCGACGCTCAGGCATCGGCAGATTTCCAGCTGCTGATTGTCAGCAAGGAATAAGGACGACCTCATGGCAGCGCCGCATTCTCATATCATTGCGCTCAATGCCGGTTCCTCCAGCATCAAGCTCTCGCTCTATCGCCTCGGCGACATGGCGCCACCTGAATTCGTCGCCAAGGCGAAGGTCGAGAAGATCGGTGACTCGCCGCATCTCTCCGGCGAGCTCGCCGATGGAACCGAATTCCTCGATGAGACACCGGGCAATCACGAACTTGCGGACCACGACAGCGCCTTCGCCCGGCTCCATGAGGCCCTCGAGCAGCAATTCGGCGAACTGACCCTGGCCGCCGTCGGCCATCGCATCGTTCACGGTGGCGATCGTTTTGCCGGGCCGGTAGTCATCGACGAGGCGACCCGCGAAGGTATCGCGGCCCTGACCCCGATGGCCCCCTTGCATCAGCCGCATCATCTGGAAGGCATCGACGCCGTCAGCCGGTTCGCGCCCGACACGCTGCAGGTCGCCTGTTTCGATACCAGCTTTCATCTCGAGATGCCGATCGTGGCCCAGCTGACCGGCCTTCCCTACGCCTTATTCGCGCAGGGCATCCGCCGCTTCGGCTTTCATGGGCTATCCTACGAATACATCGCCGGGCGACTGCACGAGATCGATGAACGGTTGGCCGAGGGTCGGACCATCGTCGCCCATCTGGGCAACGGTGCCAGCCTCTGCGCACTAAAAGCCGGCAACAGCATCGATACCACGATGAGCTTCACCGCGCTGGACGGGCTGCCGATGGGCACTCGCTCGGGCGCCCTCGATCCGGGGCTTATGCTCTATCTCGAACATGAGCTCGGCTATTCGAGCGAGCAGCTGCAGTCGCTGCTCTATCATGATTCGGGATTGCTCGGCCTTTCCGGCCTCGACAGCGACATGCAGACGCTGCTGGAGAGCGATTCCCCCCGCGCGCGGCTGGCGGTGGACTTCTTCGTCTACCGCGTCGCCCAGGAAATGGGGCGCATGGCGGTCAGCCTGGGCGGCGTCGACGGCATCGTCTTCACCGCCGGTATCGGCGAGCATGCCGCGCCAGTCCGTCAAGCGATCATCGAGCGCCTGGCACCGCTGTGGTCGGTGGCGCTGGAGGACGCCGCGAACCGCTCCGCGGAGCCGGGGTGCATCTCGACCCGGGACAGTACGGTCGCCGTTCACGTCATCCCCACCGACGAGGAGGTCATGATCGTCCGTCACACCTGGCAGCTTTCTCGGTCGAACGCCGGTGGCGGCGCCCATGTCCCGGACTCTGCCTCTGACTAGAACTGAAGCTCGAACGCGGACCCGGGGCGGTGA
>NZ_MSDP01000023.1:0-26970 GCF_001937155.1 Salinicola sp. MH3R3-1 | reverse complement strand
GTAGCTCTTAGCTCGTAGCTCGTAGCTCGTAGCTCGTAGCTCGTAGCTCGTAGCTCGTAGCTCGTAGCTCACGACATCAGATCGAACGCCGACGATACTGGCGGTAACGCGGATACCAGAAGTGACCGTGGATCGCGTCCCACAACACTTCGTCGCTGGACGAGAGCGCGACACCGTCGGTCTGGGCCTGCTTGCCGACAGCGAAGGCGATCAACTGGCTGATTTCGCGGATATCGCCCAGCGCCGGCAGCAGCGCGCCTTCACCGGTCTTGACGATCGGGGCGCTGTCGGCGAGCGCATTGGACGCCGCCATCAGCATGTTGTCGGTGACGCGCGTCGCGTTGGCGGCGATCACCCCCAGCCCGATGCCCGGGAAGATATAGGAGTTGTTGCACTGCGCGATGGGAATCTCGCGACCGTTGATCTCCACCGGCGGAAACGGGCTCCCCGTGGCGACCATCGCCTGACCGTTGGTCCATTCCAGCACGTCCTGCGGCACCGCCTCGACCTTGGAAGTCGGGTTGGAGAGCGGCATGACCAGCGGGTTCTCGCAGTTGGCGTTGAGCGTCTTGATCACCTCTTCGGTGAACAGGCCGCGTTGACCGGAAACACCGATCAGAATCGTCGGTTTGGCATTGCGAATCACGTCGATCAGCAGACGGACGTCGCTGTCGAAACCCAGCTTCGTCGGATCATGGGCGAGGCGCTGCTGGAAACTGTGCAGCCCTTCCATGTCGGTGGTTAGCAGGCCGTCCTTGTCGACCATGAAGACCCGCTGGCGCGCTTCGTCTTCCGACAGCCCCTCGCGGGTCATCGCGATCACGATCTGCTCGGCGATACCGCAACCGGCGGAACCGGCCCCCGCGAAAGTGATCGTCTGCTCGCTGAGCCTGACGTTCTTGGCCTTGCACGAGGCTAGCAGCGTGGCGACTACCACCGAGGCCGTGCCCTGGATATCGTCGTTGAAGCAGCACAGCTCATCGCGATAGCGCTCCAGCAGCGGCATGGCGTTGGTCAGCGCGAAGTCCTCGAACTGCAATAGCACATTCGGCCAGCGAGCCTTCAGCGCTTCCATGAACAGGGTAATGAACTCGGCGTACTCGTCCGGCGAGACGCGCTTGTGCCGCCAGCCCATGTACATCGGATCATCGAGCAGCTTCTGGTTGTTGGTACCCACGTCCAGCGTGATCGGCAGTGTGTACGCCGGGCTGATACCGCCGCAGGCGGTGTAGAGCGAAAGCTTGCCGATGGGAATCCCCATGCCACCGATACCCTGATCGCCCAGGCCGAGAATACGCTCGCCGTCGGTCACCACGATCACCCGGACCTTGTCCTTGGTGGCGCTGCGAAGGATATCTTCCATGCGGTGACGGTCGGGATAGGAGATGAAAAGACCGCGATGATTGCGATAGATATTGGAGAACTCTTCGCACGCCTCGCCCACCGTCGGGGTATAGATGATCGGCAGCATCTCCTCGAGATGCTCTTCCAGCAGACGGCCGAACAGCGTCTCGTTGTCGTCCTGAATCGCACGCAGATAGATGTGCTTGTCGAGATTGTTCTGACACAGCGTGTACTGATGGTAGGCGCGTTCGAGCTGCTCTTCGATACTCTCGACGTTCTGCGGCAGCAGACCCACCAGATTGAACTCGACCCGTTCTTCGCTGGTGAAGGCACTACCCTTGTTGAGCAGCGGCGTCTCCAGTAGCGACGGTCCAGCGTAGGGGATGTAAAGCGGGCGCTTGGCGTGATCGGACATGAATCGACTCTCGCGGTAACCAACGAATGAAACGCGCCTCTCGGCCGGGCGAGCTCACCGGTCGTTGGTGCAGGCCCGATGGCGCATTGTCGTTATCGTTCCTGCAGTTGCCTGGCAACCGCAGAGACGCCTGGCCAGCCCATGGCTGGCCGAGGGCCGACCAGTATGCCATCTGCCGCGGTCAATGGCATGCCCGCGATGGAAACCCTTGCCAAAAGACTAATCCGACACTGAAAAGCCCCGCCGAAGCGGGGCTTTCATCAGGGCATCGAACCGTTATCAGCAGCTCGCCGCGACCGGTTTCGCGGGCCCAGGGAAGAACAGCGGCCGCAGCTTGACGCCGAACATGTTGCCGGCGAACGCCGCCACCAGCCATAGCCAGCCGTGCAGACTGCCGGAGGCGATACCGCTGAAATAGGCCCCAATGTTGCAGCCGAATGCCAGACGAGCGCCGTAGCCCAGAAACAGACCGCCGATCACCGCTGCCGCGACAGAACGCAGCGGAATGCGGAAATTGGGCGCGAATCGCCCTGCTAGGGATGCCGCCAGCCCGGCGCCGAGAATGATCCCGACGTTCATCACTGTGGTGACATCACTGAAGATACTGCTGTCGAGAGACGCCGCGCGTCCCGGATTTTGCCAGTAGCCCCAGCCAGTCACATCGCCACCGACAGCCTGAAATGCCTGGGCGCCCCACAGCGCAAACGCCGAGGTAATTCCCCACGGGCGGCCGGCCAGCGCCAGTGTCAGGAAGTTGAGCAGCGCCAGGCCAACCGCACCGGCGAGAATCGGCCAGGGGCCCGTCAGCCAACGACCCGGGCCGGGCGAGACCGAGGAGGTCTGCTCCAGCTGGCCGTGACGACGTTTCTCCATGGCGATGGTCAACGCGGCGATCGCCGCGAACAGCACCAGGCTGGCAACGATGCCACCACCGGTGCCGAACAGATCGATCATCGAGGTCGGTTGAAAGGCCGGCAGGCTCTGCCACCAGGCAAAATGCGCCGTGCCGATTACCGAACCGACGATGAAGAACAGCAGCGTAATCAGCATGCGGGCGTTACCGCCACCCACGGTGAACAGCGTCCCGGAAGCGCAACCGCCGCCCAACTGCATACCCACGCCGAACAGGAAAGCGCCTACGATCACCGAAACGCCGATCGGCGACACGAAGCCCTGCACCGGATGGCCGAACAGCGTTCCCGCCCCCAATGCCGGAAAGAACAGCACCACGGCGAGTGCCAGCATCACCATCTGCGCGCGCAGGCCACGACCGCGGCGCTCGGTGATGAACACGCGCCAGGCGGAAGTGAATCCGAACGAGGCGTGATAGAGCACAATACCCAACGCCCCGCCGACCAGCATCAGCCAGCCCTGATTACCGCCAAAAGCCAGACCAACTGCCAGCGAACCCAGCACCAGCAGGACTGCCGCGATCCAGGCCTTCGGCGATAGCCGTCCGATCCCCGGTGGCGACGTGCGTGTCAGAGTCGTCATAAGCGGAACTTCCTTTAGACTAAAATCGAATGGCGATACTTTAGTCTTTTGGTCGGGAATACGAAAACGACGAAAATGACTTTGATTAGCTGATTTAGTTATATATCTGAATCACTCTCAAAAAAGCCGGCGCAGTGGCCGGCTTTCCCGCTTGAGCAAACGCTTACTGGAAGCGGCCCAACCCGACCGCAATACGCAACCTCTCCATCAGCGTATTGGCCTCGGCGCGCGCACGCTCGGCGCCCTTCGCCAGCACCTGCTCGATATGGCCAGGATCATTCATCAACGCCTCATAGCGCTCGCGCGGCTCGCGCAGATGAGCGTTGAGATACTCGAACACCTCGTTCTTGGCGTCGCCCCAACCGATACCTTCCTGATAGCGTTGACGCATCGCCGCGCTCTCCTCCGCCGTGACGAAGGCCGAGTAGATCTGGAACAGCGTGCAGGTATCCGGATCCTTGGGCTCGCCCGGTTCCAACGAGTTGGTCTTGATCTTGCGCACCAGCTTGAGCAGCTTCTTCTCGCTGACGAACAGCGGAATGGTGTTGTCGTAGCTCTTCGACATCTTGCGGCCATCCAGGCCCCGCAACACCTCGACCTTCTCGTCGACGATCGCCTCGGGCAGGGTGAAATAATCGCCCTTGTAGATATGATTGAAGCGCCCCGCCATATCGCGCGCCATCTCGATATGCTGAATCTGATCCCGGCCCACCGGCACCTTGTGCGCGTTGAACATCAGGATGTCTGCCGCCATCAGCACGGGATAGCCGAACAGGCCCATAGTAATGCCGCGATCGGCATCGCTCTGGCCCACGGCCTCGTTGTCTGCCACCGCCGCCTTGTAGGCATGGGCCCGATTCATCAAGCCCTTGGCGCAGACGCAGGAAAGCAGCCAGGTCAGCTCGGGAATCTCGTGAATATCGGACTGGCGATAGAAGATGGCGTTATCGGTATCCAGCCCCAGCGCAAGCCAGGTGGCAGCGATCTCGAGACGCGACTGCTGAATGCGCTGCGGATCCTGCGACTTGATCAGCGCGTGCAGGTCGGCGAGAAAGTAGTAGGACTGGACGTCGGGATTCTGGCTCTCGGCGATGGCCGGCTTGATCGCGCCGACATAGTTGCCCAGATGCGGCGTACCCGTGGTGGTGATGCCGGTAAGAACGCGTCGCTTGCTCATGGAGTCTTCGAATCTGTCCGGGAAATGGCATAGAGGAAAGTGGCAGTGCGGGCAGTTTACCGTGCCACCTCCCCTATAGCGAACACCCCGCTTGGGTAGAACGCTGGTCTCAACCCTTCAGAATCTGCTCGGTCGAAACCACTTCCATCCCGAACGCTTGGCCGACGGCGGCGTAGGTCACCTGGCCGGCGTGGACGTTGAGGCCGCCGCGGAAATGAACATCGTCGGCCAGCGCCTGCTTCCAGCCCTTGTCGGCCAGCGCGATCACGAAGGGTAGCGTCGCATTGGTCAGCGCCTGGGTCGAGGTGCGGGCCACCGCGCCGGGCATGTTGGCAACGCAGTAATGAACGATGCCGTCGACGACGTAGCTGGGATCGGCATGGGTCGTCGGCTTGCTGGTCTCGAAGCAGCCTCCCTGGTCGATCGCCACGTCCACCAGCACGCTGCCCGGCTTCATCTCGGCGAGCATCGCGCGGCTGATCAGCTTGGGCGCGGCCGCGCCGGGCACCAGTACCGCGCCGATGATCATGTCCGACTCGCGCACCGCCGTTTCCAGGGTCTCGGTGGTCGAATAGACCGTACGGATCTGGCCCTGATAGCGATGATCGAGCACTTCCAATCGCGGCAGGGACTTGTCGAGGATCGTCACTTCGGCACCCAGACCCAGCGCCATGCGCGCGGCGTTCTCGCCGACCACGCCGCCGCCGATCACCGTCACCTTGGCCGGCGCCACACCGGGCACGCCCGGCAGCAGAATACCGGCACCGCCCTGCGCCTTCTCCAGACTGTGGGCGCCGGCCTGAACGGCCATGCGCCCGGCGACGCGGCTCATCGGCGCCAGCAGCGGCAGACCGCCTAGCGCATCGGTAATGGTTTCGTAGGCGATGCAGGTCGCGCCGCTCTCGATCAGCCCTCGCATCAGCGGCTCTTCGGCGGCCAGATGGAGATAGGTGAAGAGCGTCTGCTGCGGGCGCAGCCGTGCGACTTCCTCCGCCTGCGGCTCCTTGACCTTGAGGATCAGGTCGGCGGCTGCCCAGAGCGCGTCGACGTCGCTCATCATCTCGGCGCCCGCTTCCCGATAGGCATCGTCCGCATAGCCGGATCCGGTACCCGCTTCCGCCTGCACCGACACCCGGTGACCCCGAGCGATCAGCTCACGCACGCCGCCCGGCGTCAAAGCGACGCGGTATTCATGATTCTTGATTTCCTTGGGCACGCCGATATGCATGATGATTTCCTCGATCGCTGGTTATCATTAAAGGATCGAGCGAATTACAGCACAGCAGCAATAAAGACGGGATAGCCGCGGATAAAAGACGAACAAGACCCGAATAACGCCCGCCCTTCGAACGAATATCCGGATTTAGAGGCAAAGACAGGAATATTTGCTAACCAGCGATCACCGCATCACCGTATACCTCGACGAATCGAGGCGGCATTCGCTTGGGCCGACCACTGGAAAGTTCGATACAGGCAAAACGCGTGCGCGCACGAAGCAGCGTACGAGAGCTTGCGACATTGCAGAGCTGGAACCGGCGCTTCAGCGTCAGACGCCCGTCGCAGGCAATGATCCACGTGGCGAGCTGGAGGCGATCATCTTCGAAGGCGGGCGCCAGATAATCCAGCTCGTGGCGATGGACGACCATGCCGCGATCGAGCGCGCGGTAGTCCTCCAGACTCAAACCTAGATGCCGGGAGTGCGCCCAACTGGCACGCTCGACCCAGCGCAGGTATTCCGCGTTGTTGACGTGCCCGTAGTGATCGATGCTCGATGCCTCGACCTGGATGTCGATCACGAAAGGGCTGGGCAGATCCCACGTCATACGGGCCTCCTGAGCAGCGTCGGTCAATGACTTAAAGTCAGATCGATGCGAATTCTGTCGGGCGCTCATGACCGCACTGCCAGCAGCGATCGAACACGCCGTCCAGCCGTTCGCCGCAGCCAGCGCAGCGCCATGCCGGCGCGCTCACGGCGGGACCGTCGAGCGCCTCCCGGACCAGCTGGCCCGCCTGCCATTCGGCCTCGATCGCCACCCAGACTTCCGCTTCGCACTGATCGGGAGGCAACTCTCCTGCCCCGCCGGCCAGCGTCATGTTGCGCAACGTGGCCGAGAGACCCGCGCTCTCGATCACGTTACGAACATGACTGACCAACAAGACATTGGAGTGACGAAACACGCAAACCTGGCCGGCAGACATGTCAGCGATCCCCGTCAGTGGCGTCGATCAATTGTGGAAGACCCGCACGCCGAGCGCTTTCAGATAGGCCGTTTCCGGAATGGCCGGATGAATCGGGTGATCGCCGGACTGGCCGCCACGATAGAGAATCTGGCCGTGGCGGTCCTGATGACGAACCGCACCCCGTACGCACTCGACCAGCCGCTCTTCATAGAGATGCATGGAGCAGGAGGCCGACATCAGCAGGCCATCGCGGCTCAACAGGCGCATCGCCTCGCGATTGAGTCGGGCGTAGGCGCGTTCGCCATTGGTAAGATCCTTGCGCTTCTTGATGAACGCCGGCGGATCGAGCACCACCACATCGAAACGCTCACCCTCGGCACGCAGCGCGGTCATGGCTTCGAAGACATCGCCATGACCGACGGCGACCTGCTCGTGGACACCGTTGAGCGCGGCGTTCTCGGCGACGCGATCCAGCGCTTTCTCCGACGCGTCGACACACAGCACTTCGCTGGCACCGTGAGCCGCAGCCTGAACACCCCAACCGCCCACGTAGCTGAACAGATCCAGCACGCGCTTGCCGGCGACCAGGCCATTGAGCCAGGCGCGGTTGGCGCGGTGGTCGTAGAACCAGCCGGTCTTCTGACCGTCCAGCACCGGGGCCACGAAACGCACCCCGTTCTCTTCCAGCAGCACCTCGTCCGGCAGTTCGCCATGGACCACTGCCACCTCGGAATCGAGCTTTTCCAGACGACGGCCGCTGGAATCGTTCTTGAACACGATGGCGCGAGGCGACAGCACCTTGTCCAACGCCGAGATCACCTCGTCGCGAACCATTTCCATGCCGAGCGTGTTGAGCTGCACCACGAACACGTCGTCGAATCGATCGATGATCAACCCCGGCAATAGATCGCCTTCGCCATGGATCAGCCGATAGAACGGCTTGGCGAACAGGCGATCACGCAGCGCCAGCGCTTGGTTGAAACGATGCACCAGTAGCGAACGGTCGAGTCGGACATTGGCATCCCGGGAGACCACTCGCGCGCAGATCAGCGAGTTCGGATTGACGTAGGCAACACCCATCGCCTTGCCGTTGGCGGCTTCGATGATCACCTGCGCACCCGGCTCGAGATCCTTGAGCGGCGTCGCCTGGATATCGATCTCGTTGGAGTAGAGCCACAGATGGCCCGCCTTCAGACGTCGATCGGCGTTCTTCTTGAGACGCAGGGTCTGGGTCACGGTTGACTCCATGTGCAGGGCTCCATCGGCAAGGACATCGGGAAAAAAAGTTGGAAAAAAAGTTTCGAACGGGCGTCGAGAAACAGAAATCCTGGCGCATTCTAACCCGCATGCGTCCGACACCAACCCGCAGAGGCAAAATCGAATGGATTTAGAACCGATCTCGACCCGACGGCCGAGCTTCGGGCCGGAAGGTCAGTCCTGACGCGACCAGCAAACTGCCGCTCAGGTCTGACAGAGGGCGCAGTAAACCGTGGCGCGCTGACCCAGCACGATATGGCGCAGCTCCAGCCCGCAGTGACGGCACGGCTCGCCGGCACGGCCATAGACGTTGAGCCGCTGGGCAAAGTATCCCGGCTCGCCGGTGCCGCTGACGAAATCCCGCAGCGTGGTTCCGCCCTGAGTAATCGCCGCCGCCAGCACGGTCTTGATCGCCTCGGCAAGGCGCGCGAAGCGCTCGAGCGAGACGCGCCCCGCTGCCCGGCGCGGATCGATGCCTGCCATGAACAGCGCTTCGGTGGCATAGATATTGCCCACACCCACCACCACGATGTTGTCCATGATAAAGGTCTTTACCGAGGCGCGGCGGCCCCGGGAGAGCCGATAGAGCCGCTGACCGTCGAAGTCGAGCGACAACGGTTCCGGACCCAGCCGCGATAGCCGGGTATCCAGGTCGGCGCTCCCCCGCAGCCAATCGACGAAGCCGAAACGCCGCGGATCGTGGTAGCGCAGGATGGCCCCTCCCTCGAACACGACATCGACATGATCGTGCTTCTTGGGTGGATCGCCGACGCGGGCGATACGCAGGCTGCCGGACATCCCCAGGTGCCACAGCAGGGTCCGATCCGCCAGCGGCAGCAGCAGGTACTTGGCGCGGCGGGAAAGCTCGCCGAACTGCCCGCCGATCAGCGCCGATTCCAGATCGCTCGGCACCGGTACGCGCAAGCTGCGATGGCGCACGATGACCTCGACGATCTCCCAACCCTCCACGTAGGGCGCGATACCGCGGCGTGTCGTTTCGACTTCGGGAAGCTCGGGCATGCTCGGATTCTCGCGTTTCAGCCATCACAAACGAGAAAACCCGGTCGAGGACCGGGTTTTCCGTACTGTCATCCAGCGCCTATTCAGCGCTGTCGGTAAGCTAGATCACTTGATCTTGGCTTCCTTGTACATGACGTGCTTGCGAACAACCGGATCGTACTTCTTGAATTCAAGCTTGTCCGGAGTGTTACGCTTGTTCTTTGCCGTGGTGTAGAAGTGGCCGGTACCGGCACTGGACACCAACTTGATCTTGTCACGCATGTCTCGACTCCTTAAAGGCTAGCGGCACGCTTGCGAATATCGACGAGCACCGCTTCGATGCCCTTCTTGTCAATGATGCGCATGCCTTTGGAAGACAGGCGCAGCTTGACGAATCGCTTCTCGGATTCGACCCAGAAACGATGCGTGTGCAGGTTCGGGACGAAACGACGACGTGTCTTGCGCTGTGAGTGCGAGACGTTATTACCAGTCACCGGACGCTTACCGGTAACCTGACAAACTTGGGACATGGAAGCCTCCGACCACTGGCGGGTTGGGTTGTTCGGTTTATCTCGGGCATCTGTTTCGGAATACCCCTTTCGGGACTACCCCAGCCACCTCGGAAGACGCACGAAATGACGAGCTCTCGCCGTATGCCCTGATTCAAAGGGCGTACTTTATACCAGAGCGCCCTGATTTTCGCAACAAGTCGAGCCACAAGGCACTGAAGCAATCATCCGTGCCGTGCGAGCCAGACCTGGGCAATCGTTATCGCGCGGGGCAATCGTTACCGATAGCCCCCTCGAGAAACCACCCGAGAACATGGCGCGGTATGTTACCCGAAACCAGCACGCGTTCCCATCCCCTTCTCGAAATGGTTCTGCTGCCTCTCTATATGATGCAGCCGACGCCCCGTAACCACCCTGCACCGCCAACGTTCGAGAACCGCTCTACAAGACCAGCGCTCTACGACTGACGCTCTACGACTGACGCTCTACGACTGACGCTCTACAACCACCGCTCTACAACCACCCGCGTTCGGCAAAAGAGATCACTTCGCCGTCACCGATCACGAAATGATCCAGCACGCGGATGTCGAACAGGGCCAGCGCCTCGCGCAGACGTTCGGTGATTCGGCGGTCGGCATCGCTCGGCTCGGCGACGCCGGAGGGGTGATTGTGCGCGAAGATGACGGCGCCGGCATTGCGCGCCAATGCTCTCCGAGCAACCTCGCGCGGGTAGACGGAAGCGCTGTCCAGCGTGCCTTCGGACAGAATCTCGAATCGGATCACGCGATGCTGGGTGTCCAGAAACAGCGCCGCGAACGCTTCGTGATCGAGGTGGCGCAGCTGCGCGCTCAGGAACTGGCGCACCAGCGCAGGCGACGTCAGCGCCGCGTCGCGTTCGAGCAGGCTGCCCAGATGGCGGCGCGATAGCTCGAGCGTCGCCTGCAGTTGAACGTAGGTCGCCTCCCCCAAGCCGTGCTCGGCGCAGAATCGTCGCCGATCCGCCTCCAGCAGCGGGCGCAGTCCGCCGAAGGCGCTCAGCAGATCCCGCGCCAGATCCACCGCCGAACGCCCCTTGACGCCGACGCGCAGGAAGATCGCCAGCAGCTCGGCATCCGACAGCGCCGAAGACCCTAGCGTCATCAGCTTTTCCCGCGGCCGTTCTCCCTCCGGCCAATCGCGTATTCCCATGCCCCTCCCGTTCACCCGTCGTGTCTGAGCCCTGACTCAGGACATCGGCCGCGTCTCCCGAAACCTGTGAGCGGTTACCGGAAAAGGCGTACTTCTAGTCCCAAAGTTGAATCGCCAATTTCTGACAACCCACTACCATACTAGTCAGACAAGCCCTTGAAGCATGCCCACCAGACATCGACATCGGAGCCTCCTTGACCCCCACGACCTTACAGAGCCTCTGGAACAGCTCGGATGCCGGCCATGTTCGCCAGCGCCTCTACGACGTGCTGCGCCACGCCATCATCCGCCTGGTGCTGGCACCGGGGCAGGCACTGTCGGAGAAAGAGATTGCCGACACCTTCGAGGTCAGCCGTCAGCCCGTCCGCGAGGCCTTCATCCGCCTTTCTGAAGCAGGGCTGGTCGAAGTCCGCCCGCAACGCGGCACTTTCGTGGTCAAGATCTCGCCTCAGGCGGTCTACAGCGCGCGCTTCGTGCGCGAGGCGATCGAGGTGGCGGTAGCCAAGTCCGCAGCGGAAGAAGGCTTGTCGACACGCGGGCTCGACGATCTCTTCGAGCTGGTCGAGCGCCAGCGCAGGACGATCGGCGGCGGGGATTACGACCGCTTCTATGTGCTCGACGAGGAGTTCCACCAGACGCTGTCTCGAGAAGCCGGCCATGAGTCGGCTTGGCGATTCACCGAAGAGGTCAAGGCGCACTTCGACCGCGTGCGCTACATCAGCGTACCCGACGGGACGCCACTGGAAACCCTGGTCGAGCAGCACGCCCGCATTGTCGAGGCGATCAAGAATCGCGACCCGGGCGCTGCCGAACACGCCGTGCAGACGCATCTGCGCGAGCTGCTCATTTCACTGCCGCGGCTGATCGAACGCTTTCCCGATCTGTTCGACAACCACTGAAACCGCCGTTTTCCCTAGCCGGAGAGTCCATGAAAATCATCGACGCCCGCGTCATCGTCACCAGCCCGGGACGCAACTTCGTCACCCTCAAACTGATCACCGAATCCGGCACCTACGGCATCGGCGACGCCACGCTCAACGGCCGCGAAATGGCCGTCGCCGCCTATCTCGAAGAGCACGTCGTGCCGGCGCTGATCGGTCGCGATGCCAGCCGCATCGAGGACACCTGGCAGTATCTCTATCGCGGCGCCTACTGGCGTCGTGGCCCCGTGACCATGAGTGCGATCGGCGCCGTCGACATGGCGCTGTGGGACATCAAGGCCAAAGCCGCCAACATGCCGCTCTATCAACTTCTGGGGGGAAAGAGCCGTGAGCGGGTGATGACCTACGCCCACTGCACCGGTAAAGATATCGACAGCTGCCTGGAAGAAGTCGCCCGGCACGTCGAGCTCGGCTATAAGGCGGTACGCGTTCAGGCCGGCGTCCCGGGCATCAAGACGATCTACGGCGTTGCCAAGCGGGAAGGCGAGCGGTATGAACCGGCGGACTCCGAACTGCCCGCCGAGCACGCCTGGAGCACGGAGAAGTACCTCAACCACGTGCCGCAGCTGTTCGCCGCGGTGCGCGAGCGCTTCGGTCACGATCTGCACCTGCTGCACGACGTCCACCACCGGCTGACGCCGATCGAAGCGGCGCGTCTGGGCAAGGCGGTAGAGCCCTACCATCTGTTCTGGCTGGAGGACTGCGTCCCCGCCGAGAACCAGGAGAGCCTGCGTCTGATCCGCGAACACACCACCACGCCGCTCGCCATCGGCGAAGTGTTCAACTCGATCCACGACTGCCGCGAGATGATCCAGAACCAGTGGATCGACTACATTCGTACGCCGCTGACCCACGGCGGCGGCATCACGCAACTGCGCCGGATCGCCGATCTGGCCTCGCTCTACCACGTGCGCACCGGCTTCCACGGCCCCACCGACCTGTCGCCGGTGTGTCTCGGCGCCGCGATCCACTTCGATACCTGGGTGCCCAACTTCGGCATTCAGGAGCACATGCCCCACGACGAGCTGACCGACAGCGTCTTCCCCCACGACTATCGCTTCGAGGATGGCCATTTCCTGGTCGGCGAATCGCCGGGGCACGGCGTCGATATCGACGAGGAAGCCGCCGCTCGCTATCCGTTCAAGCGCGCCAGTCTGCCGGTCAACCGGCTCGATGACGGCACGCTGTGGCACTGGTAGACGCCGGCACGGGTGAACGAGCGATGCCGGATACCGTGAGAATGTCAGGAGAGTTATCGATGCAAGCCTTTGAAGTCAGCGCCCCTCATGCGTTCGCCGTCGGCGATCAGCCTGCGCCGGCCCCAGCACCGGGTGAAGTCGTTATCGACGTCGCATTCGCCGGCATCTGCGGCTCGGACATGCACATCATCCATGGCGACAACGCCTTCGTGCAGTTTCCCCGCATCACAGGGCACGAGTTCGCCGGCGTGATCAGCGCCGTCGGTAAAGGCATCGACGCGACCCGTGTCGGTGAGCGCGTCTGTATCGATCCGGTCGTCAGCTGCGGCCGGTGCTATCCCTGCCGCATCGGCCGGCCCAACGTCTGCAGCGCGATGCAGGTGATCGGCGTGCACAGAAATGGCGGCTTCGCCGAGCAGGTCAACGTGCCGGCGGCCAACGCCCATCGACTGCCCGACGGTCTCGATCTCGATGCCGCCGCGCTGGTCGAGCCCTACTCCATCGCCGCCAACGTGCTGTCGCGGATGGAACCCCGGCCCGGCGATCGGCTGCTGATCATCGGCGCCGGCGTCATCGGTCTCACCCTGCTGCAGATGGCACGCGCCATCGGCCTCGAGGGGATCATCGTCACCGATATTCTCGATGAACGCCTGGCCGCGGCTCGCGAACTGGGCGCCGCCCACACCATCAATGGTCGCACGGACGATCTCGAGCAGGCCGTGCTGAAGGCGACCGATGGCGAAGGCATCCCGCTGATCGCCGATGCCGCCTGCATACCGGCGATGCTGCCGGCCATGCTGCGGATGGCCTGCCCCGCCGGGCGCGTCGGCCTGCTCGGTTTCAGCCCCACGCCCAGCGACCTGATTCAGCTGGAAGTGATCAAGAAGGAGCTGACGCTGGTCGGCTCGCGTCTGAACAACCGCAAATTCCCGGAGGTGATCGAACATATCGCCGCCGGTCGTCTCGATCCCAAGGCGCTGATCAGCCATCGCATCGCCCTGGCCGAAATGCCCGGTGCCATCGACCTGCTCGAGAACCACCCGGAACAGGCGCGCAAGGTGCTGGTGAAAATCTCGCCTTGAACGTCCTATCGAACCCGCTCTGATGCCGGAAAAAGATCCGGAGGTGCGAGTTCGGACAACAAAACCGACGCGTATCCCACGCGACAGGAGACTCACGCCATGTTGACGACCACCACACTCAAACACCTGCTGGCCGGCGCTGCCCTCGGTGCCACGCTTCTGGGCAGTCAGGCAGTAATGGCTGCGGACTACACGCTGAAATTCGGCCATCTGGCCAATGAACAGAACATCTGGAACAAGGCGGCGCTGAAGTTCAAGGAGTTGGTGGAAGCCAACTCCGACGGCCGCATCGAGGTTCAGGTGTTTCCCAACGAGCAGCTCGGCAGCGAGATGGATGTGATCAACAGCATCCAGTTGGGCACCGCCGACATGACCATCACCGGCGAGAGCCTGCAGAACTGGGCGCCCGCCGCCGCGATGATGGCCGTGCCCTATCTGTTCCGTGATGCGGACCATATGCGCAAGGCCGTGGAAGGCGACGTCGGCAAGCAGATCGAGAAGCAGATCACCGAGCGCACGGGCCTGGTGCCGATCGCCTGGTTCGAGCGCGGCCCGCGTGAGCTGACCTCCAATCGCCCGATCAAGACCCCCGATGACCTCGACGGCCTGCGCATCCGCGTGCCCAACGTGCCGCTGTTCGTCGATACCTGGGAAGCACTGGGCGCCCGCCCGACCCCGATGGCCTTCAGCGAAGTGTTTACCTCGCTGCAGCAGAACACCATCGAAGCGCAGGAAAACCCGCTCAGCCTGATCGAGAGCGCCAGCTTCAACGAAGTCCAGCAGTACGTGGACATGACCGATCACGTCCGCAGCTGGATCTACGTGGTGATCGGCAAGCAGAAGCTCGAATCGATGCCGGACGATCTGCAGAGCGTGGTGCGCGATGCGGCCAGCGAGATGCAGTCCTACGAGGAAGGGCTGTTCGTCGATGACCAGAAACGTCTCGAACAAGCGCTCAAGGACAAGGGCATGAAGTTCGTCGATGTCGATCAGGAGGCGTTTGCCAAGAAAGCGCGTCCGGCGGTGCTCGACTCGCTCGACGAAGATCAGCGCAAGCTCTACGACGAAATTCAGGGTCTCTGATAATCGTACGCCGGGGGCACGACGCTCCCGGCCCCATTCCCCTGTTCGGAGAGCGCCATGTCGGAACGACAAACGGACACTCAGCCGCAGGATATTCAGGAGAGCCTGGAGATCCTGAATCGTGTTCCGCGCCTGGGCGGCCCCATCGGCCGCCTGGCTGACGGGCTGGATCGCCTTATGCTGTGGCTGGCCGTGATCGCCCTGGTGGGGCTGTCACTGACCGTGCTGCTGCAGGTCGCCTCGCGACTGTTTCTGCCCATCACGCTATCGTGGACCGAAGAGCTCACCCGCTATCTCTTCATCTACATGGTAGCGCTGGGCGCCGGCGTGGTGCAGCACCGTAACCGCCACGTCAACGTCGAACTGTTTCATGGCTGGCTCGGCTTTCGTGGCCGTGCTGCCTATCTCGTATTGATCTCGGCCATCACCTTCATCTTCACCATTCTGGTGCTGCCTAATGCCTGGCAATTCGCCCAGATCGGGGCGTTCCAGACGTCGCCGACGCTGCGCATTCCCATGCTCTACATTTTCTTCTCCTCGGTGGTGCTGTTCGGGTCGCTGTTGCTGTACAGCCTGATCGGCATGACCGAGGGGGTCATCGCCATGATTCGTGGCGAGCGCGCCGACACCACTCGCCAGGAGGCGCTCTGATGGAAATCGCCGTTCTCTTCGTCACCTTTCTGGTACTGCTGCTGATCGGTCTGCCGATCGCCTTCTGTCTCGGCGTATCGTCACTGGCCTACCTGATGCTCGGTGGGATCTCGTTGACCATCGTGCCGCAGCGGATGTTCTCCGGCATCGACTCCTTCGTGTTGCTGTGCATTCCCGGCTTCGTGATGGCCGGCAATCTGATGAACGTGGGCAACATCACCCAGCACATCGTGCGCTTCTCCAATGCCCTGGTCGGGCACATCCGCGGCGGCCTGGGTCTGGCCAACGTCGGCGGCTCGATGATCTTCAGCGGCATCTCCGGTACCGCCGTGGCGGACGCCGCCAGCATTGGCTCAGTAATGATTCCGGGGATGTCGAAAGCCGGCTACGACAAGCCGTTCGCCGCCGCCGTGACCGCCGCCTCCTCCACCATCGGCCCGATCATCCCGCCCAGCGTACCGATGATCATCGTCGGTTCGCTCTCCGGCATCTCCGTCGGCCGCATGTTCCTGGCCGGCGCCGTCCCCGGTCTGCTGCTGGGCGTGGCGATGATGATCACAGCCTACTGGCTGGCCGTGCGGCGCGGCTATCCCAAGGAGAAGCGCGCCACCTTCAAGGAGCTGATCAAGGAGGGCCGCAGCGCGTTCTGGGCGCTGATGATGACCTTCATCATTCTCTACGGCATCATCGGCGGACTGTTCACGCCGACCGAGGCTTCGATCGTCGCCAGCCTCTACGCACTGCTGGTGGGCACTTTCGTCTACAAGGGGATCAACTGGCGCAATCTGGGCGGCATCCTGTCGGACACCGTGATCACCTCCGCCTCGCTGATGCTGCTGGTCGGCCTGGCCAATCTGTTCGGCTGGATCCTGACCAGCCAGCAGATCCCGCAGATGCTCGCCGATGCGATTCTCGGTATCAGCACCAATCCGATCGTGGTCATTCTGATCCTCAATCTGATCCTGCTGTTCGTCGGCGCCTTCATGGAGACGATCGCCGCGCTGATCATCCTATTCCCGGCGCTGCTGGGCGTGGCCACCGGCGTGGGCATGGATCCGATCCACTTCGGCGTGATGGCGGTACTCAACCTGATGATCGGCCTGACCACACCGCCGGTGGGCGTCTGCCTGTTCGTGGTCTCGAGTATCGGCAAGCTGCCTATGCTGCATGTCGCCAAAGCCATCATCCCGTTTCTGATCTGCAACCTGATCGTGCTGATGCTGGTGTCCTTCGTTCCTGCCATCTCGCTGTGGCTGCCCAACCTGTTGATGGGGAAATAGCGCCATGGCCGCAGCCGACACCCATATCGAACGTGAGCCGAGCCGACGGGGCCCGAGCGGGATCGGCATCGTCCACCTGGGGCTGGGCGCGTTCCATCGCGCCCATCAAGCGGTCTACCTGCAGCGAAGTATCAATCGCACTCCCACCGGGGAGGAAAGCGAGTGGGGCCTCTGCAGCGCCAACATCCGTTCCAACCGCACGCTGGTCGATCAGCTTCGCGACGGCGACTACCGCTACCACGTCGCCGAATTCAGCGACAGCGAACACGTCACCCTGCGCGAGGTCAGCGCCATCCGTGAAGCGCTCTACGCAGGGCCGGATGGTCCGGATCGCGAAGCGCTATTAGCGCGGATGAGCAATCCTGAGGTGCGAATCGTCACGCTCACCGTGACCGAGAAGGGCTATTTCCTGAGCCCGGGCAGCGGCGAACTGCTGAGCGATGCTGCGCCGATCGCCCACGACATTGCCCATCCGGAATCCCCGGATACCGCCCCGGGCATGCTGGTGGAAGCGCTGGCGCGACGCCGAGCGGCCGGGATCGCACCATTCACCGTGCTGTGTTGCGACAACATGCCCCACAACGGCCAGCGCACGCGGCGCGCGGTGGTCTCGCTGGCCCGTCATCGCGATGAGGCGCTGGCCGAGTGGATAGAAGCCAGCGTCGCCTTCCCCTCGAGCATGGTCGACCGAATCGTGCCAGCGATGACCGACGCCGACCGCCAGCGTCTGGCAGCGTTGGGCGTCGGGGATCCCGGCGCGGTGGTCTGTGAAACTTTCAGCCAGTGGGTGGTCGAGGACGACTTCCCGCAGGGCCGGCCGGATTGGGAAACCGACGGTGTCGAGATGGTCGCCGACGTCGCACCGTTCGAAACCATGAAGCTGCGCCTGCTCAACGGCGCCCACTCGCTGCTGGCCTACCTGGGCGCCCTCGCCGGCATCGAAACGGTCGATGCCGCCGTCGCTCGCCCCGCTTTCCGCCAGTTGCTTCAGCACTACTGGCAGCAGGAAGCGATCCCCACGCTGTCACTGCCGGATGGCGCCGATGCCGGCACCTATACCGACAGCCTGCTGGCACGCTTCGGCAACGACAGCCTGCACCACCGCCTGCAGCAGATCGCCATGGACGGTTCGCAGAAGATTCCCCAGCGCTGGCTGGCCGGCGGTGTCGAACGGTTGACTGCCGACGACGCGATCAGTGCGACCGCGTTGGGCGTGGCTGGCTGGATCCGCTATACCGTCGGCACCGATCTCGACGGCCAGCCGCATCCGGTGGACGACCCCATGGCCGAGACGTTCGCCGCGCTGCATCGTCGCCATGGCGGCGACCGCGCCGCACTGGTCGACGCCTTTCTCGCGCTCGATGCCGTCTTTCCCGCGACACTGCGCGATGATCGACTATTCGCCCAGCAGATCGTCGACGCGCTGATGCAACTGGAGAGCGGCGGCGTGGAAGCCACGATTACCGCTTTGACACTCAATTTTTCTGATCGGGACGCTTGATCATGGAACATACCTGGCGCTGGTTCGGTCCGGCCGATCCCATCACCCTCGGCGAGATTCGCCAGGCCGGCGCAACCGGCATCGTCACGGCCCTGCACGAGATCCCCAACGGCGAGATCTGGCCGGTCGCCGCCATTGCCGAGCGCAAACGCCTGATCGAATCCGCCGGCCTGACCTGGTCGGTGGTCGAAAGCGTGCCGATTCACGAAGCGATCAAGCAGGGGTTGCCGGCACCCGAGAGCTACATCGACAACTATCGCCAGACGCTCGCCAACCTGGGCCAGTGCGGTATCGACGTGGTCTGCTACAACTTCATGCCGATCCTCGACTGGACGCGCACCGACCTGGCCTGGCCGCTTCCCAATGGCGGTACCGCGCTGCGCTTCGACCAGACCGCCTTCGCCGCTTTCGATCTGTTTCTGCTCGAGCGCGAAGGGGCAGCAACCGATTACAGCGAGACCGAGCGGGACGCGGCCAGCGCTTACCTGGAGACACTCGACGCGGCGGCACGAACGCAGCTGGTCGACACCGTTATCGCCGGGCTGCCCGGCACCGAAGAGCACTATACGCTGGAAGATTTTCGCCAGGCGCTCGACGCCTACCGCGAGATCGATGCTGAACGGCTCCGCGCCAATCTGACCACGTTCCTGCGCGCTATCGTGCCCACGGCGGAGGAAGCCGGCGTGCGCCTGGCGATTCACCCGGACGACCCGCCCCGGGAACTGCTGGGGCTGCCGCGCGTGGTCTCGACGGCCGAAGATGCCCAGTACGTGCTCGATAGCGCACCCAGCCCAGCCAACGGCCTGACTTTCTGCACCGGCTCCTACGGCGTGCGGGAGGACAACGACCTGGTCGCCATGGCCGAGCGTTTCGCGCCGCATATCCATTTCGTGCATCTGCGCGCTACCCGTCGCGAAGCCAACCCGCTCAGTTTCCACGAGGCCGAGCATCTGGACGGCGACGTCGATATGGTCGGGGTGATCGGCGCGCTGGTTAGCGAACAGCGCCGACGCCAGCGTGAAGGCGGCGACCGACTGCCGATGCGCCCGGATCACGGCCATCATCTGCTCGATGACCTGGCTCGCGACAGCCGCCCCGGGTACCCGTTGATCGGTCGGCTCAAGGGGCTCGCCGAGCTGCGCGGGGTGGAACGTGCGATAGAACGGCTCTTTTGATGACCCGGCGCATCTCCTTCACGCCTCTCCACGTAAGCTCCTGGGTACGGCCGTCACGCACGACCACTATTCACGCAACAGCGCGGGGTTCATGAACCATGTCGATCAAGACATCATCAGTCTCTCCCAAGGCTCGAATATTACCGACTCTCTGCCTGGCAACCACGCTGGCAATGCTCGCCTTCGCGACCACGGCAACCGCCGCCGAGGGCGAACGACTCAGCGGCGAGGAGATCCAGCAGCAGGTCTGGGGGCATCGCGTGCAGGGCGCCATGGCGAGTGGCCAGCAGTACGACGAAGTCTACCGCCAGGACGGCAAGATCGAGGGCGACGGCTATACCGGCCAGGCGACGATCGTCGACGATCGCATGTGCTTCGATTACGGCGACGATAAACCGACCTGCTACGGCGTTCGTCGTGATGGCAGCGACAGCATCGAGTGGCTGGAGGGCGACGAGGTCGTCGGCGAAGGCGAGCTCGGCAACGCCGAGTGATCGCCACGGGGGGCCGCTGCAACGGCGGTCGCCACTTCCAGCGCACCATTACGCAACCCGCGACCGCAATGGTATGGTAACGACCGAACCATCAGGACAGATCCCATGTCGCTACCGATTGGTCCGGAATTGGCCGGAACCCGCATTCTGCTCGGCATCAGCGCCGGCATCGCCGCCTACAAGAGCGCCAATCTCGCTCGCCTGTTGAAAAAGACGGGCTTTGAGGTGCGCGTGGTCATGACCGAGGGCGCCCAGGCGTTCATCACGCCGCTGACGTTGCAGGCACTCACCGGCGAGCCCGTGCGCACCTCGCTGCTGGATCCGGAAGCCGAGGCCGGCATGGGCCATATCGAGCTGGCCAAGTGGGCGGATATCATCCTGATCGCGCCGACCACCGCCGACCTGATGGCGCGACTAGCCCACGGCCATGCCGATGATCTGTTGACCACGCTGTGTCTGGCGACCGAAGCCAGATGCCTGATGGCGCCCGCCATGAATCAGGCGATGTGGCGCCACCCGGCGACGCTGGCCAATGCCGATCGACTCGCCGAGCTGGGCTGGACCCTGCTGGGGCCGGACGCCGGCGACCAGGCCTGTGGCGACGTCGGCCTGGGCCGAATGCTGGAGCCGGAAACCATTCTCGCCCAGCTGCTGAACGAGGTCGGACAATCCGGCGGAGAATCGCCCAGAATGATGCCCGTGCACCAGGATTTGGTCGGCAAGCGCGTGGTGATCACTGCCGGACCGACTCGCGAAGCGCTGGATCCGGTGCGTTATCTCTCCAACCACAGTTCCGGCAAGATGGGGTATGCACTCGCTGCCGCCTGCGTCGAGCGTGGGGCCAGCGTCAGCCTGGTGAGCGGCCCCGTCAGCTTGTCGACCCCGCCGGGGGTCAATCGCATCGACGTGACCTCGGCGACGGAGATGCTGGCCGCCGTCGAATCCCAGCTGCCCTGCGATCTATTCATCGGCTGCGCCGCCGTGGCGGACTATCGCGCCGCAGCCGTCAGCGAACACAAACTCAAGAAGACGGACGCCGACAGCGGCCTGACCCTCGAGCTGGTGCGCAACCCGGATATCGTCGCCACGGTCGCGGCGCGCCCGGACCGCCCCTTCACCGTCGGCTTTGCCGCCGAAACGCAGGATCTCGAAACGCACGCCGGCAGCAAGCTCGAACGCAAGCGCCTGGACCTGATCGTCGCCAACGATATTTCCCGTGAAGGCGTCGGCTTCGGCAGTGACGACAACGCCGTCACGCTACTGTGGAAACAGCACGACCAGACGACACGCCGCGAACTTCCGGCTCAAGCCAAAGCGACACTGGCTGCCGTCATCGTCGACCACATCGTCGATCGCCTCCCCTAGTCGCGTCCGACCCGCCCCCGCGATGATAAGCTAGGTCGCTGCCTAGCCTTCAACGTCATTCGCTTTCAGGAATGTTTTTCATGTCACTCAGCAATCCGTCCGTCACGCCCGCTTCTCCATCGACGGTCAAACCCAAGCTTTCGGTCAAGATTCTCGACGAGCGTGTGCACGACTACCCGCTGCCGCACTACGCCACCGTAGGCAGTGCCGGCATGGACCTACGCGCGCTGCTCGACGAGGCGCTGACCCTGACGCCCGGTGACAGCGCCCTGGTACGCACCGGCCTCGCCATCCATATCGGTGACCCGGGTCTGGCCGGCGTGGTGCTGCCGCGCTCCGGGCTCGGTCACAAGCACGGTATCGTGCTGGGCAATCTGGTGGGGCTGATCGACTCCGACTATCAGGGTGAGCTGATGATCTCGGTGTGGAACCGGGGCCGCGAGACGTTCATGCTCGAACCCGGTGAGCGGCTGGCACAATACGTGCTGGTACCGGTGGTCCAGGCCGAACTCGAGATCGTCGAGGAGTTCGTCGCCACCGACCGTGCTGGCGGTGGCTTCGGTCACTCCGGCCGGCAGTGAATCCTATTCCGCCTCCTACAGCCGTTCTCTGCAAGGACATGTCACGTGGCGCTAAGCGCAACCATCTATAAAGCGAAACTCAACGTCAGCGATCTGGATCGTCACTACTACGGCGATCACGCGCTGACCGTGGCCTGCCACCCTTCCGAGACGGCGACCCGGCTGATGGTGCGTCTGCTGGCGTTTATCGCCAACGCGCCTCTCACCAGCGGCGACGATGAACTCGCCATGACCCGTGGGCTGAGCAGCGACGACGAGCCGGACCTGTGGCTCAAGGCGCCGGACGGCCGCATCCTGTTGTGGATAGAATTGGGCGAGCCGTCGCTGAAGCGGATCAAGCAGGGGCTCTCGCGAGCCGAACGCGTACTGGTCTATCCCTACGCACCCCGCAGTGCGGTGCAGTGGTGGAAGAAACTCGAGAACGACATCCGCGCACTGCCGCGGGTCGAGGTCTGGAATCTGCCCACCGAACCGTTGGCGGCGCTGACCGCTCTCGTCGATCGCAACCTGAGCCTGGGTGCCACGCTGATGGAAGGCCAGTGGCTGATTACCGACGGACAGGCCTCGGTGGAACTCGAGCTCGAGCGCTGGGCGTGAACACGGATCGCCGTAGTGAACGACGGATATGGTGGATGATAGACGTGGTAAACGATGGCCGTGACGAACGAAGGCAAGGAAACGACGATGAATGACCAGCCCGGCGCCAACGTGCCCGCTTCGATCTTTCGCGCCTACGATATCCGCGGCATCGTCGACGAGACGTTGACCGAGGAAACGGTGGAGTGGATCGGCCGTGCGGTGGGCAGCGAGGCGGTGGCGAGGGGGCAGCAGTGCGTGATCGTCGCTCGCGATGGCCGCCACTCCGGCCCTCGCCTGCAGGCGGCGCTGATTCGCGGCCTGAGGGCCGCTGGCCGTGATGTGATCGATATCGGTCGCGTACCCACGCCGGTGCTCTATTTTGCCACCGCCACCCTCGACGAGAGTCGCAGCGGCGTGATGGTGACCGGCAGCCACAATCCGCCGGACTACAACGGTTTCAAGATCGTGCTCGACGGCGTCGCGATTTCGGGCGAAGCGATTACCGCCCTGTTCGAGCGCATCCGCAGCGGCGATCTCAGTGAAGGCGAAGGGACTCTGACGCAGCTCGATATCAGCGAGGCCTATCTCCAACGCATCCTGGGTGATATCTCGCTCGATCAAGGCCAACGCGGGCGCCCGCTCAAGGCGGTCGTCGACTGCGGCAACGGTGTCGCCGGTGAGCTCGGGCCGCGCCTGATCGAGGCGCTGGGTGTCGAGACGATTCCTCTTTTCGCCGAAATCGACGGTGATTTCCCCAATCATCATCCCGATCCCGGCAAGCCGGAAAACCTGGTCGACCTGATCGCCAAGGTCCGGGAGACCGAGGCGGATATCGGGCTGGCTTTCGACGGCGATGGGGATCGCCTCGGCGTGGTGACGCCGGCCGGCGAGATGATCTATCCGGACCGGCTGCTGATGGCCTTCTCGGTGGATCTGCTCGAGCGCGATCCCGGCGCCCGCATCGTTTTCGATATCAAGTGTACCGGCAATCTAGCCCAGGTCATCGAGCGCGCGGGAGGCGAGCCCGAAATGTGGCGCACTGGCCACTCGCTGATCAAGGCGCGCATGAAGGAGACCGGCGCCCAGCTTGGCGGCGAGATGAGTGGTCACATCTTTTTCGCCGAACGCTGGTACGGCTTCGATGACGGGCTCTATGCCGCCGCCCGGCTGCTGGAAATTCTCTCGCGCCAACCGCATGACGCCGACCGTTTTTTCAGCGCTTTCCCGCAGGATATCTGCACCCCGGAACTGAACGCGGCGGTCACCGACGAGGAGAAGTTCGCGATCATCGGGCGACTGGCCGAGACCGGCGACTTCGGTCAGGATGGCATCAAGACAACGCTGGACGGCATTCGTGTGGACTACCCCGATGGCTGGGGGCTGTGTCGCGCCTCGAATACCACGCCGGCACTGGTGCTGCGATTCGAGGGCAAGGACCAGGCCGCGCTCGCTCGCATCCAGCGTCAGTTCGGCGCCGCCCTGCTGGCGGTGGCACCGCACGTCGAACTGCCGTTCTGAGATCGCCGAGTACGGGACGTGCGCAACAACAGGGAACGCGCCGCTTTCGATAGACTCGTGGCGCACAGACAGTGGAGATATAACACCTCATGAACGAGAGCCCACGCGATCCGCGTCAGGTGGTCGAGATTCTGTCGGAAGCGCTGCCCTATATTCAGCGCTATTCCGGCAAGACGGTGGTGGTCAAGTACGGTGGCAACGCCATGACCGAAGACAAGCTGATCGACTCCTTCGCCCGCGACATGGTGTTGATGAAGGAGGTCGGGATCAATCCGGTGGTGGTCCACGGTGGTGGCCCGCAGATCGGCCAGTTGCTGGCGCGACTCAACATCGAATCGCGCTTCGTCAACGGCATGCGCGTGACCGATGCCGAAACCATGGACGTGGTCGAGATGGTGCTCGGCGGGTTGGTCAACAAGAACATCGTCACCCAGATCAACCAGTGCGGTGGCAAGGCGATCGGTCTGACCGGCAAGGACAACGCCCAGATTCTGGCGCGTCAGCTCAAGGTCGAACAGTACAATCCGGCACTGACCGAACCCGAGATCATCGATATCGGGCACGTCGGCGAGGTGGAACACATCTCCACCGATCTGATCGAGATGCTCGCCGAACGCGATTTCATTCCTGTCATCGCACCGATCGGCGTCGATCGCGAAGGCCATAGCTATAACATCAACGCCGACCTGGTCGCCGGCAAGGTGGCCGAAGCGCTGAAGGCCGAGAAACTGATGCTGTTGACCAACGTCGCCGGTCTGCAGGACGCCGAAGGCAACGTCATGACCGGACTCTCCACCGAGCAGGTCGATGCGCTGATCGCCGACGGCACGATCTATGGCGGCATGTTGCCGAAGATTCGCTGCGCCCTGGAAGCGGTCAAGGGCGGTGTCGGTAGCGCCGTCATCGTCGACGGCCGCGTGGTGCACTCGACGCTGCTGGAGATCTTCACCGATGCCGGGGTCGGCACTCAGATCACCGACAGTCACGGCTGACGACCGGCTTCACCGTGTTTCTGATTATCGCGGGCTTGGAAGGCCCGCCTCGGCTGCTGAGCAGACAGGCAAGCAGTCCGGGCCGCTCCAGGAAGGAGCTCCAATAAAACGACCGATAAGAACCGTCATGACGCAGGCAACTCCCCCACTCTCTCGCCGCGAGCAGATCCTCCAGGCACTGGCTCTGATGCTCGAGGAAGATAGCGGTAAACGCATCACCACGGCCGCACTGGCACGTCAGGTTGGTGTCAGCGAGGCGGCTCTCTACCGCCATTTTCCGAGCAAGGCGCGCATGTTCGAGGGGCTGATCGAATTCATCGAGGCGAGCCTGTTCGAGCGTATTCGACGCATCCTCGACGACGAACCGTCGGCGCTCGCGCGCTGCGAGACGATCGTTCAACTGGTGCTGACGTTCGCCGAAAAGAATCCCGGTCTCAGCCGGCTGATGGATGGCGACGTGCTGACCGGCGAGACGGCGCGTCTTCGCACCCGCATGTCCCAGCTGTTCGAGCGACTGGAAACACAGCTCAAGCAGATACTGCGCGAGGCGGAACTCCGCGAGGGGTTGCGCCCACAGCTGACAGTGTCGGCGGCGGCTAATCTGCTGTCGGCTTTCATGGAAGGCAGGATCAGTCAGTACGTGCGTAGCGACTTCCGGCATCTGCCCACGACGCACTGGGAAGATCAGTGGCGCCTTCTGGGGAATGGATTGCTATTCTCCGCAACCCAATCCGCCCCGGCTTGAGACCCTGCCTTTCTCGATAAAGCGTAGTGAGCTCAGAACTTCCAAGTAGTCCAAGAGCGCCTGCAAATGGTTAGAAGTGCTTGCCATTCGAGTTAAGAGCAACCGCCCACCATGAAACCGGCGCTCCTTGATATTTTAGGCGGATACGAAAAGGCCCGAACCCCATGTGATGCGGGGCTCGGGCCTTGAATGCCATTTCGGAAGAACTCTCTCCTTACAGGAGGAACTCCATCAGAACGGGACTTACGACTCTTTCATCGTAGTGTCGTCAGAATGATCAGTTCTGGTTTTCTTTGGCTTCATCCTGCATGTCTTCACCAGCGTCTTCCATGGAATCACCGGCATCATCCATCGCATCTTCGGTGGCGTCGCCTGCGTCATCCATCTTGTCGCCCATGGCGTCGCCAGCGTCGTCCATGTTGTCCTCGGCGGAATCTACGGCGTTGTCGGTAGACTCTGCGGCATTATCCGCGGCATTATCGATGGACTCACCGGCTTCCTCGGCGGACCCGTCGTCGCTGTCACAAGCTGCAACGCCCAATGCCATCGTACCGACCAGCGCCGCCATTGCCAGTTTCTTCAACAGTTCGGATTGCATCGTGTAGCTCCTTTACTCTTCCGTGAATTCTCATACAAGGTAGCTTGAGCCGGACCAATCATCCACCGATTTACTCTCTTTCCTCATTTTTTACTCATCATGGAAAAGTCTGATGACAAATATGACAAGCGGCTTAAAACAGAGACCCGCGTGACCTACTCGACATACAGAAGTCGCCGTTCTAAACACGTTGCCGGCACGAGTTTTCAGCGTCACCAGTTTTCTTTCCGACATAAAAAACCCCAGCCTGTTGGCTGGGGTTTCGGATAGATGCCTGACGATGATTGGGGCGGCCATCCGTGGGCCGGCGCTCCGGAACTCTTCATGGGAGACCCCTAACGCATGGGGGACCCCTAAATAAGTGAACCCCGACCAATGGCCGGGGTTCGGAATAGATGCCTGACGATGACCTACTCTCGCATGGGGAGACCCCACACTACCATCGGCGCTAAGCGGTTTCACTACTGAGTTCGGCATGGATCAGGTGGTTCCCGCTCGCTATGGTCGTCAGGCAAAACTGACGTCGGAATGATGGGTTTTCATCGCTTACCCAACCCTCATTCCAACTGATTCGGATCATGCTGACTGAGCTACATCTCATTACCTGCCCGCTCTACGAGGC
>NZ_MSDP01000022.1:0-20531 GCF_001937155.1 Salinicola sp. MH3R3-1 | reverse complement strand
CGATCCACAGCCCCATCACAAGCAGAAGCTCGAGCAGCATGGTCCCGAGCGCGATCCAGCGCGGCGCTTGGTCTCCGAAGCGTTCCGCCTGCCAGCACAGCAGACCGCCGATGAAGGGGATCAGTATCAGCCAGACCAGAGTCATGAATCAGCCATCCGCGATAGAGTGAATTCCGTTGGTTCCCGACATGCTGTCGCCGGGCTGCCAGCACTGTGCATCGTTGGTGTGCTCATGGCGTCAACCCACCAGCAGGAAGGCGAGCAGCAGCGTCGCCCCCAGCACCATCGACACGGCATAGTGGCGCATCAGCCCCGTCTGGGTCAGGCGCAGCCCGTGATGAGAAGCTCGCGCCAACCACGGCAGGATATTGCATAGCGTGTTGATCCAGTCGTTGCGGTTGACCTTCACCAGCCCTTGATAGGGCCGCACGAACAGCCAGTCATAGAGCGCGTCGAATCCCCAGGCGTTGTGCCAGAAGGTCCAGAGCCTGGCGCCTCGAGGATCGGCCACGCCGCGGCGTACCAGATCGCGCCGACGCATGAACAGCCAGCCGGCGAACAGCACGCCGCCGACCGCCACGATCATCGCGGCGATTTCGAGAATATGAACGCCCATGCCTTCTCCCGCCGGACCGGCAGGCAGCACGTCGTCCAGCGGCGGTGTCAGCTGGGCGCCGATGGCGGTCGACATCACGATCAGCACCACCAGCGGCACGCCGTGGACCAGGCCCTTGCCGGCATGGGCATCACGGGCGTGGTCGCTCTTGGGTTTGCCGTGGAAGGTGCCGAGAATCAGACGCACGGTGTAGATCGACGTCAGCAGTGCCCCGAGCAGGCCGGCGAGCATCAGCACGCCGTGGCCGGAAACGAGCGCCGACACCAGAATGGCGTCCTTGCTGTAGAAGCCGGCCGTCACCAGCGGCAGCGCCGCCAGTGCCGAGCCGCCGACGATGAAGCCGGCGTAGGTCAGCGGCAGTTTGCGCCATAGCCCGCCGAGGCGGCGCATGTCCTGCTCGTGGTGCGTGCAGACGATCACCGAGCCCGCCGACAGGAACAGCAACGCCTTGAAGAAGGCGTGGATCATCAGGTGGAAGATCGCCGCGTCGAAGGCCCCCACGCCCAGCGCCAGGAACATGTAGCCGATCTGGCTCATGGTCGAATAGGCCAGCACGCGCTTGATATCGGTCTGCGCCAGCGCCGCGAAGCCCGCCACCAGCAACGTCAGCGCGCCGATCACGCCGACCAGCAGCAGCACGTCCGGCGCCATCAGGAAGATGCCGTTCATGCGCGCGATCAGATAGACCCCCGCGGTGACCATGGTGGCGGCGTGAATCAGTGCCGACACCGGTGTCGGGCCCGCCATGGCGTCCGCCAGCCAGGTGTGCAGCGGCAGCTGGGCCGACTTGCCCACTGCCCCGCCGAGCAGCATCAACGCCGCGAGTTGCGGCATCAGGCTGCCCTCGCTCCAGATTTCCGGCGCCCGTGCCAACAGCGTCTGCAGGTTGAGAGAGCCGAGTTCCACGTAGAGCAGGAACATGCCGATGGCGAGGAAGACATCACCGGTGCGGGTGATGATGAACGCCTTGAACGCCGCCCAACCGTTGGCCGGGGTGCGGTAGTAGTAGCCGATCAGCAGATAGCTGCAGAGACCTACGCCTTCCCAGCCAAAGTAGAGCAGCAGCAGGTTATCGCCCAGGACCAGCAGAATCATGCTGAACACGAACAGGTTCATGTGACAGAAGAAGCGGGTGATGCCCTCTTCGCCGCGCATGTACCAGGCCGCGAACAGGTGAATGAAGAAGCCGACGCCGGTAATGACGCCCAGCAGCGTCAGCGACAGCCCATCCAGCATCAGCCCCACCGTGGGCTGAAAATCCCCCACCGAAATCCAGTTCCACAGCGTCAGGGTCTGCGCCGACCGGCCGTGATCGTAGAAGTCGATGCCGACCCATAGCGCACACAGCGCGGCCAGCCCGATCGAGGCGACACCGACGGTCGCGCTGGCCCGCTCGGAGAGCCGCCCGAAAGAGAGTGCCAGGATCAACGATCCCAGTAGCGGAAAGACAAAGGTGAGCGTGAGCAGAACATCCGGGAACGTATTCATCCGCGCAACCTGCTGGCCGAGTCGATATCGAGCGTCTTGAAGCGGCGATAGAGCTGCATCAGCAGCGCCAGGCCCACGCTAGCCTCGGCCGCCGCCAGGGTGATGATCATCAGAAACATCACCTGGCCATCGGCCTGCTGCCAGTGCGTGCCGCCAACGATGAACGCAAGCCCGGCGGCGTTCATCATGATTTCCAGGCTCATCAGCACGAACAGCATGTTGCGTCGCGTCATCAGCCCGGCCAGCCCCAGCACGAATAGAATCGCTGCCAGCCACAGGCCGTGTTCTACCGGGATGCCCGTCATGCCTTGCCCTCCTGCGTACCGGCGTCTTTATCGGCGGCGTCGAGCGGCGTCTGCCGTGTTTCTCGTGGGGGCGCCGTCCTACGAGTCTGTTCCTCGAGTTCGCGCTGGCCGTTGATTTCACGTTGCCGCTCACGCGCCAGATCAGCTTCATCGTGGGCTTCGCTGCGACCCAGATGGGACGCGGCCACCAGTGCCGCCAGCAGCAGCATGGCCGCCAGCTCGACGATCACCAGATAGGGGCCGAACAGCGAGATGCCGACCATCTTGGCAGTCAGGGGATCGCCGCTGATGCTGCCGCTGTAATCGCCACTGGCGAGCGTGACGATCATCACGATCAGCAATATCGCCGTGAGTACCGCCGGCCCCACCCACGCCTTAGGTTGCAGCCAGGCGCGCTCCTGTTCTACCGCCGATTCGCCGAGATTGAGCATCATCACCACGAACACGAACAGCACCATGATCGCCCCGGCATAGACGATGATCTCCAGAGCGCCGGCAAAAGGCGCGCCGAGGGCGAAGAACACCATCGCCACCGCGATGAGCGAGACGATCAGATAGAGCAGCGCGTGCACCGGATGGGTGCCCGTCACCACGCGCAGCGTGGCGAGAATCGCGACCAGGCCACTCAAGTAAAACGCGATTTGCATGCTTCTCTCCCAGCTTTCGGTCTAACCCGGCTCACGACTCGCCGACTTGGAACTTGTTTACGATCTCGCGAGCTAGAGCCAAGGCTATGCCCGTTCCCTACGGGCCAACGCACTTCCCACATCCCTGTGGGTCGCGAGGCGAAAACACTTGAGGAAAGGACCGGGCTCGCGTACGAGTTTACTTGGGGGTAAACGAGCCTCTCGAAAGTGTTTTCAACAAAGTTTGGCCGACGCGCAGCAGATCGTAGGCAGGTTCTCATGGCATCAGCGACTTGACGTTGATCGGCTCGGCCTCGTTCTGCGCCTCGCCCTTGTCCTTGCCGGCAATCGACAGCCCGGCCACGCGATAGAAATTGGTATTGTGATCCTTGCCAGGACCGTCGATCAGCAGATCCTGCTTCTCGTAGACCAGCTCCTGGCGTCGGAACTCGCTCATTTCGAAGTCAGGCGTCAGCTGAATGGCCGAGGTCGGGCACGCCTCTTCGCACATGCCACAGAAGATGCAGCGCGAAAAATTGATGCGGAAGAACTCCGGATACCAGCGGCCATCCTCTTTCTCGCCCTTCTGCAGCGAGATGCACGCCACCGGGCAGGCCACTGCGCACAGGTTGCAGGCCACGCAGCGCTCTTCGCCGTCGGGGTCGCGGGTCAGCACGATACGACCGCGATAGCGCGGCGGCAGATAGACCTGCTCTTCCGGATACTGGACCGTTTCGCGCTTGCGCCAGGCGTGAGAGAACACCATCCACAGCGTGCGCAGCTGGGTACCGGTGCCATTGACGATGTTTCGGATCTGATTGAGCATCGATGATCCCCTCAGGTCGCCGGATCGATGAGCAGAATCATCGCCCCGGTGATCAATAGATTGACGAGTGTCAGCGGCAGACACACCTTCCAGCCGAAGTTCATCACCTTGTCGTAACGCGGTCTCGGCAACGCCGCGCGCAGCAGCACGAACAGGACGACGAAGAACACCGTCTTGAGCAGGAACCAGACGATCGGCGGCAGCAGCGGCCCGTGCCAGCCGCCGAAGAACAGCGTCACCAGCAGCGCCGACATCAGCACGATGCCGATGTACTCGCCGACGAAGAACATGCCCCACTTCATGCCGGAATATTCGATGTGGTAGCCATCGGCCAGCTCCTGCTCGGCCTCGGGCTGATCGAACGGATGGCGGTGCGTGACGGCGATGCCGGCGATGATGAAGGTACAGAAGCCGAAGAACTGCGGAATGATGAACCAGACGTTCTCCTGCGCATTGACGATGTCACGCATGTTGAACGAGCCGGTCATGGCGACGATGCCCATCACCGCCAGCCCCATGAACACCTCGTAGGAGAGCGTCTGGGCGGAGGCACGTAGCGCGCCGAGCAGCGCATACTTGTTGCTGCTGGCCCAGCCCGCGAACAGCACCGCGTAGACGTTGATACCGGCCATGGCGAAGAAGAACAGGATGCCGATATTGAGATCGGCCACGCCCCAGCCGGGCGTGATCGGAATCACGATGAACGACAGCAGCAGCGAGGCCATGGCGATCGCCGGCGCCAGCACGAAGAAGGTGCGATCGGCGAACGGCGGAATCCAGTCTTCCTTGAAGAAGATCTTGAGCATGTCTGCGGCGATCTGCAAAAGCCCGAATGGCCCGACCCGATTGGGCCCATAGCGGTCCTGCCAAAGCGCAAGCAGGCGCCGTTCGACCATGCTCAGCACGGCCCCGAAAACGACCACCGCCAGCAGGATGACCACCGCCTGGACCATCGCGATCAGCACTGCCTCGACCTGTGGCGTCCACCAGCTCATGTGCGATCCTCCTCGACTGACACCTGGCCATGATCCGCGCGCGTGACGCGGCCCCAGCGAGTGGCGCTCGGCGTCAATGCCCCGGTACGTTCCTGAATCGTGCCACTGGGCAAACCGACCACGCCCGCCGGCAGACCGGCGCTGAGACGCGCCGGCAGGTCGAAGCTGACCCCGTCGAGCGAGACCGTGACCGCGTCGCCCGCAGCGAGGCCCAGCCGAGCGGCGTCGGCCTCGCTCAGCGCCACCTGCGGCGCGGCCATGCGCTCGCGAATGGGCTCGGCGCGGCGCGACATCTCGTCGCCACCGAACAGCTGCGGCAGATCGATCACCTGCCACTCGCCGTCCCGCGCGGTGAAGGCGGCGGGAATTTCGTTGCAGTATTCACCGGCGGCAGCCGCCCGGTCTTTGCTCAGAGCAGGAAACAGCCGTTTACCCGGATCGCCAGCGCGCAGGTGACCGCCGACCTCGTCCTGGAACTTGTTCCACGCCTGCGGCGAGTTCCAGCCCGGCGCCCAGGCGAAGGCGACCTCGCGGCGCGGTTCCTGATAGCCGGCGTAACCCTCCATCGAAAAGGCGAACGGCGTATCGAGATCCAGCGGCGCACGGGGCTCGTTGACGTTAATGTCGGCGCGCATCGCGGTACGCCCGCTGTAACGATGGGGTTCGCGGGCGAGCTTCAAGCCGTGGACGCGGAACATCGCTTCCGGCGTCGTCTGGTGTAACGGCGCGAATGCCGGCGTCTCCTCGGCGACCGCCTGGGTCAGATCGTCGAGCAGAATCGTCTCCACCGGCTGGCGTTCCAGCGTGGCGTGGAGCGCATGCAGCCAGCGCCAGCTTTCGCGGATGCGGGTATCGGGGCGCATGTAGCTGGGATCGAACACCTGATAGAAACGCTGCGCGCGCCCTTCCAGGCTGACCAGAGTACCGTCGCTCTCGGCGAACGTCCCGGCCGGCAGGGCGACATCGGCGCGCTCCCAGGTCGGCGTTCGCTGGTGGTCGACCACCACCACGGCGACGGCACGATCCAGGGCAGCGTCGATGCGGGCGGCCGGCAGCCGGGTATAGAGATCGTTTTCGAGAATCACCACGCCGTCGGCATCGCCTTCGAGCTGTTCCAGCGCCCAGTCGAGAGATTCCCCACCGAGCAGGCCAAGCCCGACGCTGTTGGCCTCGCGGCGCACCAGGGTCAGGCCGGCATCCGTCTTCTGGCGCCGTGCCAGCGCACGGGCGACGTTGCCCGCCGCCTCGAGAATCGCCATCGAACCCAGCGACTCGCCAGCGATGACCAGCGGCTTGTTGGCCGCCATCAGCGTATCGGCGATGCGCTCGGCCAGCTGCGCGGTAATGTCGTCGAGCCCCTCGACGGCCGGGGCGGTGGAATCGAGCGCGTGCGCCACGGCAAATCCGAGCCGGGCGATATCGTCGGGCGCAGCACGCTCGGTATGAGCCGCGATACCGTCGAGCTTGGTGACATCCGGCGTCGCGAGAAACAGCGGATGGCCGGCATCCTGGGCGATGGTTTTCACCGCCTCGGCGTTCCATTCGGGGATGCCCCGAGCCGCGCCCAGTTCGGCGCCCTTGCCGCGGACCGCCTGGCGCACTGAGAGTGCGATCCGCGCCGCGCTCTGAAGCAGGTCTTCACCCAGCACCAGAATCGCATCGCAGTCCTCAATCTCGCGCAGGCTTGGCGTGGTCAGGCCGGCGTCGCGGTTGAGCGCTTCCATCCGCCGGATGCGCGAAAGCTCGCCGGCTTCGATCCCGGTGGAGAAATTGGCGGCGCCCACCAGCTGACGCAGCCGATGATTGCTCTCGAGACTGGCCCGCGGCGATCCGATGCCGATGACTCGCTTGGCGCCGCGCAACGCATCGGCGGCACGGTCCAGTCCCTCGTCGACTTCCATCGCCGTGGTGTCGCTGACGTTGCGACTCTCGGGACGCGTCGGGCGATCCTTGCGGTTGACGTAGCCGTAGCCGAAACGGCCGCGGTCGCACAGGAAATAGCCGTTGACGTCGCCGTTGTAGCGATTCTCGATCCGGCGGATGTCACCATAGCGCTCGCCGGGGCTGATATTGCAGCCCGACGCGCACTGGTGGCAGACGCTGGGCGCGAACTGCAGATCCCACTTGCGGGTGTACTGATCGGAGTGGGTCTGGTCGGTAAAGACGCCGGTCGGGCAGACCTCGGTCAGGTTGCCGGAAAACTCGCTCTCCAGCGTGCCGTCGGTGACTCGGCCGAAATAGATGTTGTCGTGGGCACCGAAGGCGCCGAGATCTTCGCCGCCGGCGTAATCCTGATAGAAGCGCGTGCAGCGGTAGCAGGTGATGCAGCGGTTCATCTCGTGGGCAACGAACGGGCCCAGATTCTGGTTGCGATGGGTGCGTTTGCGGAAGCGATAACGGCGCCGATCGTGGCCGGTCATGACCGTCATGTCCTGCAGATGGCAGTGGCCGCCCTCTTCGCAGACCGGGCAGTCGTGCGGGTGGTTGACCATCAAAAACTCGATCACCGTCTGACGAAAGACCTTGGCCTCTTCATCGTCGATGGAGATATAGGCGTCGTCCTTGACCGGTGCCATGCACGACATCACCAGCATGCCGCGGTCGTCGTCGGCATCCTTGTACTGCTTTACCGCGCACTGGCGGCACGCGCCGACGCTGCCCATCGCCGGGTGCCAGCAGAAATAGGGAATATCCAGGCCCAGCGAAAGGCAGGCGTGGAGCAGGTTGTCGCTGTCTTCGACCTCGTAATCGTTGCCGTCGACGTGAATGGTGGCCATGGCGTCAAACTCCTCCTACACGCTGCCGACCGGGATCGGGTCCGCGTGCGCCTTACCCTTGGGCCGGGTAACGCCGCGCTCGAACTCGTCACGGAAATAGTGGATTGCGGATGCCAGCGGCATCGCCGCCCCCGGCGCATGCGCGCAGAAGGTCTTGCCCGGGCCGAGATCGCGGGCCATCTGTTCGAGCAGTTCGATATCGCCGGGCTCGCCCTCGCCGGCCTCCAGCGCGCGCAGCAGCTTCACGCTCCACGGCAGGCCGTCGCGGCAAGGCGTGCACCAGCCACAGGACTCGCGGGAGAAGAACTCCTCGAGATTGCGGGTCAGCGACACCATGCTCTGGCTGTCGGCAACCACGGTGAGAAGCCCGGTGCCCATACGGCTGCCGGTCTTGCCGATGGTGTCGAAATCGAGCGCCAACTCGAGATGTTCCGGCAGCAGAAAACCGGTACTGCCGCCGCCGGGCAGCCAGCTCTTGAGCGTCAGGCCATCGCGCATGCCGCCGGCGAGTTCGATGATCCGGTTGCCGGTGGTGCCCATCGGCAATTCCCACAGGCCAGGGTTGTTGACCTTGCCGGAAACGCCGTAGAGCTTGGTGCCGCCGTCGCTGCTGAGATCGCCGGAGAGCGCCTGGAACCAGTCGGCGCCGTTGTTGACGATGCCTGGCACGTTGCAAAGCGTCTCGACGTTGTTGACCACCGTCGGCAGCCCCCAGGCACCGGACTGGCCGGGAAATGGCGGCTTGGCCCGCGGGTTGGCGCGCTTGCCTTCGAGCGAGTTGATCAGTGCGGTCTCTTCGCCGCAGATATAGCGACCGGCACCGGTGTGTAGGGCGATATCGAAGTCCCAGCCGCTACCGCGCACGTCGGCGCCCAGCCAGCCCTCGGCGCGAGCGTCAGCGAGCGCGCGCTGGATCGAGGCGGCGGCGCGATGATATTCCCCGCGCAGGAAGATATACCCCTGCTTCGAGCGATTGGCGAAACCGGCGATGATCATGCCCTCGATCAGCAGGTGCGGCTGCTGCTCCATCAGCAGTCGATCCTTGAACGTGCCCGGCTCCATCTCGTCGGCGTTGCAGACGATATAGCCGCGAGGCACGTCGTCGCCCTTCATCGTCAGGCTCCACTTGAACCCGGCCGAGAACCCGGCGCCGCCGCGACCGCGCAGATTGGCGGTCTTGACCTCTTCGGTCAGCGTCTCGTAGGTGTACTGCTCGAGCGCCTTGGTGACCGCTTCATAGCCCTGGGTGCGACAATATTCGTCCAGCAGCACCGGCGACTGATCGTCGTGCAGACGCCAGGTCAGCGGATGGGTCTCGGCACGGCGCTCGCTGGCGGATTGCAGAATGCGGCTCATGCGTAGGCCTCCAGCAGTCGGGGGATCTCGTCCGGGGCGATCGGGCCGTGCAGATCCTCGCCGATCAGAATCGTCGGGCCGCGGTCGCAGGCCCCGAGACAGCACACCGGCAGCAGCGTGAAACGCCCGTCCGCCGTGGTCTGGCCCATCTGGATGCCCAGGTGCGCGATGAAGGCGTCGCGCAGTTCCTCGTAGTCGGTCAGGAAGCACGAGCTGCTGTCACAGATCAGAATGACGTGTCGGCCGACCGGCTGGCGGAAGATCAGGCTGTAGAACGTCGCCACGCCCTCGACATCAGCGACCCCGATGCCCAACGTCTCGGCAATTGCCGGAATCGCACCATCCGGCACGTGTCCGTGGCGCTTCTGGACGATCTTCAGCGCCTCGATGCTCGCCGCCTGCGGATAAGGATAGTGCGCACGCTCCTCGAGGATCGCCTCGCGATCGGCGGGGTCGAGCGTGAAGCCGTCGCTGGCGATGGTGCTAGTCGTGGCGGTGCTAGTCATCGTGTTGGTACTAGTCGTCGTGTTAGTACTAGTCGTCGTGCTAGTCATGTCGGTCGTCCCATCTCAACCATCCTCATCGGTCCACATCGGCCATGACGAAGTCGATGCTGCCCAGGTGCGCGATCAGATCCGGCACGAAGCCGCCGCGCATCACGGCGGGGATCTGCTGCAGATGCGGAAAGCTGGGCGTGCGAATGCGCGTGCGGTAGCTCATGGTGCTGCCGTCGCTGGTCAGGTAGTAACTGTTGATGCCCTTGGTCGCCTCGATCATCTGCATCGATTCGGCGGCCGGCAGCACCGGCCCCCAGGAAACCTGCAGGAAGTGGGTGATCAGAGTCTCGATATGCTGCAGCATCTTTTCCCGCGGCGGCGGCGTGGTCAGCGGGTGGTCGGCCTTGTAGTCGCCCGCCGGCATGTGGTCGATGCACTGCTGGAGGATCCGCACGCTCTGGCGCATCTCCTCGATGCGCAGCATGCCGCGATCGAAGGCGTCGCCGTTGACCGCCGTAGGGATCTCGAAATCGAAGTTCTCGTAGCCGGAATAGGGCCGCTTCTTGCGCAGGTCGAAATCGAGCCCGGTGGCGCGCAGGTTGGGGCCGGTCACGCCCCAGTCGAGTGCCTGCTGGGTGTCGAAGGCCGCGACGAACTTGGTGCGGTCGCGAACGATGGCGTTGTCCATCATCGCCTTCTCGTACTCGGCGAGGCGCTTGGGCATCCAGTTGACGAAACCCTGGACCAGCTTGTCCCAGCCGTTGGGCAGGTCGTGGGCGGTGCCGCCGATGCGATACCACGCCGGGTGCATGCGGAAACCGGTGATCGCCTCGATCACCTCGTAGGCTTTCTGGCGATCGGTGAAAGTGAAGAACACCGGCGTCATCGCGCCCAGATCCTGCAGATAGGTACCCAGAAACAGCAGGTGGCTGTTGATGCGGAACATTTCCGCCATCATCACCCGAATCGTCTTGGCGCGATCGGTGACGGTAATGCCGGCCAGTTTTTCCACCGCCAGCACGTAAGGCAGGTTGTTCATCACCCCGCCGGTGTAGTCGATCCGATCCGTGTAGGGAATGAAGCTGTGCCAGGATTGGCGTTCGGCCATCTTCTCGGCGCCGCGATGGTGATAGCCGATGTCCGGCACGCAGTCGACCACCTCTTCACCGTCGAGCTGGAGCACGAGCCGGAAAGCGCCGTGGGCCGAGGGGTGGTTGGGACCGAGGTTGAGAAACATGAACTCGGTCTCTTCGCCCTCGCGCTTCATGCCCCACGCTTCGGGATCGAAACGCAGCGCTTCCTGCTCGACCTCTTGGCCCTTCACGGTCAGCGTGTAGGGGTCGAACTCGGTGGCACGGGCGGAGTAATCCTTGCGCAGCGGATGACCGGTCCAGGTCGGCGGCATCATGATCCGGGTCAGATGAGGATGACCGGCAAAGTCGATCCCGAACAAGTCGAACACTTCGCGCTCGTACCAGTTGGCGTTGACGAATATATCGCTGATCGAGGGCAGCGAAAGATCACGTTCGTGCAACGCGACCTTGATCATCAGATCGGCGTTCCGCTCCACCGACAGCAACTGGTAGAAAACGGTGAAATCGGACGGCGGCAATCCGCGGCGGTGAGTGCGCAGACGCTCGTCGACGGCGCTCAGGTCATAGAGCATCGAGAACGGTGCCGACAGCTTGCGCAGGTAGACGAGAACGTCGCGCAGCTGCTCGCGCGCGACCCAGATCACAGGCATGGCGGTCATCGTGTCCTGCGGGGTGAAAGCGGCCGCCCCGAAATGTCGCGCCAGTTCCGCCACCACGTCGGCGTGGCCGGCGGTGTCGGAAGCGCTGGAAGTCATCGTGTTCTCGTTTCGAGAATCATCGGCTGCGGTCATGGCTGGCGGCCCCCGGTGCTAAAATCAATGGTCGAAAACGACCACAAGAATCCATGGCAGGTACGATCGACAAGACCGATCGCACTAGATGCCATCCGGGGTGCGCAGCTCCTTGACCGCAATCCGTCGATCGCGATGCTTTTCGCGCTGAGACGGCATTTCGGCGCGGTAAACACCTTGATCGCCGACCACCCAGGAGAGCGGGCGGCGCTCTTCCTGAATCGACTCCTGCAGCAGCTGGAGGCCTTGAAGAAAAGCCTCGGGGCGCGGCGGACAGCCGGGTACGTAGACGTCCACCGGCAGGAACTTGTCGACACCCTGAACCACCGAGTAGATATCGTACATGCCGCCGGAGTTGGCGCACGAACCCATCGATATCACCCACTTGGGCTCGAGCATCTGGTCGTAGAGCTGCTGGATGACGGGCGCCATCTTGACGAAGCAGGTACCGGCGATGACCATGAAATCGGCCTGCCGCGGAGAGGCGCGAATGACCTCCGCGCCGAAGCGTGCGACATCGTGCGGGGCAGTGAACGCGGTGGTCATCTCCACATAGCAGCAGGAAAGACCGAAATTGTACGGCCACAAGGAGTTCTTGCGCCCCCAGTTCACCGCAGAGTGAAGCACGTCCTCGAGCTTGCCCATGAACACATTGCGATGAACCTGCTGCTTCATCGGATCATCGACAAGCTCGCGTTGGCCGAGAGGATAGCGATCAGCCGCGGAATCGTCTCCCTCCGCGCGGGTCAGGGTGTACTGCATAGTGAGCCTCAACAAACCAGATAGGAAAACGGTCGCGGAAGCACTGGTCAGTCACGGGCGCCAGACTCCCATCATTATCTTTGTCGCGATCGCCGGGGCGATCATTGATGCCCGGCTCAACGCGTTTTCTCTTCTCGGCGGACCTGGCGATCGACGCCAGGTACGGCGGCCAGTTCTCGCGCTCTCGGCGCGTTTTCGTGTCCGCGCTTGCGCGGCGCCCAGTCGAGGGCGCCGACGCGCGCGTCGTAGATCAGGCCGGCCAACAGAATGAAGATGAAGACAGCCGCTGCCGCGAATCCCGTCCAGCCCACCTCGCGCACGGAGACGGCCCAGCCGAACAGGTAAACGGCTTCGATATCGAATATCACGAAAAGCATGGCAACGAGGTAGAACTTGACCGAAAAGCGTTGCCGCGCGGACCCGGCACCAACGATACCGGATTCGAAAGGAAGAGATTTGCTGCGGCCGTGGCTACGGCCGCCCAGCAGGCTGGCAGCCCCGATCATCAGCCCGCAGAGTGCCACGACAGCCACCACGAACAACCCGGTAGCCCAGTAGCTGGCAATCCATCCAGAGGCCTGATCGGACATGCGTTCCCTCGCGGAAGTAACGGAACCTCGACGTACGACGACGCGGGTCGAAACTGACAGGTTCGTAAGTTTACGATTTTACACGACAACGACGTAGTAACAAGCCTGCTAATCGTCCCATCGCGGCTCCGCTACCCATCGGATAGCGCCTCCTTCGAGGCGGACAACGCCGGGCTCCGTCATCTACGTAAACTTCTGACTATCCCCGGGGCGCCAATTTATAGACCGCAGGACGGTACTGCCATTAGGCAAATGTAGGCCTTTACATTAGGCTAGCCATTCTGACACCCCTTGCAATGTTCAGCACATGCTTTCTCACCCGATTCCCAATGTCTTGACGATCGCCGGCTCGGACCCTTCCGGGGGCGCGGGCCTGCAGGCCGATATCAAGACGCTCTCCGCCCACGGCGCCTACGCCACCAACGTGATTACCGCCGTGATCGCCCAGAACACCCGCGGAGTCCAGACGGTGGAGCCGGTGTCGGCCCGGATGATCCGCGCCCAGCTCGACAACCTGCTCGACGACGTCGCCCTCGATGCGGTCAAGATCGGCATGGTCAGCAGTCGCGAGGTCGCGGAGACGATTGCCGAGGCACTGGGCAGGCGCCGGCCACGCTGGATCGTGCTCGATCCGGTGATGGTCGCCAAGAGCGGTGACCGGCTGGTGGACGACGCCGGCCTGCAGGCGGTAAGGGAAGTCCTGGTGCCGCTCGCCGATGTCATCACACCCAACCTGCCGGAGGCTGCGGCGCTGCTCGGCGCCGATGTACCACGGACGCCGCAGGCGATGGAGATGATGATCGAGGGGCTGGTCGCTCTGGGCTCGCGTTATGGTCTGCTGAAAGGCGGCCATCTGCCTTCAGCGCACTGCCCCGATCTGCTGTGGATGCCGGACGGCCAACGCTGGCTGGAGGCGCCGCGTCTGACGACCCGTAATCTCCATGGGGCCGGCTGCGCGCTGTCGTCGGCAATTGCCGCCCGCCTCGCCCATCTGCCCCCCGGCGATAGCGGCGTCGAGGGCGCCATCGACGCGGCCAAGCAGTGGCTGCACCAGGCTCTGCAAGCCAGCGGGCGCTTGAACGTCGGTCAGGGACAGGGGCCGCCGCACCATTTTCACCGCTGGTGGTAGCGCATCGCGCTGGATGAAGTGAATTTCTCCGGGCAGATCGCCCAATACCCTCTACGCTATCTCTTCCGACGCGCATGGCGGCCTCATTCGCAACGGATGACGGTAACTTGCCATCGCGCTCGATAAAGACTCGGGAATGGATCCCCGAGCTATCACCTAGGGAGATCGTTGCCTGAATGGACCCCCACATCATATTTCTTGGCGGCTTTGGCATCCTGATGTTGCTGGTCGCCTGGGTGCCGGTGCTGATCAAACGACTGCCACTGTCGCTACCAATCATCTGTATCGCCATCGGCGCGCTTTTCTTTGCCTTGATCAATGAGAAAGGACTGCAGCCTCGCAACTACCCGCAGATCACCGAGATACTGACCGAGCTCACTGTCATCATTTCATTGGCGGGGGCGGGTCTACGGATCGACGATCCTCTCAAGTGGCGCTTCTGGGCCGACACCAGCCGTCTGCTCAGCATTACCATGCCGTTGACCATCGCCGCCACTGCGATGCTCTGCGCCCTGGCATTGGGATTCCCCTGGGCAACAGCGGTCCTGCTGGGCGCGGTGATCGCGCCGACGGATCCGGTGCTGGCCGCCGACGTTCAGGTCGGGCCGCCGCGCTCCGGCACCAGCGACGGCGTGCGCCGCAGCCTGACCTCGGAAGCCGGACTCAACGACGGTCTCGCCTTTCCGTTCACCTATCTTGCCCTCGCCCTTGCCACTCACGGCCTCACGCTTGGCGACTGGACCTGGCACTGGTTCACGGTGGACGTGCTCTGGCGCATCCTTGCCGGCGCTGGCGCCGGCTGGCTACTCGGCTGGCTACTGGCGATGTTCATGTTCCACTCGGGACGCCTATCGCTGGCCAGCACCGGTCAGGGCTTCGTGGCGCTGGGCGGCACCTTCGTGACCTACGCCGGTGCCGAGGCAATTCACGGCTACGGTTTCATCGCCGTGTTCGTCGGTGCGCTTGCCTTGCGGAGTACCCAGGAGGAGGTCCACGACTATCACATCCGCCTGCACGACTTCACCGAGGAGATCGAGCGGCTGCTGATGATGATGCTGCTGGTGATGTTCGGCGGCGCGCTCGTCGGCCCTGTGCTCGACGGGCTGACCTGGCCCATGGCCGGCGTCGGCCTGGCGATTCTGTTCATCGTCCGGCCGCTCGCCGGCATGATCGGGCTGATCGGCTCACGAATGAAATCGCGGGAGAGAGCGGTCGTCAGCCTGTTCGGCATCCGTGGCGTGGGATCTTTCTACTATCTCGCCTACGCCACCAATCAGCAGACATTCGGCGAGATCGACAGCGCCTGGACTCTGGTCAGTTTCATCGTGCTCGTGTCGATACTGTTCCACGGCATGACATCGGGTCTGTCGATGGAATGGCTGGATCGGCGCCGCGAGGCCGCTCGACGGCGCGCCAGACGCTGACGCCTCCAGCCCGCGACACCGATGCTCAATCGTCCGGGTCGAGCACGGCCTTGAGGAAAGCCTTGGTGCGCTCCTCTTTCGGCGCGGTGAAGATATCCTCGGGCTTGCCCTGCTCCTTGATCCGGCCCTGATCGAAGAAGCAGATCCGGTCGGAAACCTGGCGCGCGAAGTGCATCTCGTGGGTCACCAGCAGCATGGTCAGGTCGTGCTCGTCGGCCAGGGAGCGGATGACGTTCAGCACCTCGCCGACCAGTTCCGGATCCAGCGCCGATGTCGGCTCGTCGAACAGCATGACCTTGGGTCGCATCGCCAGCGCACGGGCAATCCCCACCCGCTGCTGCTGCCCGCCGGAGAGCTGGTGCGGATACTTGTCGGCCTGATCGGTGAGGCCCACCATCTCCAGCAGTTCCATGCCACGCTTCTTGGCTTCCGCCTTGTTGATGCCGAGCACCTGCACGGGCGCTTCGGTCAGATTGCGCAGCACGGTCATGTGCGGGAACAGATTGAACTGCTGGAAGACCATGCCCATATGGCTGCGCATCTCGCGCAGATGTGGCTCGCCAGCGGGGATCAGCTCGTCGCCGCGGCGCTGATGCCACAGCGGCTCGCCGCCGACATAGACGACGCCATCGTTGATGGGTTCCAGCGTCATCAGGACCCGCAGCACGGTCGACTTGCCGGAGCCGGATGGGCCGATGATGGTGACCTTTTCGCCGCGCTGAACCCCGAAGTCGAGTTCGTCGAGTACCACGTGGTCGCCGAAACGTTTGACGACCTTGTCGAATTTGATGATCGGGTCGCTGCTTTCCGTGGCGTCGCGAATTTCCGTGGCATTGTTCATTTGAGAGACAGGCCTCGTTTGGGCAGATGGGTATCCAGGTAGCGCACACCCAGAGAAGCGATGATCGTCAGGATCAGATAGATTCCGCCAACCATCGTCAGCGGAATCAGATAACCGCCGGTACGGTCGCCGATGATCCGAGCCACGCCGAGCATTTCCAGCACGGTAACCACGCCGAGCACCGGCACATCCTTCATGATTGACACCAGGTAATTACCCAGCGCCGGAATGATGCGCGGAATCGCCTGCGGCAAAATGATGTGAGTAAAGGTTCTGGTCGGAGCCAGATTCAGCGCCCGCGCCGCTTCCCTTTGACCGCTGGCCACCGCTTCGAGGCCGCCACGATAGACTTCCGAGGTGTAGGCACTGTACTGCACGCCTAATGCCAGGGCGCCGGTCAGAAAGGCCGGCAGCGTCAGCCCGAACTCGGGCAGAACGTAGAACAGAAAGAACAGCTGGATCAGCAGCGGCGTGTCGCGGATGAACTCCGTCAACAGCTTGGCTGGCCAGCGGATGAAGCGTGTCGGCGCACTTTTCAGCGCCGCCAGCACCAACCCCAACGCGAGCGCAATGAAGAAGCCGACGACGGTGGCCTCCAGTGTTATTACCAGGCCATGCAGCAGAATCGGAAAGATCGAAACCGCGAAAGCCCACTGGCTGCTGGTATCCCATTCGATGCCGAAAAACATGCGTTATCTCCCCGCCGCGCGCCAGCGGCCAACGTAGCGTTCCAGCAGTTTCATGCACGCAGTGACCACCAGCGCCATGCCGAAATACATGAACAGCACCAGCGTATAGACGGTCACGCTATCCTGAGTGAAGTTACGAATCTGCTCGGCACGAAAGGCCATGTCGCCCAGCGAAATGAGCGATACCAGCGCGGTATCCTTGAGATTCTGAACCGCGAGATTGCCGAAGGTCGGCATCATTTCGGGAATTGCCTGGGGCAGCGTGATCCGCCACAGCCGCTTGCGCCCGGTAAAATTGAGCGCAGTCGCCGCTTCGTACTGCTCCCTGGGTACCGCCTGCACCGCGCCACGCACGACCTCGGCCCCGTAGGCGCCGATATTCAGTGCCAGCGCGGCCACCCCGGCTGCCACCGGCGGGAAGCGCAGATCGAGACCGATCGCCTGTCCCAGGATAGGTAGCGCGAAGTAGATCCAGAACAGCTGCACCAGCAACGATGTACCGCGAAAGATCTCGATATAGGCAACGCTGAACCCCTTGAGCAAGGGGTTGTGGGAAAGTTTGCCGAGACCGAACGCGAAGGCAAACAGACCGCCCAGGATCGTCGAGTAGACCGTGAGCTGCGCGGTCACCCATGCGCCCTGGGCCAGAGGGGCGAGATAGCTCGTCCATTCCATCGGGAAGACTCCGCAGTAACGGGTTCGGACACGACCTGACGAACGGCGCCGACTCTATCGGCACCGTTCGATGACGTCGCGGATGCTTGATGGCGATGGCCAGGGCTTTCGCCATGGCCACCGATCAGACGTCCGCGATCAGATCGAGCTCACAGGCCTGGCTGTGGAAACGCTCAGGAGTCCGCGGTGCAGAGTTCCTTGGTGGTGTGATGGCTGGAGCCGTCGACATCGGCCTGGCTGAAGCCGTAGCCCATCAGCGTCTTGCTCCAGTCGTCGGACTGCTTGTACTTCTCCAGCGCTTCGTTGACCGCGTCACGCAGCTCGGTGTTGTCGCTGTTGAAGGCAAAAGCACCCCAGCTACGTACCTCTTCGCCATCGATAACCGGATCCTTGAACTCACCGGCCGGCTCGACATCGTCGCTCTTTCCGGCCAGTTCGCTGACCGTCAAGCTGGTCGCGGCGTAGGCGTCGGCCCGGCCGGTCGATACGGTCGAGATCGCATCGGCATTGCTGGAGATGGTGACCATGTTGTCCTGGGGAACGCCGAGCGCCTGCAGCATGTCGAGCTGATCGGCCCCGGCCATGATCGCGATCTTGCCGTCGCCGTCGACGAAGTCGCTGAAGGCGTGCAGATCCTTGGGGTTGCCTTGCTTGACCAGCAGGCCTTCGCCATAGGAAGAGTTGGGCTCGGAGTAGATCACCTGCTGGCAGCGATCCGGCAGCACGGCCATCTCGGCCGCGGCGATATCGAATCGATTCGCCTGCAGCCCCGGAATCAGCGAGCTAAAGTTGGTGGTGACCCACTCGATATCGTCGACGCCCATCTCGTTCATGATATGGCGGATGACATCGGGGCCCGCGCCCTTGGCTTCACCGCTCATGTCCATGTAGCCGTAGGGGATTTCATTGGCGACGGCGATCTTGACCGAGCCGGAATCCTTGATTTCCTGGAGCGAAGCGGCCTGCGCCACGCCGACCGCCAGGCAGGACAGGACGGAACCGGCGATCAACGTGGTAACGCTTCTACCGAGGGTGGTAACGCTCTTGCGCTGAGTCGTGACGTCTTTATTGATGTTATGTCGCATCGTTCAAAATCTCCGTCTGCAAGGTTCGGACCCGCGTCGGCAGGTCGACGATTGAATCGAATTATCGGTGGCGGTGCCCTATCTCTTGTCGTCATGGCCGCCGGTGTCGTCACGGCCGTCTGGCTGGGTCGCGTCGACATTGTCATGATTCGGTTGGCCAAAAACATGACAATTCGTGATAGCGGGGTCTATCTGGATAGTAGCACCTCCCAAGCGCCGGGCGTCAAAGGCTTTATTGCATCATGACAATCGCCGTTGCACGGCGTACTCGATCTGCTGATTCAGCCTCTTTCTTGCTGGAGCACACCGAACACAGCAGCGAGCCACGTGGCGCCGGTAACATAAACATACGTTCTATTCGCGGCGCTTTTCAATAATGCTTTGCCCGCTATTGATCTCGATCATTTCGTCCTTGGCCCAGCGTGTTAGTCTTCGTTGCAACTATCCATCACTGCCCCGAGGGAGGCCACAGCGTCATGCGAGCCCTGATCCAGCGCGTCAGCCAGGCCTCGGTCAGTGTCGACGGCGAGCTCCTCGGTCAGATCGATCAGGGCTTGCTGGCACTCATCGGCGTGGCCGCCGACGACACTCCGGCGCATGCCGATCGTCTGCTGCACAAGCTACTGAACTATCGCGTATTTGCCGATGACGAAGGCCGCATGAATCGTAATCTGCAGCAGGTCGGTGGCGGCTTGCTGCTGGTCTCCCAGTTCACCCTGGTGGCCGCGACCGACAAGGGGCTACGTCCGAGCTTCTCGAGCGCCGCGCCCCCGGAACAGGGCCGCGCCCTGTTCGATCATCTGATCGCACAGGCCCGCCAGTCCTGGTCCGACACGGCGACCGGACGTTTCGGCGCGAACATGCAGGTCGCGCTCGTCAACGACGGGCCGGTGACGTTCTTGCTGGAAACCTAGGTCTGCTGGAAACTTAGGCCCGCTTGAAATCTAGGTTGGCTGGAAACTTAGGTCCGCTTGAAACCTAGCTTCGCTGGGAACTTATCGCCGATAGCGACTCCGGACAATGAAGACGACTGCCGGATTCGATGGCACCGTGCACGACAGGGAACCGCGGCTCGACGCCGCCAGAAAAGGAATTTCGATCATGACCACTCCCCTCGCCATCATTACCGGCGGTGCCCAGGGTATCGGGCTCGCCACGGTGAAATTACTGCTCAAGGACGGCTGGCGAGTCGCCGCGCTGGATCGCGATCCAGAGGCGGTGGCAGAGCTCGACGCGACCTATCCCGAGGCCACGCTGCTGGCCATGGTGGTAAACGTCGGCGACGAGCTGCAGGTCAAGGAAGCCTTCCACCACTTGTCGGATTGGCAACTGGAGAACGATCAATCCACCGGCGTGGACCTGCTGGTCAACAACGCCGGCATTGCCGACCCGGTATGCGGTCCGATCGAAGAGCTGGCACTCGAGGACTGGCGGCGATGGCAGGAGAGCCACCTGACCGGGGCTTTCCTATGCACGCGCGCCGCCGTTCCGGGACTGCGCCGACGCGGCGGCGCCATCGTCAATATCGCCTCCACTCGCGCACTGCAGTCGGAGCCGCACTGCGAATCCTACGCCGCCGCCAAGGGCGGGCTGCTGTCGATGACCCATGCCCTGGCCATCAGCCTGGGACCGGACATTCGGGTCAATGCGATCTGCCCCGGCTGGATCGAGACCGGCCCGTGGCAGAAGGCCGGTCAGCGCCACGATCCGGAACATCGCGATATCGACCGCGATCAGCATCCGGTCGGGCGGGTCGGCGAACCGGCCGACGTTGCCGCCACGGTGGCCTTTCTCGCCAGCGACAAGGCAGGCTTCATCACCGGCCAGCACATCAGCGTCGATGGAGGGATGACCAAGAAGATGATCTACGCCGACTAGCCGCGAGCCGCGAAAGCTAACACGGGCTTATTGCGAGAAAAGGGCCAGCGACGTCAGTCGCTGGCCCTTTTCGTAGCTCGTAGCTCG